>DAHWOF010000169.1 GCA_027335345.1 Granulicella sp. | reverse complement strand
CGTGGGTCTCACTCTCTGCCCGGAAGCGAACTCTGAAACCACACCCGGATTGCCTTCGCCGGTCTGGTCTGCGACCATGAGCCCTATGGAAACGGCTTCCCGACACTCCGCCGGAATCGCCGCCGTGGCCACGATTTGCGCGGCTGCGGGGCTTTTGACCATCTGGCCCACGGTCCAGTCACTGATCGGCGTTTGGACCACCGATGACCTCAAGTCGATGGGCATGGCCGTGCCTCTGGTTTCCTATCTGCTGATTCTGCGTGCCTGGCGAGCCCTGGACTGGGAGTGCGATGGTTCCTGGTGGGGCGTTGCCCTGCTGGCGGCCACTGCGGCCATCGTCTTTCTGCGCAGCCAGATGATGCTGATCGTGACCGTACGCCGGCACTGGCTGCTGGAGCTGCCGCCACTCCCTCTGGTGGCTGTGCTCTACGCCGCGGCCATGGTGCTGCTCTTCGGAGGCAAGCGGCTGCTCAAGGCGGCTTGGTTTCCCGTGCTGCTGATGGGGACGGTGATCCCCGTGCCGCAGAGCTTCAGCACCTGGGTGGACCTGCCGCTTCAACATGCCTCGGCCATGGTCGCCCGGGCCTGGGCCCATGCCCTGGGAGAACAACTCACCCAGGATAAGCTGCGCCTGATGTTCACCCCGGAGTTTGGCATGTTCATCGCACCTGGGTGCAATGGCATCCGCGGGGCCGTAACCCTCGGCCTGGCAGCGCTTGTGGTCAGCTATCTCTACCGCTTTCGCTGGTATGTGGGCGCCCCTGTGGTGGCAGGCGCGGTGCTGTTGGGATACCTGTTCAACTTTCTCAGGCTTTGCCTTCTGGTGGTGTACTACAAGCTCGCCCTTCCCTACCCATGGATGCAGCACCACGCAAAGACCGCGGACTACGTCATCGGCGGCTGCCTGTTCGCTTGCGCCCTGGCGATCTTCTTTACCCTAGCCAACAAGCTGCGCGGGGATCTGCCCCCCCCGAACGCCGTCGCCCGCCCGGCGGGTGGGGCAGAGCGGGCGCCGCGACCCGAGGGGCTGTTCACGGTATGGGCGCAAGTAGCCGTTTTGCTGACGATGTCCGCTATCTTCGGGGTGGATGCAGTGCACCAGCACCATCTGGAATCGGCCTGGAAGATAGCCCAACCGGAGCCCGTGCTGCCCCGGCAGGTGGGCGCCTACACCCTGCAGCGCACCTGGCAAGAGACCCAGTTCGGCGTGCTGGTGTACACCTGGGGCGATTACGCGAAGCCCGCCGGGAATGGCGGTACGGAATTGCATGTGATGCTGGGCGTGTCGCCCCAGAGCGTCCATGATGCCGAGGTGTGTCATCTGGCGCGGGGAGAGGATCCCACCTGGCACGGCCAGATGGTCGTGCAGACAGCCGGCGGCGAGGTAGACCTAACAGCCGCCACGTACAATGACGGCGCTACCCAGGAACTGGAGGCCTCCACCGTCTGCGACCATGGGGCATGCCGGCAGCACTCGGAAACCAGCCGGAATCTGACCCTGATCTATGCCGAGCCGCATCGGGGGCTGCCGCTGGAGAACGGCCGGCTACGCCCCATTCCGGTGATGCTGAAGGTGGAGAGCCTGGACACCATGACTCCGGTCAGCGTAATGGAGCCGCGTCTGGCCTCTGCATTGGCCTCCTTTTTGAGCAGCGCCAACCTGCTCGCGGTCACCCAACCGTACAGCCGGCGGTAGCGCTCGGCCAAAAACCTGGACCGGACAGAATTTGCCCCTCCCGGCTGCATGGTGACTGCCCATTGGGAACGGCAAGCCGCCGGAAGCAAACCGCGGGGACTGCAACCAACGGTCGAAAAGCACGACTTTTTCCAGAAATGGGCAGGGGGAGGGCGGGCGGTGGGGTTCGGAGCGTTCCGATTCGACGCCTGGCGGCCCAGAAGTTCTCTGATGAAACCCCAGAAGTTCTCTGATTAATTGGTTCAGACGGAAGTTTGGGTTCGCATGGGCTGCTTCCAGTCGCCTATAATCAAAGCTCTACCTTGGTGTTTCGCAGTGCTGGTATCAACTGACATGTCCAACCAGCTTGGACAGATTCAAAGAGCAGTGAGGGTGTGGTTATTTTTACCGGAATCCGAGTGAGCGCAAGCTCCATGAAGTGTTTGTCCCAGCCTGTGCGCACGCGCTCGAGCCGAATGGGCATCCTTGGCTTTGGCCAAAGCCGCTCCGGCCTGAATCGTGTCGTAAACCCTGCCCGAGGCTGGAGGTTCTCCCGTCTGGGTGTTGCGGCGGGTCTGGCTACTTTGGCCATTTTGCTGGCGCCGGTCAACTCCGCGACGGCCGCAGCGCAAGTCCAGGTCACCCCTCCGTTCTCTGCAGCCTCGGCGCCGCAGATTCTCTGCCCGGTGGAAGTGATCGGTAACCGTCGTATCCCCAAGGAATCGATCGTCGCACGGCTCTTCAGCCACGCCGGTGATGTCTATGACCCTTCGGTCGTGGAGCGCGACTTCAATTCGCTATGGAACACCGGCTACTTCGACACTGTGCGGATTGAGAAGGTGCAGGGCAAGGGATGCCTGCAGTTGCTGGTGTACGTGCGCGAGAAGCCCACCATCAGCGAGATCAACTACAAGGGCCTGAGCTCCATCACGGCCTCCGACGTGATGGACCGCCTCAAGAAGGAACACGTAGGCCTGAACGTCGAAAGCCAGTTTGACCGCACCCGGGTGAAGCACGCCGAAGTGGTGCTCCAGGAGATGCTCGGAGAGCACGGCCATCAGTTCGCCACCATTAAGACCGAGGTCAAGACGATTCCTCCGGCGCGTGTCGCGCTCACCTTCGTCGTTAAGGAAGGCCCCACGGTGAAGGTGGGCAAGATCGCCTTTACCGGCAACCATGCGCTCTCCCACCGTCAACTGGTGGCAGCGATGGCGAACCTGAAGCCGATCGGGATTCCGCACTCGATCATCTTCGAAGACCTGTTCCCGCGCACCTATGATGCCAGCAAGCTGGATGAGGACGCCGATCGCGTGCGTGAAGCCTACCGCGACAAGGGCTACTTCAAGGCCATCACCGGCGAGCCCCGGACCCATGTCCGCAACGCGGGCGGCATCAACCCATTCACCCTGCGCCCCTCCAAGGGCAAGCGCGTGGATATCGTCATCCCGATCGAAGAGGGTGAGCGTTACCGTCTGGGCGGAATCACCTTCTCCGGGAACAAGTCCTACCGCAACGCCAAGGCCCTGCGCGCGCTATTTCCAGAGGCTGACGGCACCTGGTTCAACGCACGACTCTTTGCCAAAGGCATCGATAATCTGAAGAAAGCCTACGGCGAAGGCGGTTATATCAACATGGTGCCGACTCCGATTCCACGAATCGACGAGGCCAAGCATCTGATCTACCTGAACGTCGACATCGATGAAGGCAAGCAGTTCTACGTCTCGCGCATCGAGTTTACCGGCAATACGCTGACTCGGGACCGGGTCATCCGGCGCGAAATGCTCATTCAAGAGGGCCAGGTGTACAACAGCCGCCTGGTGGACCTCTCCCTGATGCGTCTGAATCAGTTGGACTACTTCGATACCCTGAAGACCGACCAGGACGTGGAGACGCAACAGAACACCGACGCGGGCACGGTTGACCTGCTCATCAAGCTCCACGAAAAGGGCAAGAATTCGATTGGCATCAATGGCGGCGTCAGCGGACTCTCCGGCTCCTTCCTGGGAGTGAACTACGCAACCAACAACTTTCTTGGCTTTGGAGAGACGCTGAACGTCACCGCCAACATCGGCGACCTGGAGCGCAATCTCAGCTTCGGCTTCACGGAGCCCTATCTGCGCAACAAGCCGATCTCGCTAGGCGTTCAGGTCTTCGATCGCAAGACGGATTTCAACCCTTCCAAGAGCTACTCGGTCACCGGCGCCAATCAAAACCTGGCCACGGCTGAGCAGTCGCTGCTGAATAACTTCAATCAGTCGGCCAAGGGCCTGACCGTCCAAACCACGGAAGCGCTGCGCACGCTCTTCCGCCGTACCGGCGTAGCCCGCATTGGGGTCGCCTACTCCTGGTCAAGCTCCGGCATCACAACGTTCAACCAGAACACGCTCAGCGTCTTCCAGACTCTGGCCTTCCGCTCGGGTATCGAGGGTCCGAACCAGTTGAACGGCATCGTCACCTCCGTCCTTACTCCCAGCTTCAGCTTCAGCACCCTGGATCGCCCCATTGGTCCTCATAACGGAAAGGATCTCAGCGTTGCCATCCAATTTGCGGGCATGGGCGGCAACACGAAGTACTACTCTCCGGTGGTCGCCTGGCGGCAGTTCTTCCCCATGAAGGGACTCAGGATCGACAAGGAAGGCCACAACGTCTTTGCCTATCGGTTTCAGCTAGCCAACATCTCCGGCTTCGGCGGCCAGGTGGCGCCTCCCTTTGCTCGCATCTACAACGGCGGCGAGAACGATCTGCGCGGCTTCGACATCCGTTCTCTCTCGCCGTATACCTTCATGCCCACCAAGGTGATGTTCAACCTGACCAATCCGGATGGAACCGGCGTTCCCCGTGATCCTACCGACCAGGCTCTGGGCGATGTGCAGATTCCGCTGCCCATCTACCGTCTGGCGCCGATCGGTGGCGATACCTCGGCCATCACGAACCTGGAGTACCGCTTCCCGATCATCAATCAGATCACCTTCGCGATTTTCGACGATTTTGGTCTCACCATGAACCTGGAACCCCACCAGTTGATGATGAGTCCGGAAGGTCTCTCAACGATCAATAGCCCCACCTACGGCTGCCCGGAGGTGGTCAATGGAGAATGTCTGGAAGGCTATCAACTGCCGCCTTACTCCGAGTTCCTAAAGGACGTGCCTCATACCAACATCGTTCCCCGCATGTCCACGGGGCTCTATCTGCAGGTGTTGATGCCGATCATCAATGCGCCGTTCCAGATCTATTACGCGTATAACCCGCTGCGGCTGTTCAGGGCGATACCGCAGCAGATCGTCGCTCCCAGCGGTTCGGTATGTTCGGGCACATCCCAGGAGTGCTTCAAGGACTTCTTCCCATTCGCTACCGAGCCGGGTGCGGCAGCCTATACCTACCAGCAAGCGCTGCAATATTACGGAGCGGATTACGTTCTGCGTGAGCCACGCAAGACCTTCCGCTTTACCATCAGCGAGTCCTTCTAAGAAGGAGGGATCCGAACCGATCCCTCCCAGCAAACTCCCGGCCGGCGAAGAGACTCTTCCCCGGCCTGCGTTTTTTTGCGCGAAGAGTGACGAAGGCCCCCTCGAAAGCGAACTTTGAGCCGAAATTTGAGATTGCTTTTTCCGTTGTCTTTCTGTTAACCTCAAGGGCCATTCACCTGAATTCCTCAAGCATCATCCGTATTCGAATCCCAGGCTCTGACTCCGAATTACCCTGAGCGTCGTATCTTTCGACAAGCGACTTATGCGTCGGGTCACCCAGGGGCCACTCCAAGTTGTCAATTTGGAGGTTCGCGATGAAGCTCACTCACGTCTTATTCGCATCCGGTTTTGGCGTGTGCAGTGTTCTGGCGGAGGCAGCAGCTTGCCAGGCTCCAGCAACCCTTCCCAAACCCACTCCCGCTGCCGCCGTTGGTGACGCTGTCGCCGGGGCTGCCGATAAGGATGGCATTCCCGTAACCACCGTGAGCACTCTCTCCAGCACGGTGAGCGTTGAGGCCATGGTCCTACCTTACCGGGTCGCCAGGCGGACTTTTGGTAAGGAGGTTGCTTCAAGATATGCCGTGGTCTCTCTGACTGTATCCAATCGGGACCCGCGGCAGGGAGTGATTCTCCAGAGCATCTTCCTTGATTACAGCCGATGGCTCTTCAGCGGATTATTCGCTGGGTTGACGCGGGGCGGAGATGTTCCACAGGAGCAGTGGCAGACGCAAACGAAGCCCTCCCAAGTCGCCAGCGCCGAGGTGCGCACCGTTCGAACCGACTTTCAGGATGCGCAGGCGTGGAGCGCGAGGAACTTTCTCATCCACATCGCAACGGCTGTCGGCGCGACAGCGGGGGCGCTCGCCTTCTCAACGGCGAGTGACCTCTTTGCCCCCAGTGTCGCCGCCTTCAACGGCAACGTGGTTCCGGCTCTGGGAATAATCTGGCCGGACAACTCCCAGGCACAGTTGAACCTGCTCAATGACATCGGATTTCGCACCAATCACGTCATTCCGGCAAAGTCCGCGGATATCGTGATTGCGTTCTTTCCCTTGGAGAGATTTCTAACCCCAACCCTGGAGAAGATCTACCGCGATGCGCCAGCTGCTTTCTTCAACCCGAGTGAACTGCTCTTTGAGGATGAATCCGGAGCAGCGAGGCATGGCTTCCTGTGGACAAAGTCGGGGGATCCGATCCATGAATTGATGAAAGACATCGATAGGATGGGCATCATCAAGCCGGAGCGCTGCCTTACAACCTCTACGACAACCGCCCAATGCGCGCTGGCAAACTCCGTGCGGCGCTACGAGAGGGCCTACGCCATCCTGAAGGCGAAGGCGGCAAGCACGCCAAAGAACCAGCAGCCTCCGAATCCGTGTACGACGATCACGTCTTCCAGTGACTCCGAATCGCTCCAGCCTGCAGCCGGGGGAAAGACCGAGCCCACGGATTCCTTGTCGGCGGAAGACTGCCTGAACGTCGACCTTCTCAACCGCATCAGCTTGAACAGAATCCGGGTGTTGGTTGGGGGAATCATGACAGTCGATGTCTCGACGATTCCGGCCAGCATTGCTTCGGTTCAGATCGCGAATGGCAACCTGCCCAGCACGTGGGCGAAGGGGAGTTCGATCTCAGGGACGCTGACCGGGAGCTTTCTCTCCGGCGGCGCAATCGCAGTTGAAGTCTCTTCCCCGAAGGCCGCCTCCTCCCCGTTCACCGCTGTCCAGGTGGACACAACCGCCGCATCGGACTCACGCTTGCCCTTCACCGCCACCATCGGGGGCTCCAGCATCGCCTCCGGTACCGATCTGCTCTTCACCGTGATGAAGACCGCCCTTGACAAGAGCGTGACCACCAGTTCCCCGTACTCCTACATCGTGGACACGGGTTACACCTTGAGCATGGGCGATGAACCCTGGAGCGCAGGCTCTTCGATCCAGGGCGCCATCACGGGCGCAGGATTGAAGGGCGCGAAGGTTACGTCTGTTACCAGCGAGAGCGGAGTTCCCCCGCCCGGGAGCTTGCTGGCCACAGTAACCGCGAGTTCCGAGACATCTCTTCGTTTTACAGTCTCTGTGAGCCAGGATGTGCCGCCCGGAACGAACGTGGACCTGGCGCTTTCGGTGAAGCAATCGGACGGCTCGGCTGTAGTGCTTACCTATACGGTCCCATGAGGAACATCCATTCTCCTCCCGTGACCTTCGTCAGAAAGGATTGTTGCTATGCAAGCATGGTCCGCTGCAAGAGAACTGTACTCTTCCCTTGTCTCCCTTCCCCTCGTTCCGGACGGAGAGTGTGAGGCAAAAGAAGGCATGGAAGACAATTACGTGAGCCGCCTCTGGAATGCCTTCAAGTCCATGCGACAGGACGGGACACTTCTGGGAGTAACTCCGGAGATCTTGTTCTCTGACGTCCGAGAGAGAAACGGAGAAATCCGCAAAACTGCGCTCTCCGACGACGAGGCATGTTCTCTGTTGCAGAAAAATCCGCGCTTGCAGGCTTCTCTGGCTGCGCTCACTTCTTACACTCCGGGGAAGTGGATGCTGGAGAAGGAGCTGAGCCTCCGCAGATCCAACAAGCTGTCTGATGCAGACGGTGAAGATCACACAATCTCAGACCTCATCAGCCGACACGGTGCGGGGGAGCAGCCGGCTTGGAGTGACGAGGCTGGAGAGGGCGAGGCAGCGGATCAGAAGGCCAGAGCAAAGGACGTCTACGAGGTTGCCGCAGAGCAAAAGCTTGCCGGGCTCTGTTTCTCTGGAGGCGGAATCCGAAGCGCGACGTTCTGCCTTGGCATCCTGCAGGCATTCGCCGCGGGCAAAGTGCTCGGCCGCTTCGATTATCTCTCGACGGTCTCCGGAGGCGGGTATATCCATCAGTGGCTTGCGGCCTGGATCTTTCGTGAAGGCAAGAGCCATACGGCCGCCCCCACGATGGGTGGCCTCTGTTCAGTGGAACAGAGTCTTGTAGCCCCGGCTGCGTCGGGTGGGCCCTCCAGAAGCCCGGAACCGATCGACTGGCTGCGCCGCTACGCCAGTTACCTGACGCCAAGACGTGGGCTCTTCTCCTTGGATACCTGGACCATGCTGGCGACGTGGTTTCGCAACACCTTCCTGAACCAGATTGTGCTCTTCTCCTTTCTGGGCTGCTGCCTGTTCGCCATTCGGCTGTTAATCTCCCCGTTTGCGTGGGACGCCTTCTCCATCACCCATTCGGCGCTCAGTTTGTCGCTGCGAGCTTCGCTTGTGATCCTCATTGCAGCCTCGTGTATTCGTACCGCCATCGCCTTGAATGACATCACCGCCCCGCTTGAGGGCGTGCGGAATCTCGGTTGCCTGGCGTCCTTCTTCGTTGGCCCTCTGGGGAACCGCGGGGTGCTTCTATGGCTGGTGCTGCCCACAGCATTTGCGTCTTACCTGCTCGCCTTCGGAATCACCAGCGCCCACGGTTCTACTGTGCCAGGACCTTTGGAACGCTTTGTCATCCTCAGTTTCAGCGCGTATGTGCTGGGCCTTTTACTCGCTGTGACGTTTGGCGGAAGAGCCCGATCGGAATATGAACGACTCACCTCCCGGCGAGGATGCTCGAAGTGTCTTGCCGTCTCTATCGCGCTGCTCACGGCTCTCCTGTTCTCAGGCCTTGTCTGGTTGAGTTCGTATCAGATTGCAATCCATCGCCAGACCTTACGGCAAGACGCCTCCCGGATTGCGGAACAGGCCAATCAGTTTCTGGGAAGGGGATCGTCCAGAGTCAGCAGTTCCGTAAAGAATCCATCCGGAAGCTTTCAAGAGAACCACACCGCAGAATCCTATGGAAAGCGTGAACCGGCATTCGACGCCAATATGGTTCTGGCGATCTGCGCTCCTCCGCTCTGCTACTTCATGCTCTTTCTGGCGCTGCGGCTGCAAGTGGGTGTCCTGGGGCGCTACTATACGGAATCAAGAAGAGAGTGGCTCGCCCGATTCGGAGGCTGGGGCGGAATCCTTGGGCTGGTATGGGTCATCTTCGCACTGATCTGCCGAGGCGGGCCTGTGATCTTCCAGTGGCTCCTCTCCCGATCCAATCTCGAATCTGTTGTGGGGCTGGGATTTGCCGCGCTGACGCATGCTGCAACCCTGTATGCCGGAGCGTCAGGAAAGTCGGACGGAAGGCCGAAGCCGGAGGCGCTCTTTGGCTATTCGTTGCTGGATCTGGTCGGGATCGTCGGCGCTCCGATCTGCGTGCTCATCCTGCTGGTCACCTGTGCCGGAGTTCTGAGTTGCCTGGAGACCCAGGCCAGGCCTCTATGGATCTTTCTCGTGCTTCTGGCTCTTCTGCTCTTCTTCGGTTGGCGTGTGGACGTCAATGAGTTTTCCATGCATGGGTTCTATCGCAATCGCCTGGCTCGCGCCTACCTGGGTGCGTCGAACTCCAATCGCATACCGGATCCGTTCACCGGGTTCGACGACCATACCGAAACCCGCGTCTACGGTTCCGGGCTGCGGCTGGCAAAGTTTCTGCCGAAGCGCTTCGGCGGATCAGCGTATGACGGGCCCTTCCCCATCTTCTGTTCCACCCTCAATCTCACCACCGGGGAAGACATCGGATGGCAGGAGCGGAAGGGCGCCAGCTTTGCCTTCACGCCACTCTACAGCGGGTACTCCGTCGCCTGGACCGCAGCGGGAAGTATGGGCCAGATCAGCAAGCGAGAGTCAAAGACCCGCCTGAACGGCTATGCGCCGACAAGGGAGTATGCCTACATGGGTGGGGGTGTCTCGCTCCCAACCTGCACCGCCATCTCCGGCGCGGCGTTGAGCCCGAACCGGGGATTCAACACCCAGCCCGCACTTGCCTTCTTGATGACGCTGTTCAATGTTCGTCTCAGTTGGTGGATTGCAAATCCGAGAAGACACAGGGTGTGGCCGGCGAAGAAGGGAAGGCCCACACCGGTCTTTGGGTTGTGGTATCTGCTTCAGGAGTTCTTTGGGCTGTCGAACGACACGCAGAACTATGTCTGCCTCTGCGACGGAGGCCGATTCGAAAACCTCGGCTTGTATGAACTCGTTCGGCGTCGCTGCCGCCTGATCGTCATCTGCGACGGAGGCATGGATCCGGGACCGAAGTTTGAGGATCTGGGAAACGCCATCTCCAAATGCCGCACTGACTTCGGTGCGGAGATCAAGCTCGATCTCAAGCCGTTGCTGCCCAGCGACGTGACTGGATTCTCGCAGCGGCATTGCGTGTGCGGGACGATTCGTTATCCTGCGCCGCCAGGCGCTTCTGCTCAACACGCAGGCAAGCCCGGCACGGACAAGCCCGAAAGGTACATGGGGTGTGTGATCTACATCAAAACCTCCATCACCGGCACGGAGACCGCGGATATTCTTCACCACCGCATGGCTCACCCTGAGTTCCCACAAGACTCCACACTCAACCAGTGGTTTACCGAGACCGAATTCGAGTGCTATCGCCGGCTGGGAGAGATTGCCGGCGAAGAGGCCCTGACTGATCTCAAACAATCGATAACCGCCCTGGCCTGAACAGGATCCCAGAAGCGAAGCCGGCCGGAGCCTCAGCCCCTTGAGGTACCCAGCTAGGCACACACCACCGGCTCCGGCGTTGACGACGGGAACCGTTGCCACGAATCATGAAGGTTGGATGTTGAGCAAAGGGAGCCCATCGATGGCTGGCATGCCGGATGGCCAGAGGGCAAGCATCTCCGGTCGCCGCCGGCCCATGGGGCGCGGTGAGCGACCAAAGCCAGCCTTGGCCGGCTGGATCGCTGCCAGCCTGCTGATGCTGCTCTCCAGTGGCTGCCATCACCGCCAGCAACATCCCTACGCTCCACCTCCGCCAACGCTGGGCGGCCAGCAGAGCAACGCCGCGCGCTCTGACCGGACTCCGATTCCCGTGCCCAGAGGGAGACCGGAGTTCGTGGAGACCGGCATGGCCAGTTGGTACGCTCCCAGCGGACATCGCGCCGCCGACGGCTCCTACTACGATGGCGCCGGGATGACCGCAGCCCACAAGACGCTGCCGCTGGAGACCATCGTTCGGGTGACCAATCTTGCCAACAACGAGTCCGTGATGGTACGCATCACCGACCGCGGGCCCTTCGTTCACGGCCGTATCATTGATCTCTCCGAGAGAGCAGCCAAGAAGATCGATCTCTATCGCATGGGCGTGGCCAAAGTACGGGTGGAAGCCTATTTGAAGACCTCACCGGGAACCCAGCCCGACTGGTGCGTGCAAACCGGCGCTTTTCACACGAGGAAGGATGCGCTTGACCTGAAGAGAGCGCTGCTGCGCCGCTACGCTGGATCCCAGGTGATCGAGTTCGCCGGAGCCACCGGCTACTGGGTGCGCATCCATCCGGCCCATCCCGACCACGCCGAAGCTGTAGCTATCATGGAGTGGATCGGCCGGCCGTTCCCGCACGTGGTTCCTTATCTGGTTCGATTGAATTAGGAGGCCTGAGATGCGCTGGATGAATTCGAGTCCGTCCGTTGTCCGTCTTTCCTCACTCTTTGTTCTGTACGGCGTGCTTGTCCTTTGCCTCACCGGTTGCGCCAGCCAGACCAGGGCCGAGCGTGCCGCCGATCTTGCAGCCAGACAGGAGTTGGCCGCGGCTCCGCCCCACGGCAACACTCCGCAGTATTCGCTGACTCCGACGGAGTTGGCCAAGGCGCAGCATCTCAGCAGCGTCGGCGAGTTATTGCACTTTGGCGGTGAGGCCTGGGACATCCTGTGTCTGTTTCTTCTCCTCAGCTTCGGCGCAATCGCCTGGATGCGTGACAGATCCCTCCAGATCAGCTCCAATCGCTGGGGACAGGGCTACGCCTTCCTCTTCCTCTTTCTGCTGGCGACCACCTTGCTGGATCTCCCGCTGGATCTCTACGGTCACCACCTCTCGTTGCACTATGGCCTGTCCGTGCAGGGATGGCCGAGTTGGTTCTGGGACCAGATCAAGGTCTTTGCGCTGGCGTGGGGAATTGGCGGTCTGCTGGTCATGCTCCTGTTTTGGATCATCCGCAAGCTGGAGCGGATGTGGTGGCTCGTGTTCTGGTGTGTCTCGATCCCAATTCTGTTCTTCGGCATCTTTGTCGCGCCTTACATGGAACCGATGTTCTTCAAATACCAGCCACTGGAGAAGACCAACCCCACCCTGGTCGCCCGGCTGGAGCAGGTCGTACAGAAGGGTCATATGAACATCCCTCCGCAGCGGATGTTCCTGATGAAGGCCAGCGCCAAACTCTCTACCCTGAACGCCGACGTAGAGGGCTTCGGGGCTAGCAAGCGAGTGGTGGTGTGGGATACCACCATCGCGCGCATGACTCCGGATGAGATCGTCTTCGTCTTTGGCCATGAGTCTGGCCACTACGTTTTGCACCATATTCGCAACACCCTCCTCTTTACCCTCGGCATCCTTCTGACAACGTTTTATCTCGGCTATCTCTTTGTGCAGTGGTCCATCAACAAGTTCGGCTCCAGATGGGGCGTGCCCTCGCAGAATGACTGGGCAGCGTTGGCCGTTCTGCTGCTTGCCTTTTCTCTCTTTGGAACTTTGTTGGAGCCCATTGAAAACTCCTATAGCCGGAGACATGAACACGCCGCCGACGTCTACGGCGAGGAGGCCATCCACGGGCTGGTTGCCGATCCCCAGGCAACCGCCAAAAACGCCTTCGACGTGCTGGGCAAGACCTCTCTGGCTGATCCCAACCCTGACCCGCTCTACGTTTTTTGGACTTACTCCCACCCCTCGATCGGGTACCGCGCCGCTTTCGCCAACGCCTACAATCCCTGGGCGCCAGGCAGAAAGCCCCGCTACTTCAAACGCTAAGAGTCTGCTGAGCGTTAGAAGCCTGTTGGAGGACGAGCCGGAGGAGCGAGCAAGGTCCAGCAGAGGATGGGGCCGCAGAAGAGTTACCCAATGTCTGCACAGGCCCTGGCCAGAAACATTGTCCTTCAACAAGCTTCCCGGAGCGAGAGTTTTGCAGACTCTTGATCATCTTCCTGCAACTAGGTTTAAGATGCACCCATGGCTACCGACTTTGATTGCCTCTTCTGCAAGATCGCAAGTGGCGCCATCCCGGTGAAGCGTCTCTATGAGACCAGCGATGTGCTGGCCTTTCCGGACATTCATCCACAAGCGCCTGTGCACATCCTGTTGATCCCCAAACAACACTTCGCGTCTCTGACCCACTGCACCGCTGGAGAATCCTCTCTGCTGGCTCAGCTTCTCGCCGCCGCCTGCGTGGTGGCACAGCAGCAAGGCCTCAGCGTGCATCCCGGCGGCGGCGGATTCCGATTGGTGATCAACACCGGCCCCGACGGCGGTCAGAGCGTCGATCACCTGCATCTGCATTTGCTCGGCGGAAGAGAGATGGGATGGCCTCCCGGCTAGTAACTTGGCGCGGAGGCCGGCCTGCAGATCCTCGGTCTCTCTACGGCGACGCAAAACTCCCCAGCGCCTCCGAGCGTACAAGAGGGCGCCGGTCCGCTTCGAAAGACCGCTGCATCCGAGCGCCTGTTGATACGCCGCGCCGATCTCACTGCAAACTCTTCAGGCGGATCTTCAACACAGTGGTTACCAAAACGAACAAAGGTAATCTGTCTTTGAAGGATGAAGTAACCCCAAAATGGTACGGAGTCACCTTGCTCCCTTAGTGATTTCTAACACCTAAAGTGAGGCTTTAGGTGGGTGTTAACTCGCTTGGTTCACTCGTTGCAACCCGCGCCATTGCTCGCTTTTCCGTCAACTTGCTCCCACAGGTCGCATCATCTCCATCTAGCCTCTGCACGCAGAAGAGAAAGAGTTTTCCTATCACGATTTGAAGAGAAAAAAATTTCCTAATCCGATCGATGAGACACGTTCCGTTCTTCCGTACAGAGAGGAAAAAATCTTCCTTCATGCGACTCATCTTTACCACTCGGCGCGCAACGCAGAGGGCACAACACTGGAGGGCCTACTCCCATGACCACCCATCCCAAGCAGACTATCCCCGCTCCTCATCAAGATCTCCAGCCTCCTGAGGGTGGATACTCCCCGGGCTCTCGAGACAGAGCCATCTTCGCAGGAGGATGTTTCTGGGGAGTGCAGTCCGTCTTTCAACGAGTGCGGGGAGTTGTTGAGACCACCGTTGGCTACTGCGGGGGCTCCGCGGCCACAGCCAACTACCGCGATGTTTGCAGCCAGCAGACCGGACACGCTGAGGCCATTGAGCTTCTGTACGATCCATCCGTTGTGAGCTACGGCACACTCTTGCGTGTCTTCTTCTCCGTAGTGCATGACCCCACGCAGCTCAATCGCCAGGGCGCGGATGTGGGCACGAGCTATCGTTCCGCAATCTTCTATACCAGTGAGCAGCAGCGGGCGGTTGCGCAAGCCTATGTACAACAGCTTGACGCTGCACAGTTCTTCACCAGACCGATCGTGACGCAGATCGTTCCGCTCTCCGTCTTCTATCGTGGTGAAGAGTATCACCAGGACTACGCGATGAAGAATCCGCACAATCCTTATATCCAGGTCTGCGACATACCGAAGATCGAGGCGCTGAAGGCGCAATTTCCCGACCTGTTTGTCGAGTACGAACCATAGAGCCTCTCTCCGCCGGCGCCTCGGCTGCGCAAAGAGCCAGCCGGAGATTGGGGGATCTCGCGAGACGTCCTAGAGCAATTCTCCTGTTGTTGGGTATCCCGCAGCGGGCGTGCGGTGGCGTTTTCTTTGGTGGAAAACGCCCATCGGTGTCGAGACCCCAGCTACACCTACAGGAGAAATGCTCTATTTCCCGGTACTCAGGCGAGAGGCCAGCCGCTCTGGCAGGCCGGCTTCGCGGATCGCCGCCTGGGCCGCTGCGACGTCATAAGGAGTGCGGAAGAAGGTGACCTGCTCGTTGTTCTGATCGTAGATGGCGAACGCCGCTCTCCAGTCGCCATCGCGTGGTTGCCCCACTCCGCCTGGATTGATCAGGTAGCGCGCGCCGCTTTGCACCGGAAGGGTGAACTGCTGCACCTGTTCTCTGGACTCCACTGGATAGTTCGGATGGTCTTCTGACCAAAGCTCTCCGCGGCAGGAGAAGGCTCCCTGCAGGTGCGTATGGCCAAAGAACGCAAGCTCGACCGGCATACGCTGGAGAGGAATCCAGGCATCTCGCATCGACGCGATGTACTGGTCCTCATGCAAAGGCGAGCCATGGACGCACAGCGCTCTGTTGCTTGCATGAATCGGTCCCATGGGCAAAGACCGCAGCCACTCCCGGTTCTCCGGGCGCAGATGCTTGCGGGTCCAGCCGGCGGCCAGAGCCGCCACCGGGTTGAACCCTTGCGAACTGCTCAGGCCGCAGCAGACGCGATCATGGTTGCCGCGCACATGCAGGATGCGCTTGACCTGGGTGGAACGCAGCAAATCAATGACCTCATTGGGACTTGCCCCATAGCCCACCGCATCGCCAAGGTTCCAAAGCTCATCGAATCCACGGCCGATGCGGCTCCGCGCGGCCTGGAGCACCGCCTCCAGGGCATGCAGATTTCCGTGAATATCAGAGACTACCAGGGCGCGCATAGACTACCAGCCGGTCGAGCGGTCGTGAGTGCTCTTCTATAGGTGTACAACCGAACGCGGTCGCAAAGCAGCTCCGCGGCCTCTGACGCGCCTGCTGCAACCCTCCGCCGGGCACAGCTCGATGGCGCGCAGGTAGGTCTCGCCGCCATCTAGGAGACCCTTTGTGAAGAAGCTGCGCGAATCATCGCCGCAAGCGGACGGTCGCGAGCGGTGGTCATGGTAGGCGCGGAGGCCAGAAGCTGGCGCGTGTACTCATGCCGGGGACGAGTCAACACCTGCCTCGCTTCACCCTGCTCGACGATCTCTCCACGGCGCATCACGGCGATCCGGTCAGCGATCTGAGCGACCACAGCAAGATCGTGAGAGATGAAGAGCATGGAAAGATGATGCTCACGTTTGAGTCCTCGCAACAGATCCAGAATCTGCGCCTGCACGGTGACGTCCAGTGCCGTCGTCGGCTCATCGGCGATCAACAGGCGCGGCTTGTTGATCAGCGCCATTGCAATCATGATGCGCTGACGCTGACCGCCGGAGAACTGATGCGGATAGTCGTCGATGCGCCGTTCCGGATCGGTCAGGGCGACCTCACGCATCGCCTCCAGCACGCGCTTGCGAAGCTGCCGTCGGGTGATTTCGCCTCTGGCAAAGAAGGATCTTCCCGGCGCATGGGCCAGCAGCGCCTCACCGATCTGCTGCCCGACCGTCATCACGGGATTGAGGGCCGTCATCGGCTCTTGAAAGATCATCGCGAGCGACGCCCCCCGATGCCGACGCATGGCCTCTTCTGGGAGTTGCAGCAGATCGTCTGCGCCGCCCGCGGCATCGGCGTTCGGCGCCAAACGGACGCTGCCACTGGCGGTCGCGCTCGGCGGCAACAGACGGAGCAGCGCCAGCGCGGTAGCCGATTTTCCAGAGCCGGACTCGCCGACCAGCCCCAGGGTCTCCCCTGGCGCCATCTCAAAGCAGACCCCGCGCACGGCCGGTTGTCCCGAGAAAGCGATGCAAAGATCCCGTACTGAAAGCAGACGAGGAATCGAATCGTCCTGTGTCTCAAGACTCACCCTTCGAGCATAGCGGATCAAAGCTTGCCCCGGCGCCAATCCAGGATTGCCGGGGGCGCTGGCGAGAACATCATTGCTCGAGAAAAAAGGAGCTCCAGGAACTGATCTTCATCTCACCATGCGCGCCCACGCTCCACAACCGCCAGCGATAGCGCCCGTTCTGGGCGGCGAACTTGGCCATCGTCTGCATGCGCAGGGTGGGATTTTGATCCTCTACGAAGTAGAGGCGCGACTCCGACCAGCCCTGGCCCTCGCCCTTCTGCCACTCCACCACCTCGAGTCCCGCTCCGCCGCGATTCTGCCACAGTAGTTGCGGCATCTGGACCACATCCTCCCCGTCCACGGGTTGCAGCAGGGAGACCCCCTTCACTCCCCCGCGCTGTTCGGCCCATGTAGGAGGATCGCTCACCATCAGCACCTGGCGCTCCTGAGTCTGTTCATACTGGGGAAGGTCCAACGTGAATTGCAGAACCTTCCAGGGTCCAGGCTTGGTCCCGCGTTGCGACTGGCGAAGAACCACCAGGGGGTGCACCACTCCAAAGATCCCCGGCGTAGAGATCAGCACGCGCAGCGCGATCGCCGCCAGACTGCCATGCACAGAGGCCTCCTCCACCTGCACCTGCATCCCTCCGCTCACGCTCGCAGCGTCGCCGATCGTGGCTAGCAAACGCCGCTGCCCCTGGGAGCTGTTGCGGGCCATGCGCGGATCGGCAACGCTGCCCAACGGAACCCCGTTTACCAGCCTTTGGACGGCCTTCCGGGCCACCGCCGCTGCCGCCCCGGCCGGGCCGGAGAGACTCTTGGCTACGCAACCCGGGCAGTCGGAAAAGGGCTCGCTCATCCACAAGGCAAAGGCCCGCGCCGCCTGCATGTGCGCTGCGTCGGCCAGAATGGCCACCTCAGCCGCGCTCTCCGGATGATTCAATACGCCATTGGGATAAAACACTGCGGGTTGCAGCGACACCAATCCAAAGTTGCTGTCCATCCCTCTCCACCACGCTGCGGGCAGGGTTCCCACCAGCACGTCCGGATACTCTTTGGTGCCCCGGGAGCCGGTCAGCATCGACTGCAAGTCGCTGGGCGACACGGCATAGAAACTCATCTGCAGATCCGGATACGCCTGGCGCAATCTCTGCTCTATCCTTTCCTCCTCCGGACTGCTCGACATCTGCAGAGACTGGCTGACACTGCTCAGCGCCGCTGTCTGATTCTGCGCCTCTGCAAAGCTGGATGCGTTCTGGCCCACGTTGCTGGCCTCCGTACCGTAGCTTCCCGAAGTCTGCCCATAGCCTGAGCTGTTCTGGCCATAGCTGCTGCTCTCCATGCCGTAGCTGCCGGCATTGCCTCCAAAGCTGGCCTCGTTCTGCCCGAAGGTGCTGCTGTCCTGTTGTTTGTACCCGATGCCGTTGGGTGTGGCTGTGGTGGCATCCCGGTTGGCCGGAATGGACGGCACACTGATACTGCTGCTGTCCGCATCCACTCCAAAGCTGGCTGCACTCTGGCCGAAGCTGGCGGCGTTCTGCCCAAAGTTGGCCACGCTATGTTCTGTGTAGTTCAATGGCGTGAAGTCGTTTAGCGCCGAAACCGCCTGAATCGCCATCTCCTGCGAGTGAACCGAGTTGCCGACATACCATACGACCAAAGTCCCATGGCGCAGAGCATCCAGTGGATCGGCGCTACTCTGGGCATGCAAAGGATGACCTGGCGCCGCGCCAACAAACAGCAGCGACGCCAGGATCACCTTTGCTTGGTTCTGTCTGCCGCCCACGGACACCTCCACGAGTTGGGATCCTGTCAGGATCCCGGCCTGGCGACCGCAAGATCCAAACCGCGCCCCAGCCAATCGCTCACAACCTGAAGGTTGCACTTCAGATTGAGAGCCAACCGTATGAGCCCCGTCTTTAGAGTAATCTTCCTTCCCGCAGAATGCCGCATTTCACATCCAAAGGGGTCTTCGAGGACGGCCAGGAGACGGAGTTTGTTGAAAAGTGCGCCTAGGCAACTCGCGAAGGCTATAGAGGGTGCAGCCGCAGCAGCGGTACGCAACGGGTTGGGTGGTTTTCCCCCGAGACTCTGTCCTTGAAGAAAGTCCCGGGAACCCCAGGCGGTCGAGCCAGCCTCTCGCCGCCGGCAGCGAACCGAACTACACTGAACTCCAGTCATGACCCTTGACTTCGAGATCCTGATCGTTGGAGCAGGCCCCGCAGGCTGTGCCGCCGGCTACGACCTGGCCAGCGCCGGCAAACACGTCCTGCTGCTGGACAAGAGCAGCTTTCCACGCCACAAACCGTGCGCCTGCGGCCTTACACAGAAGACGCTGAAGGCGCTGCGCTACCCGGTGGACCCGGTGATTGAGCGCGTCTGTTCGGAGATCGTCCTGGAACCAGCCCGCAACGTGGAACCAGCGATAAACGCAGAACCAGCCGGGAGCCCAGAGCCGGCCCAGAAACAGAAACCTGCGGACCAACAGGAGCCGGCCCCTCAGCCAGACGCTGGTTCGACCAGCCCGATCCGGCTGAGCAGGCCCAGCCCCATCTGCGCCATGGCCGTCCGCGAGCGTTTTGACGCCTTTTGCCTGCAGCAGACCCTGGCTTCGGCGCGCGACGGGGGAGCCATCTCGCTGCGGCAGATTCGCCGCATCGCCGCGCTGCGTGAGGGCCCGGAGTACGTCGAGGTGGATGTCGAGAGCACTCGCGACCGGGAGCCTCGCATTGAAACCTTACGCGCGCCCATCCTGATCGGCGCCGACGGAGCCAACGGCCAGACGCGCCGCCTGGCCAACCAACACCCCTCCGCAGCCAACCGGTCCATCACTCGCTTTGAGCAGGACGGCTTCGCTCTGGAGGCCACTGTCCCCTACGGCGCTCTGCCAGAGTCGCTGCCCGACGGCAGGTCCCCCCAGGATTTGGTTTTTGACTTCGCGCCCCTGCGCGGCGGCTACGGCTGGCTCTTCCCCAAAGCCGACCACGTGAACATCGGCGTGGGAGCCTTCGCTTCAGCCCATGGCGGCAGTAGACCGCTCCAACAGATCACCCGGGAGCTGCTACGGAGCTATGCGCAACACAAGCTGGGCGTGACCACACTCACCCACATCACCGGGCAGCAACTGGGGCTGGGTGGCCACAACTATGTCCCGCGCGGCCGCGTGCTTCTCACCGGAGACGCCGCCGGTCTGGTCGATCCTCTCACCGGAGAAGGGATTCACTCCGCCATCGTCAGCGGCCAGGCCGCCGCAGCCGCGATCATGGAGTTTCCTGAGGGAGAGCGTTCCAGCGAGGTCGCCGCGGCGTATGCTCGCCACCTCCGCCCCTTGCAGCGAACCTTGGCATTTTCACTGCGCGCCGCCAAGGCGTTCCACAGCCGCCCAGAGCGAGGCTTCAAGGCCATGCGCAGCCCCTGGATGCGCTCCTTGATCCTGAAAACCTACGCTGAGGGTATTCCCTATACCCGGTTGCTGACGGCACTGGCCAAATTGACAACTTGAAACGACGCGCGGCCCACATCTTCAACCGCGAGATGTGGGCCGCCCTGGAACCATGCCTGCCGCTAGAACGTGATGTGCAGGTCCATGGACATCATGCGCTGGCTCCCGATGACGCCCGTCACCGAGCCCAACTGGGCGTTATTGTTCGCACAACCGCTAGGGGTAACCTCTGTGGCAGCCGAGCAGCCATAGACGCCCAGCGGAAGTGTCAACGGCACCACGGTGGCCCGGCCCGAAGTCCCGCCGGTATAGGGCTTTTCGTATAGGTTGTCCCCCGCGGAACCGCCTCCAGCAGGACCCGCCCCGGTGACCGTCGTTCCCTGGTCCGCCTGGCTGGTGACAATTAAGCCGTAGTCTTCGTAACCGTTCACACAGTCATAGAGCGCTCCGGAGCCGGTGAGGTAGTTGTTGGCGCAGGAACCATGCTGACCGATGGTCGCCGAGTCCTGCGGTACATCCATGCTGGTGGTGTTGGTGATGTTATAGACATTGAAGGAGTACAGCATGTCGACTCTTCCTTTGATATGGAACTCCTTGCGCACGGAGAGATCCAAGCTGCGCTGGGCGCCCTGGCGGAAGATGTTGCGCTGATCTCCAGGAGCGAAGGCGGTCTCATAGACGTCGACTGGATCCGTTGGGGCGCCTGCCGAGGCCGGAGGAACTCCGCCCTGGCCTGGCGCCAGGTACTCCACCGCAACCTGAGTGGGATCCAACGCCGGCATGTACTCCCCGCCCACACCGCGGTACCGACCGGAACGGCCCGTCAAGGCGGAGCGATGATTGGCGGGATCGGCAATCGAGAGGATCGGATTGATGAGGGTGGGGAAGTAGCCGAGCTGCGCGCTGGCCACCGCTCCGTTGTACTCGTAGAGAGAGTACGGCTCGCCGCTTTGCAGAACAGTCATCCCGGTCAGGGTCCAGTCATTGGTCAGTATCGCCATCCGCGAGTGTTCCGGGGCAGCATTCGGAAGCACTACTTGGAAGTTCGCAGTGAAGTCATGGGTGCGATCAAAGTCCGACGATGCGTAAGACTGCTTCAGATCGTCGGGATTGTCTCCGGTGAAGAAGAGACCGATGTCGCTCTGTTCATCCAGCGCGTGGCTCCAGGTATAGCTGGCGCCGACCTGGAAGGAGTGTGAGAGGCGCTTCTCCAGATGAGTATTCAGGGCATTGTAGGAGGAGTTGCCCACCGTCTTGTACATCGCGGAGTAGGGGCTGTAGCCGACGTAAGGAGCGCGGAAGTCGGAGTTTCCACCATCGTAGGTGGACCAGGGCTCAGAGGCGATGGGGCATGGATCATCGTAGGCTCCGCAGCTTGTATTTCCGTTCGTCACGTCGTAACCATAGCTGTAGATCTCCCCGCTGGAGTGCGCATCCTTGCCGAGAATCATCGCCGGGGCGCCGGGGGTAGCCACCTGCGGCATGTTAAACGGAAGTGGAATCACCGAATGCCTGCCCAGGTTGCCCGAGTAGCCGATCGTGACGGCCAGATCATTCCGTGGCTGCCACTGGATGTTCAGCGTGTAGTTCATCGTATAAGGCAGAACGTTGTTCTTGTCATAGGATCCGATGTAGAGCGGGGTCTCGGTGCACTCATTCTCGAAGTTGCCCACGCCGCCGCAGTTGAGGCCGAATGCCGAGGTGCTGCCCGTCATGTAGTTGAGCTGATTCTGCAGCGCCGTCGTCTCTACCCCAGGATTCTCGCTGGGCGCGGGAGGCGTGGTGCTGCTGGTGAGTAGAGCAGCCGAACCCAGAGGATTCGCGAGCGACGTCCCGGTGCCGGTCACGGCGCTCACCAGCGGAGCCTCCTGCGTCACGCCGAAGGGGCCACCCACTCCACCACCTGCCGGCGGGGAGAGATAGGCGAACAGTTCGCCGCGGTCGTAGTAGATACCCGCTCCACCGTTAATCACGAACTTGCCCCCATCCCGCTTGGGTGACCAGGCGAAGCCGATGCGCGGGGATATGCCCCACTGGCGCCCAGTGAGAGTGGAAGCGCTGGTTCCCGACGTGTGCGCCGTCGGGTTGTTCCCGGCCACCACCAGGCCGTCGCTGATCACCGTGAAGCCGCTGCCGCCTACCGCAGGATCCGTGCCGGTGACGTCATAGGTGTTCGGATCGAAGTTGAAAAAGTTGCCATACTTCTCCGTCATGCCGCCGTGATAATCCCAACGCACGCCCGCGGTAATGCTCAGATTGGAGAGCGCCTGCCACTTGTCCTGGAAGTAGGAGGCGCCCTCATTCGTGCGGTAGTAACGATTGGCGAGGTTCTTTCCGTTGGAAGAGAGCGTCTCCAGCACGCTCGAACTATGCACTTTGCCTTCCAAAAGCTGCGTGAGGTTGGTGACATCCTCCGTAATCAGGCCGTTGCGGTTGTTTTCAATGTTCAGTTGCGTGTAGCTGTATCCGCCGCCAACCATCAGGGTGTGGTTGCCCAGGATGAGGATCGCGTTGCTCGACGGATTGATCCGGTTCTGGTAGTAACCGGTGTTGACAAAGGTGCTGTTGGGACCCACGTCGAGGCTTGGCGTACCCGACTCGTTGACCGCAAACCTGCCGAGAAGGAAGCTGGGAAGAACGCCGGGCTGGCCCGGAACATCGTCAGTGATGCCGAAGGTAGGACCGGCATTCGCGCCCGTCGCGTTGTTGACCACGTTCTGGTTGTAAGTGGTATAGGTGCTTCCACGTACGTAGCCGATGCGCTGCTCCCAGTTCAGCTTCGGCCCAATCTGGATGGTGTTATCCAGAGCGCCCACCTCAGCATGATTCTGTGTGACAGAGGGAAATCCTCCCACCTCCGAGGAAAAGCCGTAGGGCATGGTGACCGGATCAGTCTGATAGTAGTACTTGAAGCTCAGGCGGTCAGTCTGTGTGACGTCATAGTCCAGGCTAGCCGTCGCCTGGTCTCCCTTGAACAGAGAAGTGCCTTGCAGCGTGACGTTGGGAACATCATAGGCAAAGGGCGCTGAGGTCTGAGCGTAGGGAATCAGATATTGCCCGTTGGGCAGCGTGGCGTTGAACAGCGCCTGAGCGACCCCGGAGGGATCCAGGGCAATCGGGCTTGTGCTGCCGGAGTATCCCTGGTTGAGTGCTTCCAGACACGCGCTGGTGCGGCCGTTGGGGCAGTTGGTGGTATTGAACGCCTGGGGTACGGTCATCTGAGCGAGGCCGGTCGCCTGATCCGAGTCATAGAGATGCTGATAGGCCACAAAGAAGAAGAGCTTGTTCTTGATCACCGGGCCGCCCAGCGTGCCGCCAAGGGTCCAGCGATGGAGCAGAGGATTGCGCAGCGTCATGGGAAAGGCCCCCACGCCCTGCTCCGCGAGAACAGCATCCTGATTAAAGAAGAACGGTGCCGAGTTCAGCGCGCTGTTGGAGTAGTTGCTATACACCTGGCCGTGAAAGTGATCGGTTCCGGTCTGTGTGTTGACGTCGATCTGCGCTCCACTGGTGGCGCCCTCCTCTGAGTCGTACATGGAGGCATCGACGCGCAACTCCTGAATGAACTCCGGCGGAGGAGCAGGCAGGCTGTTGCCGTTCGAACCATACACCGAACTGCCTTCGGTAATGGCCCCACCGATCGTCTTGCCCTCGCCGATGTTGAAGTTGTAGCGCTGCGAAGTGTCGCTGCTGGAGCTCTTGCCGTTGAACAGGTTGTCAGAGTCAACGCCGTTCACCTGGAAGGTGTTGGAGGTGTCGCGCTGGCCGTTGGCCCAGATGGGCTGATTCCCCAGACCGGCGTTGACGCCTTCGCCGCTCAGCAGCTCGGCGTTCACGCCCGGCGAAAGGATCGCCAGTTGCGTGAAGCTGCCTGTGGCCAGAGGAGTCAGAGCGATCTGCGCCTTATCCAGCGTGTAGCCGTTGGTGGTATCGGTGGCATTGAGCAGGGGATTGGCCGTCACCGTCACTGCGGTCGCAACGTGTCCAACCTTCAGCTTCACCAGCAGGGTCTTGGCGGTAGCCTCCTGGACCTCGATACCGGTCAGGTCCGTGGTGTCAAAACCATCATGCGTCGTGGTCACCTCGTAGGTGCCCACTGGCAGGTCGAAGATCTGAAAGTATCCGTTCGCCTGAGTTTTGGTGGTACGGGTCACGCCGATGGCGTGGTCGATCGCCGTCACCGTGGAGCCCGGCACCGCTGCCCCTGAATCGTCCTCCACCGTTCCGTTCAAAGACCCAAGGGTCTGTTGCGCCTTCGCTACACCAACGCAGGCAAAGAGACCAACAAACAATGCCATTGCAAGAAGCTTTCGCATAGCTGACTCTCCTCAAAGTGAGTGCGGACAACGGTGACGCAGGCCGCGATGACCATGCCGCAGCGCGGCCCGGATGAACATGAACAGGGGCGACTCTTGTCTGTTGGTGATGTTCAGCGAATGGACGCTTCCCCCTTCAATCAGAGGCGCATCCCCGGCTCGCTTACTCAGTACAAGGTCTTGGAATAGTCTGAACATACATCATTACAAGCCTGTGAACAAACGAAATCGCCCGCTCTGCCGCCGGGAACGCGCAGGAAGCCGCGGGAACGCGGATGAGACGAGCGCGCCATGTCCAAATCGGAGGACAGACCTCTCTGAGCAACGGATCCATGCCGTTCAAGGCTCAGGTTCCACCCCCAGAAGCTCCCAAAGAGAACTCTGGCCTCGGCTCGAACTCCAACCGAAGTTGCAGTAGCGAGCGCCTGCAAGGGCCTGGTCGGTCGGGCGCTGCGCCTTCCCTTGTCGCCATTCTGTAAACTTCAGAATGAGGCTCCTGATGTTCATTGATGAGGCAAGAATCCGGGTGAAGGCCGGCGCCGGCGGGGATGGCTGCATGGCCTTTCGCCGGGAGAAGTTTGTTCCCCGCGGCGGTCCCTCCGGGGGGGATGGCGGTCATGGCGGCGACATCCTCATGCGCTCCTCGCTCACTCACAACACGCTGATCCACTTCCGCTTCAACCCGGAGTGGAAGTCCGGCCGCGGAGGCCACGGACTGGGCTCCAACATGAGCGGTCACGCCGGAGAGCATACGGTGCTCAACGTACCTGTGGGAACCCTACTTTACGACGAAGCGACCGGTGAACTGGTGCATGACTTCACCCGTCCGGACGAAGAGATCGTGATCGCCCGTGGGGGCCGTGGAGGGCGCGGCAATCAGCACTTTGCCACCCCAACCCATCAGGCCCCCAGGGAGCATGAACTGGGCCGACCCGGCGAGGAGCGCAATTATCGCCTGGAGTTGCGTCTTCTGGCTGACGTGGGCCTGGTAGGCTATCCCAACGTCGGCAAGTCCACCCTGATCAGCCGCATCTCGGCCGCCCGGCCCAAGATCGCCAACTACGCCTTCACCACGCTGGAACCCAACCTTGGGGTGGTTCAGATCGGCGAAGCTCCCTATGAGCGATCCTTCACGGTTGCGGAGATGCCCGGACTGATTGAAGGAGCTCATCTCGGCTCAGGACTGGGCGTCCGATTCCTGCGCCACATCGAGCGGACCAGCGTCCTGGCCCATCTGATCGACGTTTCCGATGCCAGCGAGATCCCGGCTGCTCAGGAGATCGCCGGGAACCAGCCCAGAACGCCATCCGTGGCCGAAGAGGACTCCCTCGCCCACAGCGCGAGCCTCTCAGGATCTCCGCGTCCTGACCCGGTCGAGGACTACAACATCATCACTGCGGAGTTAAGATCCTTCGACCCGACGCTGGCTGCCAAATCCACGCTGCTGGTGGCCACCAAAGTCGACGCTGCCAACCCTGAAAAGCTCAAGCGGCTGACCGCTTTTGCCCGGCGCAAAAAGCTGCCGCTCTTCAAAATCTCAGCCGTCACCGGTGAAGGCATCGAAGAGCTGAAGTACGCCTTGGCAGAGGCCGTCACTGCCCACCGCGGCACCAACCCGTTGGACCGCCCCTCCGAACCGGCCATCTTCAAGCCCAGCCGGCGCAGGCCCAACTACCCGCCCCCGCCTCCCTCGGCCAAGACCCGCTCCCGATAGGGCGACTGCGAAGGCAGAAGGATGCGCAGCAGACCGCGCAACGGCGGACCAACGGCCGCGGAACACAGCTTCAATGCATCGGATGAAACACGTCCAGGATCACGACACACACGATCCCGAACAGGATCAACAACAGCGGCCACCAACGGTCCAACCATGATTCCTTGGGTGAGCTCATCCAGACACCATCCTTTCCTCTGGTGTGAAATTCTACCCGATTGGAGGCGCTGCCGGCGGAGACCGGCTACCGCCGCTGCGATCCCTGCCCGGCCTCGGACTCAACCCCGGCCCGGCATGGCGTTCAGGCCAGCACCCCGGCAAACTCCTGTGGCCTGGGATAGCGTTCGCACCCGACCAGCAGCGCTTCAATCTCTTCTACCGGGCGAATGCCGCCACGGGCGCCGCTTGCCATGCAGTTCATCGCGGCAGCGG
>DAHWOF010000160.1 GCA_027335345.1 Granulicella sp. | reverse complement strand
GAAGCACGGGCCCTACTATCAGGTCAGTTTCACGCGCAAGGGAAAGAGCAGCTCGAAGTTCGTGCGCAAAGAAGATCTCGCCGTCGCCCGCCGGGAACTGAAGAACCACGAGACCATGAAGTCGCTGGTCGACCGCTGGATCGATCTGGCTACCGAACTATCCAACCTCCGCCTGGCCAACAATCGCCCCTGAACGAACGGAGAACTTGGCACTCTCCAGCTCTGAACAACGGTTGAGAGTAAACTTGAATGCCGTATGTCACCCTAAAGGATCTCCATCCAAGCTGGTTCATACAGTGTTCACGAGCCTTCGCTCACCGCACATTCAGCACCTCAAAAGAGGAACTGCACATCCAGATAGAACGTATTGTTGGCGCTAGCGTTACGTCCAGACCCATCGTAGTTCGTTGAACCGCCGTTGAAACGGGTATATGCGGTGTATTGTGGCGAGATTTGCAGGTTTTGCCATGGCCAGTATGAGAGGTTGAGGATGTATCCGGCGCTCCTCGGATTACCATTGGCGCTGCCGGTAACAGGAGCGGGAGCATAGCGCAGAGGATCGGTTGTGCCGTTTGTTTCAAACCACTCAAATGTACCTGAATATTTACTGCCAAGAAGATACTGGGCATTAACCGTGCCAGTGTTCAGATGGTTTCCTCCTTGAGAAGCCAATCCCTGACTTAAGCTGGCCAGCAGGTCGGAGTTCTCATGGATGAAATTACCTCGAAAGGAAAGTACATCTGTCTGGAACAGCGATTGGTCAATTTGAGTATCAAAGGCGTAATCGGTGTAATCATCCTCGGGACCAACCACTGTATTAGGGCTGCTGTGCAGGTGCATGCCATAAGTTCCGATCTCATACTGCATCGTGGATGTCTGCCCCTGGTAAGCAAGGCGCCAGTAGGGTGCGGCGTTACGGATATTGTAGGAAAAGCCGTTTCCGGTGTTCGGTTGTTGAGCGCCAAGGTGCTCGGATGTGTAGGCCGTTACGTCCAGATACACATGGCTGTTCCACATGGTATAACCACCGAACCCGGCAACGTCCTGTCCCAGAGGACCATCGATGATGGGGACAGCAGCCGGTGTTGGCGCAAAATCACTTTGAATCAATGGGACCCCCCATGCCGGTGTGTCGTTCCAGAGATCTTCTACCGTTGGGTTGTTATTGAAGTCGAGTCCATAGACAAGATCCTTGCCATCTGCCTTTGTCTGGTTTGCAAATCGAATATCGGTATTGTTCATGCCGAAGTGATTCGCTTGGGTGTCGTATGAAACCTGAAGATAGCTGCCGACGTTGCTTGTCCATGCTCCGGAGAGGAACAGGGAGATATTCTGGGGGAATTCAAAGCTACCATTTTGAGTGTTTGGCTCTGGACTGTTGAGTGAAGTGTATGAGGTCTGCAACATGACAGAAAGAGGCAGTGCCTGGAGAAGATCCAAGCCAGCATTCTTCCCGCTGCTCTTTGCCGTTATGGAGCCGAGGAGGCTCGCTCCCTGCACATAGGCCAGCAACTTGAAAAGTCGCCCCTCGGGGTTCAACTCCGGAGGGTCATAGTGGCAACCGATGCACGGCAGCCCAGTTTGGCGGGCATAACTTGGAACGGCCATTGCATCCTTGGGAAACGCCGTGATCAGAAGCGAGAGAGCTGCCACGGATAGTGCAGTATTGGCCCCTAAAGGTGAAAATTTCATATATCCTTTTTGCTTCCGCCAATCAATTGCGCGCCGCATTTCTAAGGTTATCCGGTCGCAACCGCTCCTGTCAAAATTGTAGTGTTGAGCGTCAGCAATTCTAAGTGGGGGTCGAGTAGGGCGGAGGCGCTGAATGGGCTTCGCATGATGCCGTGGTTTCCTCCACCCTCTCTAAACGACTACCGGCTGAAAGCCGGTAGGTTGATGTTGCGACTGAAAGTCGCCGGTTTGCGGCTGAAGCCGCCTGAGAGAAGGTTCGGCTGAGAGCCGACTCAAGGCTCGGTGGGCACGGTGATTTTGAGCTTCTCCCCAGCATCTTCCCATTGCTGATCTTCGATGTACCGCCGAATCGTCTCCTCGTCCACCGCGCTCACACTCGCGCAGAAGTACCCGCGAGCCCACAGGTGTTGGCCCCACTAGCGCTTCTTCAGCTGCGGAAACTCGTCCTGCAGCATGCGGCTGGACCGACCCTTCAGGTACTGCACCAGCTTGGCTGGGGCCAGTTGCGGCGGTACACTCACCTGCATGTGGATGTGGTCTGGAGATACAGACCCTTGCACAATCACCACCTCGCGGCCTTGGCAAATCTGTCGCAGGATGTCTCGAGCGCGCACAGCCACTTCTCCGCGCAGAACCTTGTACCGATACTTCGTCACCCAAATGATGTGAAACTTTACATCCCACACAGAATGCGCGTTCTTGAGATACTCCACCATCCTTCCAGTATCCAGCAGAAGACTGGAAGCTGACCGCCTGAAAGGCGGTGGGTTTAGACCCGGTGATGGAGACTAAGCCAATCCTCCAGTTGAGCGCGCCGCGCCGGATCTCGCTGTAGCTCAATGCCGCAGCGAATCTCAGCGATGTTGACATCGCTA
This sequence comes from Granulicella sp., assembly GCA_027335345.1. Taxonomy (GTDB): domain Bacteria; phylum Acidobacteriota; class Terriglobia; order Terriglobales; family Acidobacteriaceae; genus Granulicella. The sequence goes on along the minus strand of DAHWOF010000160.1, from coordinate 5,599 downwards.
ATGTAAAGCGAACTCAGCGGTTGCGCGGCAAAGAATGCAGCAACCCGCATCTCCGGCCTCGGCTTGCGTCCCTCCGATAGGACATTGGTGTCCAGCATCCATGCCATCAAAGTACGACTTCGCGCACATTTGCGACGCGCACGCGGGGCGGCGTTAGATCAATGTCGGGATAAGGTGAGGCCTGTAACGCCGCGAGCACTACAGCGCCCGTCTCCGTCGCAGACGACGCAACCGCGTGCTCGTCCAAGGCATCGAGTGCCTTCTCGATCAGTTCGTCGGCATCGTGGAACTGGCCGGTCGCAATCCGTGTTGTCAGACGCTGCACCAGGCTCGGACTGTGAATTTCAATCGTCACCGGTTTACCCTCCCTTCTCCATCATTTTCGCACATGCACCAATGCCAATAGCGGCGCAACTTCAGACGCAGATTGCGGGACGGCAAGCACCAATCTTGAAGCTGCCATGCACGCCGAAAGCCAACGCATTCCCCTCCCGGCGCCCGATGTCGTCGCTACCGGCACGTCACGAACCATCCACCAAGGCGGCGCTCTGCCAGGGTGCGCCCCACTGCCTCATCTCAAGCCAAGGCAAACAGCCAGTCTGGTAGATCGAACAAGGCTACTTGGCTCGCCATCCCCTCCGCTCCCTCCCTGCCGCATCTTCCCTCAAACCTTCACGGTCACCGCTCTCGCTATACTCATAGACAGCCATGTTTGAAACTCTCTCCGAAAAACTCCAACGCTCTTTCAAGACGCTGCGCGGCCAGGGCACGCTCAGCGACGAGAACATCAATGAAGCCCTGCGCGAGATCCGCGTCGCCCTGCTTGAATCCGACGTCAACCTCGAGGTCGCCCGCGACTTGATCGAAAAAATTCGCGCCAAAGCCCTCGGCTCCATCGTCGCCACAGCACTCTCGCCGGCCGAGCAGATCGTAAAGATCGTCCGAGACGAACTCATCGCCACTCTGGGCACAGACACCGCGCGGTTCAAGTTCGCCTCGCAGCCGCCCTCGGTCATTCTGATGGCCGGCCTGCAGGGCTCCGGCAAGACGACCACCTCCGGCAAGCTGGCCCAATGGCTCAAAAAGGGCGGTCACCGCCCCATGCTGGTCTCCGTCGACGTCTACCGCCCCGCCGCTCGCGAGCAGCTCGCTGTCGTCGCCCGCTCCATCAACGCGCAGCTCTACGAAGGCCAGCTCGACCCCAACGGCGCCGGCACCGATGACGTGCTACGCCTGGCCAAAGAGGCCCGCCGCGAGGCGGCCAACTACGGCTGCGACATCCTCATCGTGGACACCGCCGGACGCCTGGGTATCGATGAAGCCCTGATGGAGGAGATGGCCCAGCTCAAAAAGCTGCTCTCCCCCACTGAGATCCTCTTCGTCGCCGACGCCATGACCGGCCAGGACGCCGTCAACTCCGCCAAGGCCTTCAACGACAAGCTGCAGATCACCGGAGCTATTCTCACCAAGATGGATGGCGACTCCCGTGGCGGCGCCGCGCTCTCCATCCGCCAGATCACCGGACAGCCCATCAAGTTCCTGGGCACCGGGGAGAAGCCGGACGCCTTCGAGCCCTTCCACCCCGACCGCATCGTCAGCCGCATCATGGGCATGGGCGATATCGCCACCCTCCTCGAGCGGGCCGACGAAAAGCTGGACAAGAGCAAGGCCGCCGACTTCGCTAAAAAGGCTCTTTCCGGCGACGGCTTCTCTCTGGAGGACTTCCGCGAGCAGCTCCGCCAGATCAAGAAGCTCGGCAGCATGCAGTCCATCCTCAAGATGCTTCCCTCCGTCGGGCCCTTCGCCCAGATGCAGAAGGCCGCCGGCTCCATCGATGAGAAGCAGTTCAGCCGCGTTGAGACGATCATCGACTCGATGACCCGCAAGGAGCGCCAGAACGCCTCGATCATAAACGGAAGCCGCCGCAAGCGCATCGCCGCGGGCTCTGGAACCTCCATGCAGGAGGTCAACAACCTTCTCCGCCAGCACCAGCAGATGAGCAAAATGTTCAAAACCATGGGCTCAGGCGGCGGCAAGATGCAGCAGCGCCTGATGAGCCAGCTAGGCGGCGGGCAGCGGTTTGGACGTTAGGATGCTATACTCGTCCTTTCCACTGGGATGTTTCCGGTGCGGATGGAGTGTTCAGCAAGAACGAAAATGCTTGGGCGGGAAGAAGATTACCTTGCAGACGCCCAGCGGCGGTCGTTTGAAACCTCAGCGCGCCTCCGGAACATCTTGTGGATGGCAGCATGGATGCGCTCCACGGCAGACCTGCCGTAGGCCCAGATCTGGCCCTCATCCGGATGCTGAACAACCATGGTCGCATTGGCTTCAAAGAGCAAAATCTCTCCCTTTGGGTTCAAGCCAAAATCGACTCCTCCATAGTCCAGCCCCAGCATCTTCTGCAACCTGCGCAGCGACTCCATCGGTCCGGGGCCCAGCACCCCCGCCATATTCGCCAGAAAGCGCGCCTCCTCCTGCCGGTGATCCGGGCGCTGTGCCATGTTGGAGCTGAAGTAATGAATCTTCCATTGCGGTGAGACCGCCAAGTGCAAAGGATAAAGCTCCCCATCCACCATCATGACGCGATACTTTCGGAAGCAGCCATCCGCCCCTCGCGCATCCAAATACTCGATCGCCAGCAGCTCAGCTCCATCCCGACCAGCAGCTGGTAACCCTCGGAGCGCCGCTCCCAGTTGCTCGGCGGCATCTACCTTCACAAAGAACTCACCCATATGGAAGCCCGGAGCGCGCAGCAAGAAGGGGGATTGGAACCCGCTCTGGAGCACTTTCTGCGCTCCGTCGGGCGCCTCCAGTTCGGCATAGCGAAAGCTGCGCGTAAGCGGGACCACCAACCCGGGTATGCTTCCCAGCCGCTGCGCATTCTCCGTGCGACTGGTCGCCAGCACTGCCTGCGGCGGATTCACCACCGGGGCAGAGGTCTCTGCCAGCAGCCGCTGCGCCGCGAGCAGAGCAGGGCGGGATACCTCCACGTCGCCGATGCCATTGATGACGAGCCGGTGCTCCGGCAGCGGCTGGGATGGATCATAGAAGTCGGTGACCACCAGATGAGCTTCAAACAGGGTGTCATCGATCAACCTCTCAATGGGCGTGTTGCCGCCGGCAGACGAGACCAACAGCAAAACAGGAGTCGGGAGAAGTTTGCTGTGGTAAGGATTGGTAAACGTACTTTGACGCTCAAAGCCCAGGCGTTGGTGCCGCTTTGCCTCCTCGATCTCTCCCAATCGGCTGAGCGTATAGAACATGCCTGCGTGCGCCTGGGCATGTTCGGATCGACGTGCAGGGCAGCCTCAAACTGTTGCCGTGCCGCGGCGTCGGACTCTGCATCCCGTCCTGCCAACAACACAGCGCCGAAGTTGACCCGGCTGGTAACCGATTGGGGATGGTGCTTCACCGCCTCGGTCAGACTCAGCAGCGCTGCCTTGCGGTGTCCCCTGGCGGCCATCTGAAGCCCGAGAGCGTTTAGATTGTGCTGATGGGTCTGCTCCAGACGGACCACGTTGAGATGTTCCGCCAAAGCCTCTTCCTGGCGTCCGAGTTGGGCGAGCAGCATGGCGCGCGCATAACGCAGTTGCACCTCCAGGCTCTTCTCCAGCGCCGGAGCGGAATCCCGCCCAGCTTGAGACGCAGAGGAGACGGTCAGCCGGGCATCGATCTTCTCCAACTCCTCCATGCGCCGGGCCCAGGGCTGCCAGGGCTCTCCGACCGCCTCGCTTACCGGCAGGTCCTCGGAACCTATCTCCGGCACGCTTTCAACTCGTTCCCGCATCTGCTCTCCGTGTCAGTCTGCTGCCCGTATCCAGAACGGACTCCAAGAGAGTGTCGATTTGCGCCTGGGTGGTGCGATGATTCACAATGGCGGCGCGGATCACGGCTCGCCCTCGGATTCTGGTGGCAGAAGGCGCAACCTCGCCAGCCTCCTGCAGGGCAATGACAATCTGACGGTTCAGGTAGTCCAGCCATCCCTCATCCTGCTGCGTATCCTTCCCCGGCTCCGGGCGAGGATCCTCGATCCACAGCGTCCCCCGGTAACGGAAGCAGGCGATGTTCAGCTCGACCGGCGCCATCATCTCCAGCTCTGCCATCTCGTTCACCCGGCTCTCCAGATAGCGGGCAAGCCGGCAGGTATGGCCCACCACATCTCCCAGCGCCTGGGTTCCGTACACCTTTAGACTGGTCCAAACCTTCAGCGCACGGAAGCTCCGGGAGAGATCCGGACCAAAATCGTAGGGCCACGGCGACCCAGCGGCGATTCCCCGCTCTTCGCGCCCCAGGTACGCGACACTGGAAGCAAACGCCGCCTGCTGCAGCGCTCCGTCTCTCACCAGAAGAAAACCGGCATCGTAGGGAACCTGCGCCCATTTGTGAAAGTCGAAGGCCAGAGAATCGGACCTCTCGATCCCTTTGAGCCTCCCAGCCAGCTCCGGACAGAGCATGGCGAGTGCTCCAAACGCACCGTCAATGTGGAACCACATCTGCTCCCGCGCACAGATGTCGGCGGCTCCGTTCAAGTCGTCGATGGCGCCGGTGTCCACCGCTCCCGCCGTCCCCACCACCAGAAACGGTACCAAGCCTTGACGGCGATCACGTGCTACCTGCTCGCTCAACGCCTGCAGATCCATGCGATGCCTCCGATCAGCGGCAATCAGGCGCAAAGCCTCACTACCCAGCCCGACCATGTCCATCGCCCGCGTCACGCAAGCGTGCACCTCCGTAGAGGCGTAGGCGACCATCCGTCCAGCAGCCGCCATCTGCCCCAGCCCCTTGCGGCGCACCTCAAAGCCCAGCCGGGCATCCCGCGCTACCTTGACGGCGACAAAGTTGGCCAGCGACGACCCGGTCACAAACAGCCCTGACGCTCCCGCAGGAAAGCCGAATACCGTCCGCATCCACTCTGTAATCTGTCGCTCCACTTCGACGGGGATCTGATCGCGGCCCCCCAGATTGGCGTTCAGCCAGGCTGCCAGCATCTCCGCCAACGCCCCCACTGGCGTCCCACCACCCTGCGCCCAGCCCATAAATCCGGGATGTCCATTGCGAGCCGTATACGGAAGGATGAACTGCAGAAACTCCTCATGCACCTGTTCGAGCGGAGTAGGCTGCTCGGGCAAAGCTTGGCGAAAACGCTCGCGCACCTCCTGCGGGATCTTTTGCCACACCGGTTGCTGTCCGATGCGCTCGGTATAGTCCAGCATGTCCTCCAGCATGCGGTGCGCCTGGATGCGGAGCTCGCCCCACTGCGTCGGATCCAGAGTTCGCTCGGCAAAGCTCTGCCGGGCGAGAGGCGATTGGCTGTCTTCCACCTCGGCTGGAGCAGGCTGATCGAGCAGAGCGAGCGTCGCCACTGCTCCCTCTGTTGCGCTCAGTATGCTCGGATCATCCTGCTTCTTTTGGTCCTTCCAGGTCTTCGCCATTTGCCCTGCTGCCTCCGTATTCTCTCGTGCTCGATCTTCAGCGTGGATCCAGAACTCGACCCAGGGGAGACGATGGCAGCCAACTCCCATTGCCACTGCAATTTGCTCTCCAGATTTCCGCACCTGGCTTGATACCGTCAGCGAACATCGCTGTGGCTCTACAA
>DAHWOF010000141.1 GCA_027335345.1 Granulicella sp. | reverse complement strand
AGACCCTCCCAACAATCCACAAACTGCGCCAAACTCTCCTGCGAAAACCTCGAAGTTGTCATACAAGCAACTTCAAGCCTGCCCCCCGCTCCTTCAAAGTCTCTGCCCTGGTTCAACTAATTTTCAAATGCGTTTGCCCTGCCTTCACTCCCAAGCCGTGCAGCGATCAGCCCAAGGTCGCCGCTGTGCTGGATGACTACGGACCGACGAACCTTGCCGAAGGTCTCACCGAACACGGCAGCATGGATTTCACCCACCAGTGGCTGGGGCTGGATCTGCCACTCACGTCAGCGGCTGCCCCTGAAGCGAGCACTGCACGCCCGGCGGCTCCTCGATGGCCTGAACCCGACGCCGAGCTCCTCGCCAAGGCGAAGGCGATGTCGCCGCTCACGTACGTCAAGCCCGGCCTTCCTCCCACATTCATCGTCAACGGCGGCAGCGACCACACTGTCGATCCATCGCAATCAGCCGAGTTGAAGAAGGCACTCGATGAAGCGCACGTTCCGAACGGCCAATACATCGTCACCGGAGGCGGCCATGGAAACTTCTCTGCCGAAGAACAACAGAAGGCCATGCTCCTGAGTCTAGAGTTCCTTCACGCTCATGACGCCATCAATTGATGCCCCAAACTCTTTCCTACAGGAGCAGCCATGCGTCGTTTCGCCCTCTTCTGTTTTTTGTCTCTTGCGAGCCACTTCTGCACCATTACGGCCGGCGCCTCAACCCGGCAGGTCGAGCTCTTCACCAGCGGTTGGCGCTTTCTGCAATCCGACGCACTGGGCGCTCAGGAGCCATCGTTTGACGACTCTTCCTGGCAAGTAGTGACGCTTCCACACGATTGGGCCATCGCCGGCCCCATCAGCGAGAAAAATCCTACCGGACCGGCCGGCGGATTTTTTCCCGCGGGCATCGGCTGGTATCGCAAGACCTTCGTCGTTCCGGCGTCTGTTGCTACCCGCCGCACCTTCATCGTCTTCGATGGTGTCATGGCCAACAGCGACGTCTGGATCAACGGAGAGTTGCTGGGCCACCGTCCGTACGGCTACGTCAGCTTCTACTACGACCTCACCAATCACCTGCACTACGGTGGGTCGAATACCATCGCCGTCCGCGTCGACGATAGCCGGCAGCCAGCTTCACGCTGGTACGCGGGCGCCGGCATCAACCGTCAGGTCCGGCTCGTCACTACGTCCTCCACACACATCGAACCGTGGGGCACCTTTGTGACCACGCCCTCTGTTTCGGCGACGTCGGCGAGCATCCACGTCATCAGCACCGTCACCAATCAGTCCACGACGCCGTCCACGGTGCGTCTGCGCGTCACTCTCTACGCGCCGGGTGGGCGCCTCGTCAAAGCCTTCTCTTCTGCACCGCGCACCCTCGCGGCTCGCGCACACACTGATCTTCAGGCTGTAACTACCATCGCGAACCCAGACCGCTGGGACCTCGATCATCCTGTGCTCTACACTCTCCACGTGGTCGTACTCGATCACAATCAGCCTATCGACGACGAGGTCGTGCCCTTTGGCATACGCGAGTTCCACTTCGATCCCGACAAAGGATTCTTCCTGAATGGACGACATCATAAGATTTACGGTGTGGCGCTGCACGCCGATGCCGGCGCGTTGGGTACGGCTGTCCCTCTGGCCGCCTGGAAACGCCGCCTTATCGCGTTGCGCGCATTAGGCGTGAACGCCATTCGTACAGCTCATAACCCGCCAGCTCCCGAGTTCCTCGACCTCGCCGACCGCATGGGCTTCCTCGTGATGGAGGAGATGTTCGATTGCTGGACCGTCGGCAAGAATCCGTACGATTACCACCTCTACTTCAGAGAGTGGGCGCTGCGCGACACGACCGATGCCGTCCGTCGCGACCGCAACCATCCCAGCATCATTCTTTGGTCCGCGGGCAATGAGATCCACGACACACCGCACCCCGAGATCGCCATCCCCATTCTCAAAGCGCTGGTCGCAACCTTTCACCAGAACGATCCGACGCGCCCTGTAACCATGGCGCTCTTTCGTCCCAACGCCAGCCACGACTATCAGGATGGCCTCGCCGACCTCCTCGACGTAATCGGGCAGAACTACCGCGAGCAGGAGATTCTCGCCGCCCACGCCCAAAACCCATCGCGCAAGATCATTGGCACTGAGAATACGCACGACCGCAACCAGTGGGTCGCCATGCGCGACCATCCCGAGTACTCAGGACAGTTTCTCTGGACAGGCATCGATTACCTAGGCGAAGGCGGCCATTGGCCGGTGATTGGCAGCGGCAGCGGCCTCCTGCTCACCACCTCCTTGCCACGCGCCCGAGCCTTCGAACGGCAGTCCTGGTGGGTCGATCCAACCGCTGCGCCGATGGTTCGCATCGCCCGGCGCGTGGAGCAAGCACGCAACGCTCCCATCGATCCCGGCTACGCTTCGCCCACCTCCACTACGCAGACCGCTGCCCGGCCCGGCAAACTTCCCTTTGACCCGACCACGCGCTTCCGCCCGGCGCTGCTTCTCGACTGGACTCCGAAGGATTTGTCACCCCATCCGGAGAACGTCGAGGTGTACACTAACGCAGACGAAGTGGAGCTGTTTCTGAACGGGAGATCGCTGGGCATTCAACAACGGCATGCCGACGCCAGCCCCATCACCTACCAGGTGACCTACCAGCCGGGCACGCTTACGGCCGTCGCCCGTATCGCAGGGAAGCAGGTCGCCACGGACGAGCTTCGCACGGCCGGCAAGCCTGCACGACTCGTTCTCTCCACCGGTCTCAATCGAGCCGGCCTCACCAATACATGGAAGCCGACGTCCGCTCCCGTGCTCTCGCCTGACTGGAACGATGTCGCTTACATTACCGCAACCCTGCTGGATGCGAATGGAGTGGTCGTTCCAGAGAGCGCCACGATGGTGCACTTCAACATCACCGGCCCCGGCGAGCTGGTCGCCGTGGACAACGGCAACATGCTCGATCACGATCCCTTTCACGCCTCCACCCGCAAACTCTACTTGGGCAACGCTGTGGCCATCGTTCGCGCCACTAAGGCAACTGGACGCATCACAGTCACAGCGACCTCCGACGGTCTTCCGAGCGCCAGCCTGACTTTGTCTGCGGAAACAACTCCTGTTCCGGAGTTCTGGAGGACCTTCTAGGGCTTTGCGTTTTTCTTCCGTGCTTGTGGATCGTACGGTAAGCTTTCTTCACGGTGGTCATCCTGCGCAAAAGCTCCGCAATCCAATTCTTCCAAAGCCGTTTAGAGCTTTCGCTCCTCAGCCGGCTGCTGTGGGAGTTTCTCGCAAGGCGACGCGCAAGGCCACTTCCAGCCTGTTCTGTTTCCCTCAGGAGTGTCATGAGAATCTTCCTCTGCTCAGCCGTGCGCCGACATCGCGCCGCAGCTCTGCCGTTTCTCGCCGCGATTGTTCTCCCCGTTGTCATTGCCGCTCAATCAGCGCAGCCAATGACTGTTCCCACGCTGCATCTTCACCCGCCATTCCTGCCGTTGCAGCAGTATGGGCCTTACAACGCGCGCATTCTCGAAGGTGGTCGAGGATTGACCAAATCCTTGCCGACGCGTGACCCCATCCTTCAGGCGTCCACCCCCTGGACGCTCTCCGCCTGGATAAAGCTCTCTTCCGTCACTCCATCCACGGTCTGGATTGCGGGCGCCGGCGATCCTTTTTCTGAGGACTACCGTTTCTTCGCCCTCTCGGACGGGAAGCTGGTATTTCGGACCGGAAGCAACGAACAACTGATTGCGGGCAAACCAACGCCTCGCGAGGGATGGCATCTACTGACGGCGACCTTCGATAGCGCTATCACCCGTTTCTATGTAGATGGCGTCGAGCAGGCGAAGGGTGAGCTGAAGATGGCGGCCATTGCGCCGCAGTTGATGCTGGCTCCAGTGGAAACCTCCGGCGCTGCTCCCCGTCCTCACTTTGGTGGATATATTGCGGAGTTCACGCTCGCCCGCGGTGTTCTCTCCTCCGAACGCATTGCGGCGCTGGTGCAGGAGAAGCCGCAGCCGGATCTGATCGACTTTGAGGAGGGCTCCAAGCCATGGCCGCTCCAGGTCGTCCAGTACGCCGGCAACACCGCGCCTCAGCCGCCATGGACGATGCCGAAGCAGAATGCTCCTTTCAGCCAGCCGGTCGTCCAGCCCGCGCCCCCCGCAAAAACAACTCTGGTTCCGGACTCGCCTGGCAGTTGGACGTTGCGCGGGGGTTGGCGGCTTGCGGTTGCCGCCAAGGTTGCTGCCTCGCCCCAGGCAGTCTCCACACCGGGATTCAGCACCGCTGGATGGATGGCGGCGACGGTGCCGGGTACCGTGCTGACCACCATGATCCGGCGCGGTATCTTCCCCGACCCTTACTATGGGCTGAACAATCTCGACATTCCGGAGAAGTTAAACCGGCAGAGCTACTGGTATCGTGTGGAATTCACTGCGCCTCCGTTGCGCGGTCGCCTTCAGGAGCGTCTGCTCCTTGACGGCATCAACTATCACGCAGAGGTCTGGTTCAACGGCCATGATCTGGGCCAGATGAATGGAGCCTTCATCCGCGGATTCTTTGACGTCACGGATCTCATTCACTCTCACGGAGAGAATGCTCTGGCGATTCTGATCTCTCCTGTGCTGCATCCGGGTATTCCCAATGTGCAATCCATCGCATTGGGATCAGGGTTAAATGGCGGAGCCATGGAGCTGGATGGCCCCACCTTTCTGGCGACCGAGGGATGGGACTGGAACCCTCCCATGCGCGACCGGGACACTGGATTGTGGCAGGATGTGCATCTGCTGGCTTCCGGCGCTGTCTCCATCGGCGATCAGCAGGTGATCACGCAGCTTCCGCTGCCTGATATCACGCAGGCTGATGTTATGCTCAACATTCCTTTGAAGAATGACTCGGCCAAGCCTGTTACGGGCGTGCTAACAGCTCAGTTTGGGAGCGTGGAGGTTCAACGGCGCGTGACGGTTCCTCCGGGCGGCATCACCGTGCATCTTTCGCCCAGGGAGTTTCCGGCCTTGCACATGATGCATCCACGGCTTTGGTGGCCCAACGGCTATGGCAAACCCAACCTTTATCGCTTGACCACCACATTCACCACATCCGGTGCGCCTCCCAGTGTGAAGAGTCTTCGCTTCGGGGTGCGCGAGATCACCTACGCAATCAGTCTGCTGGATAACCACGGCGCGCTGCGCCGGGTTCTGTACGATCCTACGCTGGGCCGCAAGGAGGCTGAGCCGCAGGTAGACGTCACCCACTCCGGCATGCGCCAGGTTCCCGGGGGATGGGCTGCCTCGATCACCGCCGGCGACGATAACTCCCCGGCTCTCCATACCCTGACCGATACGCGAGCGACGCCCTACCTCTCGATCCTGGTAAATGGCGTTCCCATTGCGATCAGGGGCGGGAGTTGGGGGATGGATGACTCCCGCAAGCGTGTCTCGCGCGCACGGCTGGAGCCCTTCTTCCGCTATGAGCGCGATGCCCATCTCAACATTATTCGAAACTGGCAGGGACAGAATACCGAAGAGACCTTCTACGACCTGGCTGATGAGTACGGCATGCTGGTCTGGAATGACTTCTGGGAGGTTACGGGCGACTCCAACGCAGAGGCCGAAGATCCGCAGCTCTTCCTGGCCAACGCCAAGGATACGATTCTGCGTTTTCGCAACCATCCTTCCATCGTGATGTGGTGTGGACGGAATGAAGGCGTTCCGCAGCCCATCATCAATCAGGGGCTTATCAAGCTGACGCATACCCTGGATGGCACCCGCTATTACTCACCCTCTTCCAACCAGGTCAATCTTTTGCCCAGCGGGCCCTACTCCTTTGAACCGCCGGCGGATTATTACTCCACATTGGATCAGGGATTTGCGGTGGAGGTGGGAATCCCATCCTTGCCGACCCTGGAGTGGTTCAGCCGATGGCTTCCCAGTGCCGATCGCTGGCCCATCTCCGACGACTGGGCTTACCACAACTGGCATCCGTACAGCTCTTTCACCCAGACCATGGAGAAGGAGTTTGGCGCGGCCAACAGCCTTCGCCAGTACGTGCGCGAGGCGCAGATGATGAACTATGTGGACTTCCGCGCGCTCTTTGAAGGTTTCAATGCGAAGCTGTGGAGCCCAAATACCGGCCGGCTGCTCTGGATGACGCAGCCGTCCTGGCCCAGCATGCTCTGGGGCATTCTCACCTCTGACGGCGACACGCAAGCGTCCTATTACGGAACCAAGGAGGCATGCGAGCCGATCCATGTGCAACTGGATCCAGCCAACAACCAGGTGCAGGTGGTGGATACAACAAGGAGTTCACTCGATCATCTGAAGGTGGACGCCAACGTGTACGGGCTGCATGGAAATCTGCTGTTCCATCGGGAGATCACGCTGAATGCGAAGTCCAATGATGTCACCTCCGCCATGCAGCTTGAGATCGATCCGCTAATGGGAGATTCCACCATCTTCGTGAAGCTCTGGCTGTATGCCAGTGATGGCTCTCTGCTCTCGCAAAACTTCTACTGGCGGGCCGCATCGGATGCCGGATATCGCGCACTCGATACGCTGGCTCCTGCGCCGGTCACGCTTACCGCTCAGCGAGTCACTGGCGCGGATTCATCTACAGAGCAAAGGATTGAGGTGCGGCTGAAAAATGAGGGGACAGTGCCTGCGCTGAATGCCAAAATCGGCGCGTTCAGGGAATCGAACGGCGCTGAGATCCTGCCCGCATTCTATAGCGACAACTACATCTCCTTGCTGCCGGGAGAAGAACGGACCGTGAGCGTCGATCTTCCTGTGGCGGAAGCAAAGCACCGGCTCCGACTGAAGTTGCGGGGATGGAATGTGGTCAAGACCTCCGTAGCTCTGGCTCCATAGCGCATAGCTTCTGCGTGCAGAAGGGAGCCGATGGCTCGACGTTTGAAGGTAGCAGTTGACACCAATGCGGCGATCAGTCGATCGGGAGCCGATCGAGTCCTTCTCCCCACCGGTCGGGCGGGGTCAAGAGGCTGAGCACCACGCGTCCATCCCCCATGCCATAAAACTCGCCCGGCTGCACCAGCACCCCGCGGTCCAGGGCTGCAAGCGCGAACTCTTTACCCCCGACCGTTCGGGGAACGCGCAGCACGGTTGTCCAACCGCCTTGCATCGCCAGCCGCTGGGCACAGCTTCCGCGCAGGCGACGATCGAGCGACTTCAAATTCCTCTGCATCCGTTGTCGGACCTGACTCTGCAGGAGATGACGGCCCGCCAGCCATGCGGGCATGGCATGCTGGATCGGAGCGCTCATCGAAAGGAATGTGTCGGCGATCACCTCAATGCGCTCCATGGCCCCATGCAATCGAGATACGGGGCCGCGGGCGGCGATCCAGGAGGCCTTCATCTGTGGCAGGCCGCAGACCTTGCTCAACCCGCTCAGGACAAACGTGAGACACTCCGGCTCTGGGGTCCTGGACGCCATGAAGCTGGGTGCTGCTGCATCGAGAGGATAGTCGCGAAAGACTTCATCCACGATGAGCGCCAGTCCCCGCTCTGCGCAGATGGTCTCCAAAGCTTCGCGCTCGGCGGCGGAGACGTAGTTGCCCGTTGGGTTGTTGGGGTGCACCACCAGGATCGCTCGGGTCCGATCGGTGAGCGCAGAACGCAGGCCATGGAGATCGATGGACCAACCCTGTCCGACGCCGAATCCCGCGCCTGGGCTCAAATTCGTATCATCATCCGATTCCAGAGTGTGCGCCGCGTTGGGATCATAGAAGAGCGGATACTCTCGTAGCTCCACATCGTCCAGCCGCGCGATGTAATCAAACAGCGGGTAGCTGGGACGGGCCACCAGCACCTCGTCGCCGGCGTTACACAGTAGACGAAACAGAAAACTATAGGCTTCGCTGGTGCTTGTCGTCAGGCAGATCCGCTCTGGAGGCACTGTGGCCTCTGCGTCGCGGTAGTAGCCGCTCACCGCTTGCCGGGCTTTCATCATGCCCAGGGGATCAGGTTCGTAGCCGATGGCGTCAGCGTGGTGCAGGGGCGCAAGCACGCTGGCTGCATCGTAGGCAAAGCCGCACTGGGTGGGGTTGGAGACGGTGAGATCGGTCAGCACAAGCCCTGCGACGCGACGCCGGCGGACGGCTGCCGCCAGCTCGTTTTCGACCATGTTCCAGTTGGTTCGCGTTGAGAAGTTCATCCGTTCTGCTTTCAGTCTCTCACGCACCCGCCCGGCCAGTTCCTGGAGGCGAGGCGTTGCCGGTGGAGCTCTGCCGCTCGGGCAGCCTATCCTCGCCGTCTACCTCGGGCGAGTTTCGGGTTCGATAAGAAGCCGAGGAGTGAATACATTGGATACCGGTGTTCCGCAAGATCCTGAAGTTGAATCTAGAGTGGAATCCATATGATAGAGACGGCCGGGTTCCGCGGACGCGTTTGACGCCGCTGACGAAGCTGCTGGCTTTGACCCCAGGGTTCTGTTGGCCGCGGAGCGTCTTTGCTGAGATGGCTGAAGGAGGAGAGAGATGGAGACACATTCACATTTGGAAGTTTTGAAGAGTGCGGGCACGGCGGTGATTGCGGATGTCTTTGACGCGCTGGGCAAGACGCCGCCGATCCTGGATACCAGTCTGCGGCCGGTTGGGCGAGCTGTGTCCTTCGCGGGCCCGGCGTATACCATCACTGGCGAGTCCGAGCGCTTCTCGGGCGGTGATCGGGCCAAGTTGGAGGCGATCGACAGAATGCCGGCCGAAGTGGTGGCAGTATGGGCCAGCCATGACGCCATGGGAGTGTGTTGCTTTGGCGACCTGCTGGCCAGCGCCATGCGCGCCCGAGGATGCGCCGCAGCCGTGGTGGATGGAGGCGTGCGAGATACGGCCTTTCTGGAAGAGTTTGCCATGCCTGTGGTGGCGCGCTACCGGACGCCTGCGCAAGGTGTAGGGCGCTGGCGCGTCTCTGGGGCCCAGGTAGCCGTGCGGGTAAGAGGCGGGCTGGAGGAGTGGATCACGGTGCATCCGGGCGAGATCGTGGTGGGCGATTCCGATGGGCAGATTGTGATTCCGCAGCCGCTGCTGGAAGAGGTGACAGCCAAGGTGATCGAGTGGTCTCGGGCGGAGACGGGAGCACGTGCAGAGATCATTGCCGGCTTGCCGTTGCTCAAGGCTTTGGAGAAGTACGGGCATCTGTAGATGCAAGGGCTCTTTGGGCAGTTGGCGGATTTCCCTGATCTTTTGGTGCGCCGTGCCCACGAGTTCGTTTCAACCTGCCAAGCGGTAGCAACTTTGTCAAAGCGCAGCTCCTGCGAAGTCGAGGCAGGATGTGGTTGACGCTCAGGCCGCCGAGAAAGACCTTCAGGCGGACAGCAGGATTCGCAGGTCGCGAAGGTTGTTGCCAGTGGGACCTGTGGTCAAGGTGGCTCCCAGACTGTCCAGAAAGGGCGAAGAGCGGAAGGTCTCAAGGGCCTGCTGCGCCGCAGCGCGCAGTGCGGAATCCCGCAGGCTGTTTTGGTCAACGACGGCTCCAGCTTGAGCGCTGTTGCCGTCGATGCCGTCAGACCCGGCCGAGAGGACGGCCACGGGCGGGCCCAGGGGATCCAGACGTGTGGCGGCATAGAGAGCAAAATGCTGGTTGCGGCCACCACAGCCTTCGGAGAGCAGACTGCTGTCCGCAGCGGCCACGGTCATCTCTCCGGCTGAAACCAGGCAGACGCGCGGATGGCTGCGGCGCAGCTCAGCCAGACGGGAGAGCAGGTAATCCGCAGCGTCATGAACCTCCCAGTCGTCGCAGGCGTTGTCGGCGACGGCATGAAAGCCCATCTGGGTGGCGTGATGGAGAGCTGCCTGGGCCAGATCGCTGGACTCCAGCAGCGTCAAGGCATGCATGTTCATCGCCGCAGGCTTGGGTGTCTCAACAAGCGCGTCGGAGAGAAAAAACTGCCGTACTGCGGAAGGGAAGCGATCGAGAAGATGATGCCGGTTCAGAATCTGGCGGCACTGCTCGACCGTTGTCGTATCCGGCAGGGTAGGTCCGGAGGCGAGAGCGTCGAGGTGGCCGGGGGGAACATCGGAGACAAACAGGGAGATGGCTGCGGCACGCCGGGAGAGCAACCCCAGCCGCCCTCCTTTCACGGCGGAGAAGTGCTTGCGGACACAGTTGATCTCGGTGATGGAGGCTCCGCTGTGCACCAGGGCGCGATGAAACTCCACGGTGTCTTCCAGTGAGATGGATGGGTCCAATGGAAGCTCCATCATCGCCGAGGCGCCACCGCTGAGGAGAAACAGGCAGAGTGTGTCCGCAAAGCTGGAGACAGGGCTGGGAATGCCCTGCAACATCGCCAGTACCGCGCGTGCGGCAGCAAACGATGCAGCATTTGGCAAGGGATGGCCGCCGGGAAAGAACTGGAAGCCGGGCGGCAGTGTGGCGGGCAGCGCCGGGGCGACGAGTATCCCCTGCACATCCAGGACAGCAGGGAAGCGGAGCTGGGCGAGTACAGACGTCAGCATGGCGCCGGCGGCCTTTCCTGCGGCGACCACACGCACCTGCCGGATCATCCCGAGTCCGACGCGCAGGCCCTGGGAGCCGGGATGGCCGACCAGAATCGTGCGCTCGCCTCCAGGGGGTTCCAGTATCTGCAGCGAACGGGTGACTGCACGCTCAACGCTGCAGTCGTACAGCGCGGAGGAAAAGAGGCTGCGGGCGATGGAGCCAAGTCCCAGGCTGACCGGGAGGGTGTGATCGGAGCGGTCAGAGGGTTCACCGGGGAGAGAAGGCGGCTGCGGTGGTTCAATCATGGTGGAACCTATTGCGCAGTGCGGCGAGTAGCGTTGTCAAGCAGTTTGAGATCAAAAAACGGAAATCACGAGTGCTGCAGCTTGCGGATGTAGGCGATGGCGGCCTTGATCTGGGCGTCGGAGAGTTTGCCGGAGTAGGCAGGCATCCTTCCTTTCCCGTTCTTGACCCCCGCGATCAGTTCGGCATCTGATGCCTTCATCAGCGCAGGACTCTTGAAGGATACAGCTTTGATAGCTTTTCCCGCAGGTGTGTTGCCGGTCCCCTCCCGCCCATGGCACATCTGACACTTGGATTGGTAGACTTCCATTCCATTGTTTTGCGCGATTGCCGGCATTGCGGCAAGCCCTGCCAGGCAGACTATGGCTGCAACCTTCCAAGTCCTTTTCATAACGGATCTCCTTGCCATTTTCTACTATGCGGCTCCGATATCCTTGCGGATCTAGAACCCCATATAGCAACGCACTATACAACGATGCAAGATCGCTCGCTGTGATGGAGGGTATTATCGGAGAGAAGAACAGCTCTGCATGAAGAGTTCCATCGGGAAGGAGATCAAGCATCAATGGCAAGGCCGATTATCGTGACCGGAGGGGCTGGATTCATTGGGCGCAACACAGTGGCAGAGCTGAATGCGCGCGGGGAGGATGAGATCATCCTTGTGGATGAATTGGGCAAAGACGAGAAGTGGAAGAATTTGGTCGGTCTGCGGTATGAGGATATCGTTTCGCCGGAGGAGTTTCTCGGGCTCATTGAAGGGGACGCCTTCTGCAATGCGCGATCGGTCATTCATCTCGGTGCGTGCAGTTCCACCACGGAGAAGGATGCCGGCTTTCTGCTGCGCAACAATTATCAGTACACGCGGGTACTGTGCAACTGGGCGATGGCCAACGAAATTCGCTTTGTGTATGCTTCCAGCGCTGCTACTTATGGCGATGGGAGTCATGGCTATGATGACGCCGATGCGGCAACCGGTTTGCTGCAGCCATTGAACATGTACGGCTACTCCAAGCACATGTTTGATCTGTGGGCGCTGAAGCATCGCCTCTTTCAGGCAGTTCCGGATCGGGCCCATGACACTGCAGCCGGGAACATCGTCGGCCTGAAATACTTCAACGTCTATGGCCCTTACGAGGATCACAAGGGAGATATGCGCTCGGTGGTCTCCAAAAGCTATAGGCAGATTCGCGAGGATGGCGTGGTCCGGCTCTTCAAGAGTTATCGCCCGAAGTACAAGGACGGCGAGCAGATGCGCGATTTCATCTATGTCAAGGATGCGGTGGATGTGACCTTGCACTTTGCCCTGCAGCCGTCCGACGCCCCCGGAGGGCTGTTCAACTGCGGAACCGGAAGGGCGCGGACCTGGCTGGATCTGGCGCGGGCCGTCTTCGCGGCCATGGGCATGCCGCCTCGGATCGAGTTCGTCGAGATGGCGGCGGGGTTGCAGGGCAAGTACCCGTACTTCACCCAGGCTGATGACCGCAAGCTGCGTGCGGCCGGATATGCCCGGACGTTTACCAGCCTGGAGGACGGAGTGCGCGAGTACGTCACGGGATACTACCTGCCGCAGGAGAAGTAAGTGATTTTCCTGGGCTTCCCTCGGATTGGTTTTCTCTTCGAGGACGGGACGGGGTATGCTGGCCAATGTGATGCAAAGAAGCAAAAAGACCAAGGTTATCTATCCTGGGACATTCGATCCGTTGACCAATGGGCACCTGGATCTCATTGCGCGTGCGGCCAAGATTGTGGATGAGCTCGTGGTTGCGGTGCACCGCAACTCGGAGCGCGGCGGGTCGGGCAAGGGCAAGCCTTTGTTTACGTTTTTGGAGCGGGAGCAGATGCTGCGCGAGTCCACCACCGAGATTCCCAATGTCTGGGTGACGACCTTCGACGGCTTACTGGTGGACTTTGCCAAGGCGCTGGGCGCCAAGGCGGTGTTGCGCGGTATCCGCGCGGTCTCCGACTACGAGTACGAGCTGCAGATGGCGATGATGAACCGCAAACTCGATCCCGAGATCGAGACGCTGTTCATGATTCCCGGTGAGCGCTACACCTATGTGAGTTCCCGGCTGGTGAAGGGCGTCTTTGAGCTGGGCGGAGATGTCAGCAGCATGGTGCCGCCAAACGTTGTCCAGCGGCTCAAGCGCAAGGCGCTGGGAAAGCCCTGAAGAGCGATAGGACAAAATTTGAGGTAGCTAAGGCAGCACCCTGATGGGTTCGCAGGGTGGGCTGCTGCTGAACTTTGAAGACCGAAGAGCGCGGAGCCGGCTTGGTGTCGGATGGGGCGGGGGCTGGTCTGTCGGAGATCGCCCGGGGATTCTCAATCGGACCCTTGAGGGGCGACCGAAGCACATCGCTTTCTGGGGGGGGAGGAGGATCGGCCTCGGCTGCGGGAGGTTCACCTCGGCCACGCGAGTCAGCCGGGGTCTGCGGTTCCTCGCAGACGCCGGCCGAATGAACCCTTTTCCTTCCCGGAAAAATCTGAAAGACTTGAAGTATGACAACTGCAATCGCCACAAAAGTTCTGACCGATCGAATCAACCGCATTGAAGTTTCCGCCACCATGGCCATCACCGCCGAGGCGCTCAAGCTGAAGGCTCAGGGGATCGATATGGCGGACTTTGGCGCAGGAGAGCCTCACTTCTCTACGCCGCAGCACATCAAGGCGGCGGCGATTCAGGCCATTGAACAGAACTTTACCCGCTATACGGCGGTAGCCGGCACGCCGGAGGTGCGAAAGGCGATTATTGACCGCCATGCAGCGGATTTCGGCAGCAATTACTCGGTGGAGGAGTGCGTCTTCACCACCGGCGGAAAGCTGGCGCTCTTCAATGCGATCCAGGTGCTGGTGGATCATGGCGATGAAGTGATTCTGCCGGTGCCATACTGGGTGAGCTTCAAGGACATCATCGAGTACGCCGGAGGCAAGGTGGCGTACGTCCAGAGCGACGAGCAGCAGAACTTCCGCATCACCGCGCGGATGATTGAGCAGGCGATTACGCCGCGGACCAAAGCGATCGTGCTGAATACGCCGTCGAATCCCTCGGGAGCGGTGGTGAGCCCGGAGGACTTGGGGGCCATCGTCCAGCTAGCCCATCAGCGGGGCATTTATCTGCTGCTGGACGAGTGTTACGTGTATCTGAACTTCACCGGAAAGATCGTCAGCGGAGCCTCCTGGACGGAGTGCAAGGAGTACGTTGTGGTGCTCGGATCGCTGTCCAAGACCTACGCGATGACCGGCTGGCGCGCCGGCTTTGCGCTGGGCCCCAAGCAGGTGATTGCGGCGATGAGCAAGCTGCAGTCGCAGAGCACCTCGAACGCCGCCAGCATGGTGCAGCGGGCTTCGATTGCAGCGCTGACCGGCTCACAGGAGTGCGTGGCCGAGATGCGTACGGATTACATCAAGCTGCGCGACCGCATTCTGAACGGACTGCGGACGATTCCCGGGGTGCAGTGCACCGTGCCCGAGGGAGCGTTTTATGTCTATCCGAACGTGAGTTCGTTCCTGGGCAAGGGCGGCATCCAGACCGCCTCTGACCTGGCGGCGAAGCTGCTGAAGGAGGCGCATGTGGTGGTGGTGCCGGGTGAGGCGTTTGGCACCTCGGAACACATTCGGCTCTGTTACGCAGTTTCGAGCGAGGTGATCGACAAAGGAGTCGAGCGACTGAGAGAGTATCTCTCGAAGTTGAGCTGAGCGAAGCTTACGGAGGCCGTCGGACTGGAAGTAGATGGCGACGGCCCTGGCAACTTTGGATGGAGGCACATGTCTTCAGGAACGACGAAGGTCCACCATCCCTTTGCCGCCGTGGTGCTTGCCGGCGGGAGCGGGACCAGGTTCTGGCCTCGCAGCCGCAAGGCTGAGGCCAAGCAAGTTCTCCGGCTGGATGGCGAGCGGAGCATGATTCAGCAGACGGTTGCCCGTCTGGAAGACCTGACGCAGGACGATGCGGTGTGGGTGATCACCAACGATCTGCTCTCTCCCGCCATCGAGCAACAGCTTCCGGAGATTCCGCGCGAACGCATCCTTTGTGAGCCGGAGGCGCGCAATACGGCTCCTGCCTGCGCACTGGCTGCGTTCCTGCTGGAGCGGGAGGATCCGCAGACGGTGATCGGGGTCTTTCCCTCCGACCATACCATCGGAGATGTAGCCCGCTTTCATATGATTCTCCGCGCCGCCATCAAGCTGGCCGCCTCGGGAGCCAGGATCGTGGTGCTGGGCGTTCCCCCCACCCGTGCCGAGACGGGCTACGGATATATCGAGCTTGGCGCGGCCGTGGCTCCGGCTACGGTGGGCGGAGAGTCGATTCCGGTGCGGCGGGTGAGGCGATTTACAGAGAAGCCGGATCGAGAGCGAGCAAAGGCCTTTTTGCGATCCGGGAACTATGCCTGGAACAGCGGCATGTTTTTGTGGAGCGCGCAGACGCTGGCCGACGCCATCCGCGAGCACGCCCCGAAGATGGCGCCTTTACTGGAGAAGATCGCCGCGGCTTGGAGAACATCCCAATTTGAGCGGGTGTACCGTGCGCTCTATCCCCAGTGCGAGTCCATCTCGATTGACTATGCCGTGCTGGAGCCGCGCTCGGCCAAGGGAGAGAGTGCTTCTGAGCTTTACTGCCTGCCGGCGGACTTTGCCTGGAACGATCTGGGAAGCTGGGCGGCGCTGCACGAGTTCCTGGCCGAGAGTCGCCCCTGCCCTAACCAGAACGTGATCGAATCGGCCGGCAGCGTGCAGATCGACTCCGCCGGATGTTATGTCTTTGCGCCCGGCAAGACGGTAGCATTGGTGGGAGTGAAAGATATCGTGGCGGTCGAGACCGGCGATGCGCTCTTGATTACGACTCGTGAAGGTTCCCAGGATGTGGGCAAAGTGGTGAAGGAGCTCCAGAGCCGGGGCAGGACGGATCTGATTTGAATACAGTGGTGAAGTTTGGAACCGACGGATGGCGAGGCATCATCGCCGACGATTTTACTTATGAGAATGTGCGGGTGGCGGCGCGCGCGATTGCGCTCTATGTGTTGAAGCACGAGAGGGCGGAGTCGGGAGTCTGCATAGGATACGATACGCGCTTCGGTTCGCGCTCCTTTGCGCGCGTGGTGGCTGAGGTGCTCTCTGGCGCTGGAATCCCCGTCGCGCTCTCCAGCAAGGTGACGCCAACTCCGGAACTCTCTTTCGCGGTGCGCGGCCGCAAGGCTGCGGGCGGGGTCATGATCACCTCCAGCCACAATCCCGCAGAGTGGAACGGGGTGAAGTACAAAGCCAGCTATGGAGGCTCGGGAAGTCCCGCGATCATCGCCGCGATCGAGAGCTACCTACTGCAGAGCCTGCCCACGGCTGCAACCCCGGCGCGGATTGAGGAGGTGGACTTTTCGCCGCCCTACGTCGCCGCTTTGGAGTCTTTTGTGGACTTGGCGGCGATTCGGCGATCTGGCTATCGCTTCCTGATCGATACCATGTATGGCGCCGGCAAAGGATATGTTGCCGGAATCTTCGAACGCGCCGGCATACCGTGCGTGGAGTTTCGTAGCGAGCTGAATCCGGCGTTTCCCGGGATCAACCCGGAGCCCATTCTGCCGCACATCGCTTCTACCCAGAGGGCGGTGGTGGCCGAACGTTGCGATGCCGGGTTGATCACCGACGGCGATGCTGACCGGATTGGAGCCGTGGACGAGAACGGAAATGTCGTCGATGCGCACAAGATCTATGCTGTGATCCTGGACTGGCTGCTGCGCCGTAAGCAGTGGCCCGGCGATGTGACTCGGGCCTTCAACACTACCCGGATGCTGGATCGTATCGCTGCTCACCATGGGCGCAGGCTGCTGGAACATGGCATCGGCTTCAAGTATGTGGTCGATCTGATGCTGGAGCGGGAGATTCTGATCGGAGGCGAGGAGTCGGGCGGCATCGGCATCAGCCGTCATCTGCCGGAGCGCGACGGTCTGCTGAACAGCCTGTTGATCGCCAATGTGATGGCCGATGAGCAGAAGACGCTGGGAGAGCTGGTTGCAGTCTTGCAGGCCGAGTACGGCGAGCACCAGTACGGGCGAATCGATATGCATATCCCGGCGGGGCTTAAGCAATCTGCGATGACCCGCGCGCGCTCTGGGCTCAGCCAGATCGCCGGGCTGAAGGTTCTGCGGACGGAAAGCCTGGACGGCATCAAGTTCTTTCTGGAGAACCCTGCCTGCGCGGGCAGACCCAACGCCGCCGAGACATGGCTGCTGTTGCGGGCCAGTGGTACGGAGCCGCTGCTCCGTGTCTACTGCGAGAGCTGCAGCGTGGAGAGTGTACAGCGAGTCCTGGAGGCGGCCAAGGAGTTTGTGCTGGAGGGGGCGTAGCGTGAGCAGGTGGGTGAGGCTTGAAGCGGCCGGAGTTCTCTTCGATATGGATGGGGTGCTGACTAGTTCGATCGGCAGCGTGCATCGCTCCTGGAGGCGCTGGGCGGAGCACTATGGACTGCCGAATGCCGCCACCCTGGCGGTGCCCCATGGAACGAGAGCCATCGACATTGTCGCCAAGCTGAAACCTGATGTGGATGTTATCGAGGGGCTGCGTCTGATCGAGGAGATGGAGATGGCGGACGGGGAGGGCGTCGAGGCCCTGCCGGGAACCCGTGCTCTGCTCGAGGCTTTGCCGGCTCACCGCTGGGCGATCGTCACCTCGGCAACCTTCCGGCTAGTTGTGGCGAGGCTAAAGGCAGCAGACCTGCCGACCCCTGAGCGAATCATCAGCGCGGAGTCTGTGGAGCGGGGGAAGCCGGATCCAGAGCCGTACCGCCGCGGCGCAGAGTTGATCCACGCAGCGCCAGCCGATTGCATCGTGGTGGAAGACGCGCCCAGCGGCGTGGCCGCGGGCGTAGCTGCCGGCTGCCGTGTTCTGGGAGTGCTGGGGACGCATGACATGGAAGAGTTGCGGGCGATGGGTGCAAGCTGGGTGGTCCAGTCGCTGGAGGATGTCCGAGTCGAGGTTGGTTTGCAGGGCGTGGACTTGACGCTGAAGGAATCCGAAACCGATTCAGGAGCGCCGGGAGCGACGGGATTGGGTTGACCGCTCTCTTGCGGCGGGTGGAGTTCTGTCGACGTGGCTGAAAGATCGCTTGCTTATAGCATTTTCAGTGTTGATGGACGTCTCGCAAATGGCTTTCGGTCTCGTTTTTATTCGGGGAAATGCCCATCGATGTCGGGGCTTCTGTCTATACCTACACTGAAAATGCTATAGCGGATCGGCTTACCTGCACGCCGCCCGGAAGCAATGCGGCCAGAAGCCAGCGGACGTTGGGATGGCCGTGGATGGACTGCGCGGTCGCTGCAAGGGCTGCCCTCCCGTCGCAGGCTCAGGATCTTCCGGATCTGCGTTCGAGCAGAATCTTCTCCACCCGCCGCAGGTCCTCTTCCGTATCCACTCCGATAGTGTCGTGCTCTGTTTCAGCCACGTGGATGTCGATGCCATTCTCCAGCAGCCGGAGTTGCTCCAGCCGTTCGGAGATCTCCAATTGGCTGGGGCGGAGAGAGGCAAAGCGCTCCAGCGCAGCCTTGCGGTAGGCGTAAAGTCCAAGGTGCTTCCAGTATGTCGCGCTGCCGGCTCCATCGCGATCGAAGGGAATCGTGGCCCGTGAAAAGTAGAGCGCCCGTCCGTCGAGCGCGGTTACGACCTTGACCGTATTGGGGTTGGCGATCTCGCTGGGAGCGCAGCGCACCTTGGGAGTGGTCACCTGCACCTGTGGCGCGGCAAACAGGTCAAGAATCGCATGGATGTGGCTGGGCAGCAGCAGCGGTTCGTCCCCTTGAATGTTCACGTAGATATCGGCATCCACCAGGTGGGAGACCGCGTGCAGGCGGTCGGTGCCGCTGGGAAGCTCGGGCGAGGTCATCAGACAGCTCCAGCCCCGCTGCGAGCACTCCTGATGTACCTCCAGCGAGTCCGTGGCGACGATCACCTGGTCCAGCGCCTTGCACTGCTGCGCCGCGCGATAGACCCAAGCGAGCATGGGTTCGCCAGCCATTTGGCGTAATACCTTGCGGGGAAGACGGGTGGAGGCCAGACGTGCCGGAATGACGCCTACGATGCGCGGAGAGTGAGAACTCATGGACCAACTTTCAGTTCGGCTTTCTTTTTAAGATAGCTTCGGATGGCCAAAGCGACGACCACCACCAGCACCAAGCCCAGGAAGACGGCGAGAGCCGAAAGAAGATACAGGATCCAGGGAAGGTAGCACTGCCAGCCCGTGATTCCGGAGCTGGAGCTGCAGTTGGGCGCCGGCAGCCATAGGATCAGCATGGCCGGCGCTGAGGCGCGGGCGCCAATCAGGGCTGGCCCATGGCTGGCCTCGTTCCGAGTTTGCGCATCCGGGGAGGCTTGCCGGCGCGTCCCACTGCCCGGGACGTTGCATGCGTTGTTGGAAGGGACGATCTTCTGGAGCACGTTTGACCTGCGAGGTACAGAAACTTATGATAAAGAAGCGACTGGCGTCGCGGCCGGGTCTCTCCCTCCGCTGGATGCAGTCTTCCTTGCGGCGGTGTAGCTCAGATGGTTAGAGCGACGGACTCATAACCCGTAGGTCAGTGGTTCGATTCCACTCACCGCCACCACTCCTTACTGTGGCGCGGGGCCAACTGCCAGCCGACCATCGAGCTGCCATCCGGTTCCGAGCGCCAGCGGATCGCAACTTTCTGAGTAGAGAGTATCATTCGGCTATGGGAGTGCGTCTAAACTGTAGCAAGTTCGTTTGCCGCGCAGCTCATCCTTCCCAAGCGATCTCGGAGTTTGTCACCGCACTATGCCCAAGAGTCTCAAGATCTCACTGCTGGCTTTTTCCGTAGCCCTCATCCTTTGCATCTTCGCCGGTGTCAACGCGCATAGCGTCGCTGCGGCCGCTGACTCGGCGCCACAGAATGCCTATCAGCAGATCAATGTCTACGGAGAGGTCCTGCAGCATATTCAGTCCGACTATGTGGAGGTTCCCAATATTCCCAAAGTCACCAACGGCGCTCTGCGTGGCCTGCTGGAGAGCCTGGACGCAGACTCCAGTTATCTCACTCCGGCTGACTACAAGGCCTACCAGGCAGATCAGGGCGGAAAGGCGCAGGTCGGCATCAATGTCTCCAAGCGCTACGGCTATGCGATCGTGGTTTCCGTGGTTCCCGGCTCGCCGGCCGACAAGGCCGGGCTGGGCGACGGTGACATCATCGAAGCGATCGGCAATGAAGATACCGGCAATCTGTCTCTGGCCATGATCCGGCTGTTGCTGCAGGGATCTCCGGGGAGCCAGTTGCAGTTGGCTGTGGTTGGCCGCCGCAGTACATCCTCGACGCCTCAGAAGGTGACGTTAACGCGAGCTATTATCAACGAACCTCCTATTTCTGCATCGTTTTATGATGATAAATCGATCCTTTACTTGAATCCGATGATCATCGATCGCCAGCACGTGCAGCAGGTGGAGTCCCGTCTAAAGTCTCTCAAGAAAAATGGCGACACTAGGATCCTGCTTGATCTTCGCAACGTCTCTGCGGGCGATATGGAGCAGGCCGTGCGGATGGCGAACTTCTTCATTGCCAGCGGGACCATAGCCAGCCTGAAGGGTCAGAAGTACCCCGAGCAGATCTTCAGCGCTGAACCTTCCCAGGCCATCAACACTCGTGCTCCCATGATCGTGCTGGTGAACCAGGGCACGGCTGGACCGGCGGAGTTGATTGCCGGCGCTCTGCAGGACGATGGCCGCGCCCAACTAGTGGGCGAGAAGACATTTGGAGAAGGGTCGCTGCAGAAGACCTTTGTTTTGCCAGACGGAGGCGCTGTGATTCTCTCCATTGCCAAGTACGCATCGCCGTCCGGGAAGCAGTTTGAGGACGCCGCTGTCACGCCGGGTACGGTCGTTCCTTCCCATAGCGATATGCTGGAGGGTCTGGATATGGAGGACTCAGGAAGCGCCGCACCGGCCAGCAATGCGGCGCCCAGCGGCAGTAGCGGCGCTGTCGAGAAGACCCCTCCCCCACCGGACGATCAACTGAACAAGGCTCTGGAGATGTTGAAGGCCAAAGGGGCCTGATCCTGCTTTCGGCCCAGGCTCCTTGGAACGATCGGAGCCGCGCTCGATGGAAGGCTCCGTCGAAGAAAGCGGCCACAGCCAGGGGATCGATGAGAACCCGGGCTGGTGAAGGCCGGGGCTCTCTTCAGCCTTCAGGGGCCGCCGGTCACCGGTTTCAAGAGATCTCCTGAAACTTCTACGGTTGGATTCGACGTGCCTACGCCCCGCAGCGCTCCAGACAGAAAGATCTCCCCACAACGGTCGATGCTGTGGCGCGCGGTGCGCCGGTTCCCGTTTCAGGACTCGGAGACCTCCTCCTGGCGCCTGGCGGCGCGGGCTGGAGTGCTGGCGTTGCTGGCAGCCTCGGCGGGCTTTGGCGTCATGCTCGGCCTGGTTCTGGTCTACTCGATCAATCTGCCGGAGATCTCCGAACTGGAGCGTTACCATCCCAGCGCGACCACGGAGCTTTACGATAAGCACGGTCGCATCATTGGCTCTTTTGCGGAGCAGCGCCGCATCGTCGAACCTTACTCGGAGTTTCCTGCTGTCCTGCGCAACGCGATCCTTTCCATTGAGGACAAGAACTTCGAGCACAATACCGGCATCAACCTGGTGCGAGTGGTGGAAGCGGCGTACAAGGATGTTCATTCTCATGGCAAGGTGCAAGGCGCCTCGACTCTCACCATGCAACTGGCGCGCAACCTTTTTCTCTCCTCGGAGAAGACCTACAGCCGCAAGCTGCAGGAGATCCTTCTGGCGCTGGAGATCGAGCGCCGTTTTACCAAAGCGCAGATTTTTACCCTATATGCCAATCAGATCTATCTTGGCGCCGGCACCTATGGCTTTGAAGCCGGCTCGGAGTACTACTTCAGCAAGCCCGCACGCGACCTGACACTGCCGGAGGCGGCATTGCTGGCCGCTCTGCCCAAAGGTCCGGAGTACTACTCTCCTCTACGCTACCCGGGGCGAGCGTTGCAGCGCAGGAACCTGGTGCTGGAGGAGATGCTGAACAATCGCAAGATCACCCGCCAGGAGGAGATGGAGGCTGAGGCGGCGCCGCTGGGCTTGCATCTGGAGTCGCCGCCCAACGGCATTGCACCCTACTTCGTCGATGAGGTGCGACGGCAACTGGAAGGTGAGTATGGCTCTGACCAGGTTCAGAGAGCTGGATTGAGAGTAGACACGACGCTCGATCTCGATTTGCAGCTTGCGGCCAACCAGGCGGTGCTGGACGGAGTAGCCGCTTACGAACGTCGTCGTGGCTGGCAGGGAGGGCTGGAGAATGTTCTGAAACAGGGCGCAACACTGGAGGGCTACAAACACCCAGACTGGTCACAGGCGATTGTCGATCATGGTTACGTCCATGCGTTGGTGATCGGCGTTTCCGCCTCGCGCATCACTGTGAAGATAGGCAAGATGCAGGCTACCATGGTCCCTGGTGACTGGGCATGGACCGGAGCGGCGAAAGCCACGGACCTGGTTCAGGTAGGGGATATCGTCTACGTCAAGGTCGTCAGCGGCGCCTTGGCTGCCGGCCCGGAAAACCCCGTGCATGTAACGCTGGAGCAGGACAGTGGAGCCCAGGCAGCGTTGATGGCCGTCGACAACGCCAACGGAGAGGTGCTGGCGATGGTTGGGGGGCGCGACTTCCAGCTCTCGCAGTACAACCGCGCGACCCAGGCCGAGCGCCAGGTAGGCTCTTCCTTCAAGCCGTATGTTTACACAGCCGCGCTGGAGGCCGGAATGCAACCCGAAGACACGGTGCTGGACGAGCCAACCACCTTCCTTACCGCGGGTGGGCCCTACTCGCCGCATGACTACGAGCACAACTACCTTGGTCCCATCTCGCTGGTGGAGGCCTTCGCCGACTCCCGCAACATCCCCGCATTGCGGCTGGCGGATCAGGTCGGCATCCGTCGCGTGATCGCTGTGGCGCATCGCTTTGGCATCCGTAGTGAGATTCCGCCGTTTCTGCCGGTGGCCATCGGTGCAGCCGACCTCACCCTGGCGGAACAGGTGGGCG
>DAHWOF010000140.1 GCA_027335345.1 Granulicella sp. | reverse complement strand
ACCGGCCTCGGCGGGGAGAGCTACGCGATGATCAGCCAGGAGCGCATTGGAAGCATCCTCTCGGCCAAGCCCCTGGATCGCCGCGCCATCATCGAAGAAGCTGCCGGGATCACCCGTTTCAAGACCAAGAAACGACTGGCTGAGCTGCGTCTGGAATCAGCAAAGCAGAATCTCTCCCGCGTCAATGACATCTTTGAAGAGGTCACACGCCAAATGGCCGTCCTCAAGCGCCAGGCGGCCAAAGCCGAGCGCTACGCCGCCCTGCGTGACGATCTCCGCGGCAAGCTTCGCGTAGTGCTGGCCAGCCGCCTCACCCAGATGGACGCCGAACAGGCCTCACTCTCCGCCGAGATCGCGCGCCTCGGCGAGCTCATCGAGAGCCGTTCCCAGCAGCTCGAAGCGATGGATGCCGAACACTCCCATGGGGTTCAGCGTGGCTATGACCTGGACGATCAGATTCGCGCCGCCGGCAGCCGCGTCAATGCCTGCGCCGTCGAGATCGAACGCATTGCAGCGCGCACCTCCACCAACTCCGATCGAATTGCGGACCTCACCGAGCGCATGCAGAACGGAGAGCAGGATCTGGCCCAGGCGCGGGCGCAACTGGAAACCCTCGCGGGCGAACTGGAACAGCATCGCAGTTTTCTTGAAAACGCCACTGCCGAGTCTGCCAGCTCGCGAGAGTCCGCCTCTGCGCAGCAGGCCCAGGCTCAGGAAGCGACGCGCAGCGTGCTTGCCGCCGAAGCCCTTGCGGAGACCCAGCGCCGCAGCTCCATGCAGTCCATGCAGCGGGCGGCGCAGGCCAACAATGAGATCGCTCAGGCCGAGGCCGCGCTCTCCGGCCTCGATCGCGAGCAGGAGCGGCTGGAGGCCGAGTCCCTCGCCTCTCGTGCTGAGCTCGATTCTCTCCATGTGCGACGGAGCGCCTCTCGCCTTTCCTTTGAGACCCTTACCGAGAGCCTCAAGACGCTGGAGGCTGAGATCGTCGATCTGCGCCATACGCTGGAGACCAGACGCCTGGAAGAGACCAGGTCTCGCCGCAGAGGGGACGAACTCCGCGCTCAGGCCGCCACACTGAACGGACGCCGTACATCGCTGGAGGCCCTTATCCGGGAGCACAGCTACTCCACCGATACGGTACGCAATATCTTCCGCGCCCAATCGAAGCTGCCGGGAGGTGCAGCGCCTCTTGGCACGCTGGCCGACTTCCTGGACGTCGACGGGCGCTATGAGAGTGTGGTCGACGAGTTCCTTCGCGACGAGCTCAACTACATCGTCGTCTCCAGTTGGGATGCCGCAGACGCCGGAGTGCGTCTTCTCCAGACCGATGTGGCTGGCCGCGCCACCTTCCTGGTGCATCCCAACAGCACAGACCCAGACTCAGCGATACAGCAAGTGGCCGACCTGGAGAACCCGGGCGAAGGCATCGTCGCCCTGCGAGACTGCATTCGGATCCGCAACGGATTTGGGCGCTCCCTGGAGGCGATCCTGCCCAAGCTGCGCAACGGCTTCGTGGCGCCGGACAGTGAGACGGCGCGAAGGCTTGCGCACGACTATCCGCAATCCTACTTCCTCTCTCCCACCGGCGAGACCTTCCATAGCCGCACCGTCACCGGGGGCAAACCCCGCGAGCAGGGCCCCCTGGCCCTCAAACGCGAGTTGGCCGAGCTGCAAGGCAGACTGACTGGCATCGAGGCCGAGCTGGCGGAAAATGAGCTGGCAACTACATCCCTCGCCCGTGAGATCGCGGACCTCACCACCGCGCTCGACGCTAAAAATCACGAATGCAGAGACACGGAGCGGGAGAACGCAAACGCTGGGGCCGCACTGCGCCAGATGGATCAGGAAGTCTCCCGCATTGAGAGCCGTCTGCAGCAGTGGCAGATAGCCGCTGATAGAAACCGCGACCAGCGGCAGCAGCGGCTGGATTTCATCGCTCGCAAGCGGCAGGAGTCAGAGGGGTTTGACGCCGAGCGCGCCACGCTCGAACAACAGGTCTCCGACCTGGCGGAGAAGATTCTGTCTCTGCGCCTTCGCCGCGAAGAACTCCAGGAGGCAGCCTCCGCCGCGGCCGCCGCTCTGGCCGGCCTCGAAGAGCGCAGACGCAACGCCCATGCCAACTTCGAGCGGACCAACCGGATCTACGAAAGTCAGTTGCAGCGGATCGCCCAGTTAGAGTCACAGTGTGCCGCCGCGGCTGCCGAGAAGCAGCAGCGCGAAGCGGAGACTTCCAGCCTGGCAGCCAGGCAGGTCGAACTCACGGGGGCCCGCGCCCAGGCGATGGCCGAAGGCGAGACGCTCTCTGCCGAAGCTTCGGCCTTGCGCCTGGCCATGACCGAACTCGACTCCCGTCTCCGCAGCCTGCGTCATGAGACCGAAGCACTGCGGGAACAGCGCGCTGAGCGCAGCGCCCGGGCCGCCCGGCTCGCCTCTGACCTGGAGCATATCGAGCAGACCTGCCTTAATGATCTCTCCGTCGAAGCCTCCACCTTGCGCCTGGACGAGACCATCCAGCGGATTGAGACTGAGGCGCTTGCCGCGGAAGATGAGGCCGCGCGCGCCCTCAAGCAACGGCTGGAGGCCATGGGACCGGTCAACATGATGGCTCTCGAAGAGTTTCAGGAGACCTCCCAGCGCCACGCCTTCCTGGAGACCCAGCGCAAAGACCTGCTGGATTCGATTGAGAACACGCAGTCTTCCATCAAGGAAATCGATGATCTCTCTCGCGTCAAGTTTTACGATGCCTTCAAGATCATCAACGAAAACTTCTCAGCTACCTTCACCAAGCTCTTCGGCGGCGGTCAGGCCTTCATGCGGCTGACCGATCCGGAGGCGGAGGGAAGCAAGGGCTCCGATCTGAACGGGATCGACATCATCGCCTCACCGCCCGGCAAGAAGCTGCAGAATGTGTTGCTTCTCTCCGGAGGCGAAAAGGCTCTTACCGCCCTTTCCTTGCTGGTTGGCATCTTCCAGTTCCAGCCCGCTCCGTTCTGCATGCTGGATGAAGTCGATGCTCCGCTGGATGAGACCAACGTCGGACGGTTTGCCAACCTTCTCTCGGAGGTCTCCGCCAATACGCAGGTGATTATCATTACCCACACCAAGCGCACCATGGAGCAGGCCGACGTGATGTATGGGGTCACCATGCAGGAGCCGGGTGTCTCCAAGATCGTCAGCGTCTCGCTCAGCGGCCGAAGCAAAGGGCGTGAGGCCCGCAGCGCAGCCTGAGCTCAACCTGCGCGCTCTCCACCCGGCCCCGCCCCAGAGTCTTGGGCAGGCACAACGGACCTCTGCCCGATCCTGGGCGAAGATGGTCGGCGCCGGCCGTCGGCGGTTTTCCCTCCGTGTCCACTCCGGGAAGCGTGCCGGTCCCCACGCGATAGCTCTTTCCCTGGGGATGGGGCTTCGGGAGCGGACTTGCTGTAGCGTTCTCACTGCGGAAAACGCGCAGAAAGGGCAAATTGTCGTAGGCGCCAGCATGGGAAAAGCTATACGGCCATGGATTAGCCGATACGCTCTATGAATCCTCTTGATTGGCTTATCGTCCTTCTGATTACGTACTCGATGGTGCGGGCAACGATACGCGGCTTCTTTCAGGAGACGTTCTCTCTGGCCGGCTTGATCCTCGGCTTCCTCTGCGCCTGCTGGTTCTACCGCAGCCTGGCGCCCTCGCTGGGAAGCCTCATTCCCTCCCCCGCCGGTGCGCAGCTCGCGGCCTTCTTCCTGCTGCTGTTCGGCATCCTTGTCCTATCCGGCTTGCTGGGCAGACTGATGAGCCACACGATCTCTGTGATGGGATTCGGCTTTGTGGACCGGATCCTGGGGGCGATTCTGGGCCTCTGCCGGGGAGCGATTCTCTGCTTCGCCCTGCTGCTGGCCCTGACCGCTTTTCGGCCCGCGGCTCCGTGGATGAAAGATTCTCGGTTGGCGCCGTATTTTCTTCGAGCCCTCCATGCTGTATCCTTCCTCATGCCAACGGAACTCAGTCTGCGGCTGATGGATGGTATGAATCGTCTCAAGCACATCACACCGGATTGGATCAAATGAGTTCTTTGGCCTCACACTAAGAAAGTGTGGTGATCCAGCTTGTTGACGGCTGATTTCTGTTTGGGGCCCGAAGCATCTCTCAGAAAAGGAAGACTCCGCGAGTGAAACGCGAACTTGCCAACCTCATCCTCCAGATGCGCAGTGCAGGCATTCCCTATGCTGACGCAGTGCGTGAGTTCAAGAAGCAGTACATCCTGGAGGTGCTTGCGCGTCACCGTGGAAACCAGTGCAAGGCGGCGGAAGAGCTCGGCATGCATCGCAACACCCTCAGCCGCACCTTGACCGAACTTGGATTGGACTCGGCGGAGATCCGGCAGGGAATGCGACGCCCACCGGCGTCGGTACGCCCTGCACGTGGGTCGAGACCCGGGTTGCAGGTCGTTTCCAGCGGACGATAGCCACTTCGATGCAAGGAGTAGCCAACGCTCGGCCTCTACGGGCACCCTCCCGAAGGACCCCCTTCCCGCATTCTCCTGGGCGCACACCCATACTGAAAGTGCCATCCCCAGCTTGGTGCGTCTAATCTTTACAGAAAATGCCCCGCTCAACCCCAACTTACGGGCTAGGCTTGCCCCCCGGCCGTCGGTCTGGCCGGAGAGCCCGCTCGGCGCCCGGGCTGCTGGTCCGTCTCTGCGTGGGAGTCTTACTCGGCGCTTGCAGCGCCCTGGCTGGAGCGGCTCCGGCAGAGGCCCAGACGACGCAGTCGCCCACCCCTACCACCAGCCCGGCCGACAGCCCGGCCATCAGCCCAGCCGGCGCAACACCCGCGCTTCCCGCCAAGCCCGCCCAGAAGCCTCAGCTGGCCCCCACTCCGATCACCGTATCACCACGTCAGGCGCGAGCCGCCGATGACGCTTATCTCGCTGGAGCCAAAGACGTGGAGCGTCAGGATCTGTCTGCCGCCATCCGCAACTTCGCGCGCGCTGTCCGCCTCAATCCAAAAGATCGCGATTACTCTTTGGCGCTAATCGTCACGCGTGAAAACTACGTCACAGAGCTGGTGGAGCGTGCGGCCCGGGCGCGAACCGCTGGTAAGCCCGCCCAAGCCGACAAGCTGCTGGCCGAGGCGCATTCGATTGACCCAGACAATCCTGTGGTTGCTCAACACTTTGCCATGGGCGGAATCAAAGAAGCCTCCCTAGCGGAGGCCGCCAAGCCGAAGTGGCCCGGACCGTTCTACGGCAGTATTGACCCTTCCAAGTTTCCCGCCCAGGACATCGCTTCAACTCTTCAAGGCCCGATCGAACTGGCTCCCCTCAAAGGCAAGAAAGACATACATCTCCACGGCACCCTGCAGATGGTCGCCACCACTCTTTATGGCTTGTTCGGCATCAAGGTAAGCCTTCATCCTTCGCTCAGTGGATACGGCCCGCCCATCGACCTGGACATGAACAACGTTGACTTTGCGGGCGCCACGCGCGCGCTCGATCTGGTCGCCAACGTCTTCGCGGTGCCCCTGCAACCGAAGATGGTCATGCTGGCCAGGGATACTCGGCAGAATCGCGAAGACCTGATGCCTGAGTTTGAAGAGACCATCTATGTGCCAGGTCACTCAGAGAAAGAGATGCAGGAACTCGGGAATGTGGCCCGCACCATCTTCAACGTGAAAGGGGTAACGGCAAGTCCCACCGGGGGCTTCATCCTCATGCGCGGTCAGGAGCAGGTCTTGCGCGAGGTCAACGCAGTCTTTGACGATCTGCTCGGCGGCGCTCCGGAGCTCCTCTTCGACGTGTCGCTCTACGAGATCGACCACAGCATCGAAAACAATATCGGCACGATTCCTCCCAACGCGGCCGGGGTATTCAGCGTGGCTTCCGAAGCGCAATCGCTGGTTACCTCCAATGTCTCCATCATCGATGAGGCCGTCGCTGACGGACTTCTCACCCTAAGCGGAAATCCACTCCAAAACCTCATTACCGAGGTCGAGTTCCTGGTGGCCTCCGGAACCGTGACTGCGTCGCAATACACCAATCTGCTGGGGATCTTCGGCGGCGGATTAGGGCTCTCCGGACTTTATCTTGGCTCTACGCCCAGCTTCGAACTTGCGCTGGACTCGAGCGACGTGAGCTTGCTCGATTCCACCCGGATCCTCGGAAACAGTGGCGCGGCCTCGGAGTTTCGCGTCGGCTCTCGCTATCCTGTGACGACCGGTACCTTCAGCACCGGCCTTGGAACTTCGGCATCAGGCGCCCTCTCCGGGCTCACCACCAGTGGCTCCAGTATTGCGGCTCTGTTGAACCAGTATCTGGGGAGCAATACGGAGACAATTCCCGAGATCCAGTATGAGAATCTCGGCATCACCCTGAAGCTCACGCCGCAGGTTCTGCACGACAACGAAGTCTCTCTGGTCCTGAGTCTCAAGGATGAAGCTCTCGGCGCCGGAAGCCTGGATGGCATTCCGGTGCTCAATAACCGGTCTCTGAGCTCCTCTGTGATCGTCCCCGAGGGATATACGGCGATGCTGGCGACGCTGGTAAGCACCCAGGAGGTCAAAGATCTTACCGGCCTGCCGGGGTTGAGCGAGTTGCCAGGTTTTCAGGGAACCGATCAGGATATAAGCAAGCAGTCCACCGAGATTCTGATCACCATCACACCCCACATCGTGCGTGAAGGAAGGCTGCGGATTGTAAGCCGTCGGCTCGCAACCCAGAACAACCACAGCACCGGCAGCGAAGGAGGCCTGGAAGGCAGCGGTCTGGCCGCCGGCCTGCGGCCGAGGAATTCTGCAGCCGGGTCCGCGCCACCTGCCGCAGGCCCTCCCGGAGCCCCGCGAACGAGCCCGCATCCATAAGCCAAAACCTGGCGTAGGGATCGAGCATGCTGGCTTTCTTGACTGGCCCTGGACTGCGTTGCAAAAGGGTAGGGGCCTCGCTATACTTAGCTTGGTAGGGCGGGAGTAGCTCAGTGGTAGAGTGCTTCCTTGCCAAGGAAGATGTCGCCGGTTCGACCCCGGTCTCCCGCTCCAACAACCTCCATCTTTACCGCTCACGGCTGGAAAGACAGAAACTGTACTTAGGGTATCGAGGCGATTGGACGCCTAGTACCGGAACGTATGGTGGTTGAGCTTGGTCTTTGAGGGAAGGGCGCGGTACCCAAGTGGTAAGGGAGAGGTCTGCAAAACCTTTATGCGCCGGTTCGATCCCGGCCCGCGCCTCCAAATTTATCAATAACGTACAACCAGATCGCGTCATCAGCAAAAACGCGTTGCAGAGAAAACTGTGGCGGGTGGCAGTCTTTTCGCCGCTTATCCCCGCTCACACAGCGTAGCCTATAGGCTACAAGCGTTTTGTGATTGAAATCCGTGAAACGGAGACATTCGCCGCATGGTTGAAGGCGCTCCGTGACACCAGGGCCAAGGCTAAAATCGCCCTTCGGGTTCAGAGGCTTGCCTTTGGCAATCCCGGAGACGTGCGGCCCGTGGGCGACGGGGTGAGCAAGATGCGCATCCACTCTCGCTCCGGCTACCGCGTGTATTACGTACAGCGTGGAACCGTTCTGATCGTGCCGCTCTGCGGTGGCGACAAGGCGACCCAGGGTGAAGACATTGAAACAGTCAAGAGGCTGGGAACGGATGCGCTATAAACAGGGTAAAGACGAAGGCGTTCGATCCGGCGGAATACCTGGACGATGGCGAGGCGATTGCCGGCTATATGA
The DNA here is from genome assembly GCA_027335345.1 of Granulicella sp. GTDB lineage: Bacteria > Acidobacteriota > Terriglobia > Terriglobales > Acidobacteriaceae > Granulicella. Next base: position 413 of record DAHWOF010000140.1, on the reverse strand, counting down.
CCGATGCTTTAGAAACCGGCGTTCCGTCATTTGTGGCGGATGCGCTCGGTGTAGTGGCGCGAGCACGGGGCATGAGCGATGTAGCGCGACAGGCAGGCGTTTCGCGAGAAAGCCTCCATCGGGCACTCAGTGCGGACGGGAACCCGGAGCTTGGCACGGTGATGCGAGTCATGCAGGCGCTGGGGCTGCAACTTTCCGTTACTCCAGTGAAACACTAGGGACGCGGTATAACTGGCGATGACCTTTCCGTTAATCGCTCACTGAGTAAGTGCCCTCCGGCAGTGGGGGACCAGACCGAGGTCTGGACAGTCAGGTAAGGAACAAAGGTCGAGCGCTTTGTTTTAGGCTGGAGGAGTCCCGAGCGTTGGCAGCTAAGACCGACGGCTCACTGATGCCTTACCAAGCTCGTCCGG
>DAHWOF010000138.1 GCA_027335345.1 Granulicella sp. | reverse complement strand
CTGATCCGGGATGCGATTGAGAGGCATCTGCGGGTGTTGGTGGAGCTGGGCGCGCCAGCCTCCCAGAGCGCGGATGCGCAGTATCTGGCCTCCGCCCGGGCGTGGCTGAGCCAGGGAGCCTCGGGGCTCTATCTTCCCACCCCCGCCTTGCAGCAGGTGGACGGTCCGGAGCATGTCGCTCAGTTGGTGGACCAGCTTCATGAGCTGACAGACACCTTCCCGGGGCAACGGATCCTGCTGGCCGATGCCCCTGCGAATGGGGATCCGCTGGTCGGGGATGCGCTGACCCGGGACGTCCAGCTCACCGCTGCGCCGCCGCTGGGCGCGCTGGGGGGCCCGTCCAACGGCAACCCGACAGCAATCCCTGCGGCAGACGCGCTGCGCGCGGCCTGGATTGCCGACCTGAGCGCAGACTCGGACCAAGGTGGGGACGGTGCGTCCTCCGGTGGCGCGATCCAGCGGCCTGGGGCTCAGGCCTATCTCCGCGTAGAAACCGGCGGTCGAATCCTGACCAGGAGCACGGGCAACCCACTGCTGGTGGCCGAACGCGTGGACGCAATGCAGAATTCCGCCCAGCAGACGGCACTGGAGCGGACGCTGGCGATGATGACGCTGGCATCGCGCTCCGCCGTGTTGCTGGAGTACGGACAGGAGCTAGGTCTGGAAACCACCGCTGACGGTCGCGCTCCGCTGATGCAGTGGACTCCCACTAACCTGACCCGAAAGCCGCCGCCCCGGCCGGCTCCGCCCCGGCCAAAGCCCGCGCCGAATTCGGGCTATGGAACATTTCTGCCCTATGTGCCTCCGCTGCCCAAGGATCTGTTCCCCCCCCCGCCGATGCCTGCGGTGGTGGAGAACGACCAGCCGCCGCCGGTGGATCCGGCGCTGCTGCCAGGCTTTACCACGGGCAATTTCGATCCGGCGCTGCAGGCTCCCAATGCAGCCACTGCCAATGTAGCGCTGGAGTCCGGCGAGGACGGGTCGCTGCTGAACCTTTACCGGCAGTTGATTGCGCTGCACCACGATAACGCCACGCTGCGTGACGGAGCGCAGACGATTCTCGACTTTGACGCTCTGGATGCGCTGGTCTGGGTGCGAACGGCTCCGGCAGGCTCGCGGACATCAAGCACGGTAGTGGCGGCGTGCAACCTCTCCGGCAGTCCCATGGTGCTGGGCCATGACCTGGGCGCGATCAAGGTGAAGTTCATGCGCTCCGCCTTGCGGCCGGAGCCTCAGGACGTGATGAAGATCGCGCCCGGGGAGGTTATGCTGGGGCAGATTCGGTAGGGCAGCATCTAAGATAGAGAAGCGAAGTGGCGCCTTCGATGCCGGTGGCGCGCGAGGATTCCCGAACGATGAAACTCCGTCCTGTTCTTCTGGTTCTTTTGATTCTGAGTGGCTTCTATTTTTTGACCACCCGCTGGGCTCCCTCCGGGGCCATGGCCGGCCTGATGCGCCCCGGCAAGACCAAAGTGGCCGCCAACCCCGACGGCAGCGCTACCTCCACCACGGGCAGTTCCATGGGCGACTTCTCTCTGACCGAAGCCGAAGCCGCTCCGGAGTACACCTCTGAGGAGATGCAGAACATTGCGGTATACAAGAAGGCGCTGCCCTCGGTGGTCAACATCACCAGCACCGAGGTGGTCTGCTGTGACTTTTTCCTCCAACCCGTTCCCCAGCAGGGGCAAGGTTCGGGGTTCCTGATCGACAACCAGGGCCACATCCTGACCAACGACCACGTCATCGACAACGCCCAGACCGTGGAAGTCACTCTTTGGAACAAGAGAAAGTTCAAGGCCACCGTCGTCGGCGCCGACCGCTTTCATGACGTTGCGCTGCTGCAGATCCAAGGCGCCACGGATCTTCAGCCGGCAACTCTGGCTGACTCCAGCCATCTGCTGGTGGGTCAGGAGGTCTATGCAATCGGTAACCCCTTCGGCTTCTCCGGAACCATGACCCACGGGATGATCTCTTCGATCCGCTCGGTGATCCTTCCCTCTGGCAATCGCATTGAGGATGCCATTCAGACCGATGCTTCGATCAACCCCGGCAACTCCGGCGGACCTCTGCTCAACTCGCATGGAGACGTCATCGGCATCACCACCATGATTGCCTCCAACCCCAACGGCGGGGCCGATCAGTCGGCCGGCATCGGCTTCGCCATTCCCATCCAGACGGCTGAAGCTGTAGTGCGGGACATCATGCGCTACGGTCACGCGGTTCGTCCGTCGCTGGACATTGTGAGCCTGCCCATTGGGCCGTACGAAGCCCAGGAGATCGGCCTCCCTGCCGATTACGGCATCTTGATCGAGCGCGTGCTGCCGGGAGGAGCTGCCGCCCGCGCCGGCCTGCGCGGAGGCAATCAGTTGGCCTACCAGGGCAATACCCAGGTGATGCTGGGCGGCGATCTCATCGTTGGCTTTGACGGTCAGCCGATCACCTCCCCGCAGGATCTCTCCAACGCGCTCAACGCTCATCGCGCCGGCGATACAGTGACCCTCACCATCTACCGCGGGCAGCAACGCATGAACGTGAAGGTCACCCTCTCGGAAGCCAGACAGACCTACAGCGGTCAAGCAGCTTAGCTGTCTTCTCAAGAAGCCGGCACGGCCCGCAGCGGGTTGCCGCAGGAATCCCAACCTTCGAGGGTGGCTCCGGCAGCGGACCGCCTCCAACCGGATCGACCTCCCGGGAAGTTCCTGCATCTTGGACTCAGAAGAAGTCGTCTTATTATCCATCGCGCGAGTTCCCTGGATGGAAACGCCCGTCTCAGCGGGCAGAGAAGCTGTTTGAATCACCTCCGTTGCCGGCCGAAGACAAATGGCTGCGGATCAGGCCGATTCTTGATTTCAAAGAAAGAGAAAGAAGAGAAGCAGCAAGCTCGGAAGTGTCAAGCAAGCATCTAACGGAGCGGCGAGGGGTTACAGCTCTTTCGGTGTGGACAGGTCTCCCGAAGTGGGCTTGCGGTGGCGTTTTCACTAGGGAAAACGCCGGCAAAGGCTTTGGCATCGGGATCCATCTGCACGGCGAAAGCTTTAGCATCGAAGGATGCAATCGATCCTGAGTCATTCCGTGGACCGCGAGCCTCACAGCAGAAGATCCCACGCGTCGTGTGACTACAGTATATTTGGAACAAATTCACAAGAAGGTGCCCTTTGACACTAATGATTCGCCTCTTGATCGTTGGGACGGTTGCGCTCTTTGGACTGGTTGCCGGCGGATTTCTAAACATCTACCTCACCCACTGGCCTGCCAATGAAGTCATCGTTGGTCCCAAGGCTCATTGCCGGCAGTGCGGGCACGTTCTGGCATGGTGGGAGAAGATCCCCGTCCTGAGTTGGGTCCTGCTGCGTGGGCGCTGCCATGCCTGCAAGGCATGGTTGGGATGGCGCTATCCTCTGGTGGAACTGGGAGTGGCCTGCTGCTGGGCCGCATCCGCATGGACCGCCTGTGGCGAGTTCCTGAAGCTGGAAAGGACGCCGTTCAGCATGTATGACGCGGTCGGCTTTGCTTTGGTGAAGATGACCCTTTGCTGGTTGCTCATCGCTCTCGCCGTGCTGGATTCCGAGCATCACTGGCTCCCAGACTGGCTAACGCTGGGGGGCGCGGCCCTGGGGTTGGTGGTCAGCGCCGCCCGCTTCATCGTGAGTTTTTTTTATTGGACCGCGCTCCCTTTGCACTGGAGCATGGAGACCGGATTGGAGGGTCACGGCGCCGAGGTCTATGACGCCATGCTGCACTGGCTGGCGGCCATGGTCTTTGCTCCTCTGGTCATTCTGCTCCTTCGCCGGACCTATCATTGGGTGCGCAAACATGACGGCGTCAAGATGGGCGAAGCCAAGCTGATGCTGCTGATGGCGGCTTGGCTAGGCCTGTCCCACACCGTCCTGGCCTTCTGCCTGGCGGTGCTCATCGGCAGCTCCATCGCCCTGGTGGTGGTGCTGACGCCATCGCTCCGCCGAGCAACGGATTTCTGGCACATGACGAGGGTGCGGATGGGGACGCTACTGATCATGGGTAGCCTCCTCAGCGCCCTTTGGGGCCGCCAGATCATCGATGCCTACATTGACCTCTTGCACTTCTATTGATCCGGCATGAATCGATGGCATGAACCGTGCCACGGCTCTGGAAGAGTTCTCTCGAAAGAATGCAGTTGCGCCGCGCATCTCTTGCTTGCCGGCCAAATAGGATCCTCTTTGTACCGACGGCCCCCCGCGGCGGGCTACAGCTTTTTCGTGTGTACGGGCTGTTCGAAGCAAGCTTGCTCCGGCGTCTTCATTCCGCCTCATCGGTCCAGCCGTCGGGGGATCCCTAACCTCGGGAAAACGCCCAAAAGAAGTGCAGGCTCGGGGATACATCTGCACGGAAAAATCTTCAGTGCAAGGTCTCCGGAATAACCGCATACTGGAGCAGAAGCTCGAATGGAATCATCTCCAGGACCGACTCGTGGGTTGCCTCCAGCACCACCGGACAGGCGGCGCCGGCGCGTTGTACCTGTAGCCATCGGGCGGCGCACACGCACCACCGATCTCCCGGTTTGAGCCCCGGAAACCCGTACTCCGGGATGGGTGTGGAAAGATCGTTTCCCAACTCGGCGGAGACGGCCAGAAACTTAGCCGTCACTACGCAGCAGACCGTGTGCATGCCCCGGTCTTCCGGCCCGGTATGGCAGCAGCCGTCGCGGTAAAAGCCGGTGAGGGGGGCGACGCTGCAACTCTCGATAGGCTGGCCAAGGACGTTCTTCTGCGCCGGAATCCTCACATCCGCATCCATGCCTCGATTGTATCTCGACCGCACGCGCCTCCAGGCCGGCTTGCCGCGTCCTGGCTCCCCCTACCGCGCGCCGATGGCCGCCATCTGCTGATACTCCTCATACGTCCCTTTGTGGTCCGTAATCTGGAAGTTGTCCGGACCGCCCACAAAGTGCCAGATGCGCGTGGCCGTCTCATCGATCAGATCTTCATCGTGGGTCACCAGAAAGACGGTTCCTTCAAACTTCTGGATCGCCTGGTTCAGCGCGTTGATGCTCTCCAGATCCAGATGGTTGGTTGGCTCGTCAAGCACCAGCACATTGGGCTTCAGCAGCATGATCTTGCAAAAGATCAGACGCGCGGCCTCTCCGCCGGAGAGAGCATCGGTCATCTTCAGGCCCTCTTCTCCACGAAACAGCATCTGCCCCAGGATTCCGCGAATGTCTTCCTTGGCCGCCTTGGGGTCGTACTGATGCAGCCAGTCCTGGGCAGTCATGCCGCGTTGAATGGAGCCGTGATGGTCCTGGGCGAAGTAACCGATCGAGACCTCATGGCCCCACCTGACCGTACCGGAGTCGATCGAGACGTCCTTCTCCTCGATTCCCGGCGCGTTGGCCAACAACGCCTTCAGCAGCGTGGATTTGCCCTGAGCGTTGCGGCCCATCAGCACCACCTTCTCACCCCGCTGCACCATGGCGGAGAAGCCATTGATGACGTGTTCTACCTTTCCGTCCGGCTGGCGATAGCTCTTGCGAACGCCCTCGAACTCCAGGGCGGTTTTCCCCGAGGGCCGCTCCATCTTGAAGTTGATATAGGGACGCGCAATGTTGGAGCGCGCCAGTTCGCTGGTAGCCAGCCGCTCCACCTCTTTTTTGCGTGAGTTTACCTGCGAGCTGCGCGTGCCGGCTGAGAAGCGGGCGATGAAATCGTTGAGCTGCGCAATCTTCTTCTCTCGCTGCTCATTCTGCGCCTCGATGCGCGTCCGGATGCTGGTCTTCTGCAGCACCATCTCATCGTAGCCGCCGGTGTAGGTGATGATCGTCTGATAGTCGATGTCCGCGGTGTGCGTACACACGTTGTTGAGAAAGTGGCGATCGTGGGAGATGACGATCAAAGTGCCGGGATAGCGGATCAGAAAATCTTCCAGCCAGTGAATGGACTCCAGATCCAGGTGATTGGTCGGCTCATCGAGCAACAGCGCCTGGGGCGCACCAAACAGCGCCTGAGCCAGCAGCACGCGCACCTTCTGCCCGCCCTGCAACTCGCTCATCTTGCGCTGGTGGAGCTCGTTGGGAATGTCCAGCCCTTGCAGCAGCACGGCCGCGTTGGCCTCAGCCTCGTAGCCATCCTCGTCCCCAACGATTCCCTCAAGCTCACCCAGCCGCGAGCCATCCTCGTCGGTCATCTCGGGCTTGTTGTAGATCAGCTCGCGTTCCTCCAGGGCGGCCCACAGTCCCTTGTTGCCCATAATCACCGTGTCGACCACGCGATAGGCGTCAAACTCATACTGGTTCTGCTTGAGGACGCCTACCTTCCTGGGACGCACCACGGAACCCTTCTGGGGCTCCAGTTCGCCGGTGAGCACCTTCATGAACGTGGACTTGCCGGCGCCGTTCGGGCCCGTCAGGCCGTATCTGCGACCCGCGGTGAAGGTCACCGAGACATCTTCAAAAAGAATCTTCGCGCCATAGCGCATGGTTACATTGGAGACAGAGATCATCTCTCCCATTTTCTCATGGAGACATGCAGTCCCATGGATCTCGCCCGGGCCTTTGCGGCGAGAGAACGGACGCCTTGCGGCAGGCTCCAGCATCTCTCCTGTAGGTGTAGCTGGGGTTTCGACACCGATGGGCGTCTTCCACCAAAGAAAACGCTACCGCACGTCCGTTCCAGGATGCCCAGCAATAGGAGAAATGCTAGAACCTGGGCTTGTCCGCGGTGCTGCCCTGGGTCTCCGTCTCCGTCTGGATGGACACCTCATAGTTTCGTCCCAGCCACTCGGAGGGCTCATTGTGCGGCTCCCTCCAGCGCAGCGTAAAGACGATGCTTCCCGTCTGATCCTTGGCGATGGGAATGTCTACAAAACAACCCACTCGCCCGAGCGAATGCGAGGCCATCTCACTCTTGGTCGCCCACTGGTTGACGGTGTAAATCACCAGGAAGCTGCGAGCATCCACAATCCGCAGCGTTCCTCCCTGCACCACCGTGGAGATGGGGCGGCCGAGTTGGAAGATGGCCAGGTTGTGATGGAAGACCTGTTTGTCGCGTTGCGCGATGTAACGGTTATAGACCACGGGGATGCGATCGAAGACCTGTTTGTCGGCTACGGAACGCAGCAACTTCAGATACTCCGCATGAGCCCACACCAGCGGCTGCGCCGAGCCCGCCCCGCGGCCGAAGTACATCTCCTCGGAGGGCAGATCGGCGCGGTCCCAGATCTGTTCTGGAAGCATGCCGCCAAAGGAGCTGAAGCGCTCCAAGGCGGTGATATAGGAGCGCACGTCGCGGCCCGCAGCCAGCTCGTAGTGGGCCCGTTCGCCGGTGAGGATCGGCCAGGCCCGGCCCTGACCCCATCCATGAAACGGGCCTCCATCCTTGCGCTGTCCATAGCCGTCGTGGTTGTAGCGCCGCCAGCACGGTCCGTGGGGCGTCACCACCTTCAGGACCGAATCGATGACTTTGAGCGAGTCGACGACCAGCGGATCATCCGCCCGGCGGATGCCGTAGCGAACCAGTTCCAGAAATCCGGCATCGACAATCTCGCGGGCCTCGAACGCGTACTGCTCCCCCGGGCCGCGATTCGGAATGTGGATCATGCCGGGAGGGATGGTGGGGTTATGGAAGGACTCGCCGGCGGCCGGCGGACGTATGCGCATGTAGTGGCGCGGAACCTCGGGAAGAAGTACCCCCTCCGTCGTGGTTGTCCAGCGATCGATGCGGGCCTCGATCCAGTCGGCATACTCCTGCAGGAAGAGGGCGACCTCCTCCGATCCATGGTGGTGCAGAATATCCGCAGCGCAGACCAGCGACGCGATGACCGCCGCCAGTGTGGAGGGGGAGTAGCCGGCATTTTCCTCCCAGCGTTCCTGCTGCGTGATCGGAGCATAGCGCACCAGGAAGGAAGCAGCCCCCAGCACAAACGGCACCACGTCGAATTTGCCCAGACCCTCCATCTTCCATAGCCGCCAGGCGAGAATGATGGGGAAAGCTACCTCATCCAGTTGAATTCCGGACCAGTACGGAATGCCGTTGATCCAGAAGTTCTGGGCGAAGCCGCCATCCGGATGCTGGGTGCAGGCAAGATAAACCAGAGCATGGCGCGCTGCATCGATCCGTCCACAGGCCAGCAGAGCAGTAGCCGACTGCACCATGTCCCGCGTCCAGACCAGGTGGTATCCGCCCAGGTCATCGTCGGACTTGGACGCCCCCCAAGGAATCGAGGCTGAGGCGATGAAGGCTCCCGCGTAGGTCTTGTCCTCATGCGTCAGAATCATCGCGTGTGAGGCCCGCATCAGCTTTCCGTTGTCGGTGGAAAACTCCGCCAGCTCCGCGGGCGCAAGGGCGCGATGCCACTCCTCAATGAAGCGTTCCTGAAGCTGCGCAAAGGGGATCGACAGCGAGTGCATCAGACTGGATAGCGCCGAATGATGTCCGCGGCCCAGGGCAATGGCGATGGTGAACTCGCGATGCTGGGCCACGTCGATCTCGCCCATCATGGCGACGTTCCCGTCCAGCGCCTGGCCAAAGTTCCAGGTCATGCGAAGATGCTCGGAGAGGTCGGTATAGCCGTCGCTGACGCCGACATAACCGCAACTGGTGCGTTCAAAGCCGCAGTCGACTCCCATGGCCAGAGAAAACTCATTCTTCCACGCCAGCACGCAGCGCTCCCCGGCGATGTCCAGCGAACGCGCCGAGTTGCCCTTTCCGCCGACATCCAGATGCGGCGCCACCAGCGCATAACACTTCAGCCGCGAGAGCACATCTTCGTCGCCGCTGATCTTCACGTTCATCAACACCACGGCATGGTGCGGATCGGTGATCAGCTCCTTGGTGACGGAGTAGCGCCCTTCGGGATCGTGGCCGGTCATGCGGATGGCAAGCGCATTCTCATCCACGTAGTGGAAGTTGTAAAGCAGATCGCGCTTCTCTTCATGGCAGAAGCTCTCCCCGTCGCTGAACAGGAGTTCCATGTCCCGCGTCTGCGGATGATCGATCGTCGGATAGTAAATCTCGTTGATCGTTCCGTGTGAAACCGTGAACCAAGTGCGGGTGGACGCCGAATAGGCCGTGATCACCGCATCCTTCTGACTGGATGTCCAGCGCGGAGCAATGCCGGGAGATCCAAAGGCTGGGCCATCATCCTGAAGCCAGTTGTAGTTGCCGTTGGAAACGCTCATACCCCTATTCGACCACAGAATGAGCAACTGGCTGTTAGGCTTGGAGTTTCACAATCGCTAAAGGCCCGTTTTCCCGTTGGCTTCTCTCTGCTGGCCCCTTCCCCAGCATGGCTGCTTCCCGGCCCGTGTGTGCTCCGCGATCGACAGCTCAACCCGTTACAGCTCAACCCGCGTGATTCCAGTCACCGCGCCGGCGCGGCAACGGTCGGATCGTTGTGGCAGGGGATCAATGCACGGTCTCCATTCAGGGGATCCGCTGCCATACCGGAGTCCCTCGCATTCTCCGGTCGCATGACGGATCCTCTGCGTTCTCTGGCCTCCGCCCGCCGCCGGTCGGGTAACCACCCCCGCCGGTGGGCGGGATGAGGCCCCCCAACGCAGCGCCAGGGGGGCCGGCCACGTTGCCGGTCAGGTTCCGCCGGGCAGGGCTCTGCCAGGCAGGGCGCTTCCGGGCGATGCGCTCGGGCGCCATGCGGAGCCTTCCGTTCCCCAAAGTCTCCTCCATGGGCCCGGGGCCTCATCTCCGCGGCCCTCTCTTTTGTCCTCACCAGCCAAAGCCTCACCCGGCAAGTGGCGGGCCATCTGAACTTCGCGGCCCACAGCCAACTTCTTCCCCGTTGGTCATTCTCCCTCCCCGGCTCGGCTCAAACTCGGCTATCCTCAAGGAGGCGCACCGCAGAGCGCGACGCCGGCATCCAAAGTGGAAGTGCGAAGCCCTGGCTGCGCATTTTCAAGCGAACCCAAGAACGATAAAGGAGCAACTCCCGTGGCCTTCGAAACTCCTCCCCTTCCTTATGACTATGCCGCTCTCGAGCCCACTATCGATGAAGCGACGATGAAGTTGCACCATGACAAGCACCACGTGGCCTATGTCACCAATCTGAACGGCGCTGTGGAGAAACATCCGGAGCTGGGCAAAAAAACGCCTGAGGAGCTGATCTCCGATCTGGGCAGCGTGCCGGAAGATGTCCGCGCCACGGTGCGCAACAACGGCGGCGGCCATGTGAATCACACCATGTTCTGGCAGATCATGAAGCCCAACGGCGGCGGCAATCCCACCGGGGAACTCGCCGCGCAGATCGACAAGGACTTTGGCAGCTTTGCGGAGTTCAAAAAGAAGTTCGAAGATGCTGCTGTAAAACAGTTCGGCTCCGGCTGGGGCTTTCTGGTCTACAAGGGCGGCAAGCTGGAGATCGTCACCAAACCCAACCAGGACTCTCCGTTCTCCGACGGTCTTTACCCGATCATGGGCAATGATGTCTGGGAGCACGCCTACTATCTGAAGTACAACAACCGCCGCGCCGAGTACCTGGCCGCCTGGTGGAACGTCGTCAACTGGGACGAGATCAACAAGCGCTTCGCCCACGCACGGAAGTAACCAACCCTACAACGACAACCAACGCTACAACGGCAAGGGCCGCCCGAGGGTGGCCCTTGTATTTGCACTCCCCATCCGCTCAGGTTACGCCCAGGCGCACCGTGCCCTACTCTCGGTTCGCCCGCTTGCGCCCGCTCGCCTGCAGAATCTTCTTGCGCATGCGCAGCGACTTCGGCGTCACCTCCACCAGCTCATCATCAGCGATGAACTCGATGGACTGCTCCAGCGTCAGGCTCTTGAACGGCACCAGCCGTACCGCCTCATCCGAACCGGAGGCGCGCATGTTGGTCAGCTTCTTCTCTCGCACGCAGTTCACATCCAGATCGTTGTCGCGCGAGTGCTCGCCGATGATCATCCCCTCATAGACCTCCACGCCATCGCCCAGGAAGAGGATGCCGCGATCCTGGATGCCGTCCAGCGCATAGAGCGTCGTGGTTCCCTGCCGGTCGGAGATCAGCGCCCCCGTGGGCCGCTGCGGAATCTCACCCGTGTACGGAATATACTCACCCGCAATCGAGTTCATCACGATGGTTCCCCGGGTTTCGGTCAGCATCTCGTTGCGCAGCCCGATCAGCCCTCGCGAGGGCACCTTGAACTCCATTCGCACCCGGCCCGAACCGTGGTTCGCCATCTTCACCATCTCGCCCTTTCTAGGCCCAAGGCGCTCGATCACGGTTCCCACAAAGTTCTCCGGAATATCGATGGTCAGAATCTCCGAGGGCTCCATCAACTGCTCGTCGATCCGTTTGGTGACGATCGTCGGCCGGGAGACCATCATCTCAAAGCCCTCGCGGCGCATCATCTCGATCAGCACCGAGAGCTGCAGCTCGCCGCGGCCCAGCACCTTGAAGCTGTCCGGGCTGCCCGTCTCCTCCACCCGGATGCTCACATTGGTCAACAGCTCGCGCTCCAGCCGCTCGCGAATGTTGCGCGAGGTTACCTGTTTGCCCTCGCGTCCGGCAAAGGGCCCGTTGTTCACGGAAAACACGATGGCGATGGTTGGCTCGTCGATCTTGATGATCGGCAGCGGCTGCGGATCTTCCAGCGCGCAGAAGCTCTCGCCGATGGTGATCCCCGGGATGCCGGCCACGGCGATGATGTCGCCCACCACCGTCTGCTCGGTATCAATGCGCTTGAGCCCATCAAAGGTGAACAGCTTGGTCACCTTCACCGCCTCCAGCACCCCATCCAGGCGGGAGAGGTTGATCTCCTGCCCAGTCTTCAGGGTGCCGTTGAAGACCCGTGCTATCGCCAGCCGGCCCAGATAATCGGAGTAGTCCAGGTTGGTCACCAGCACCTGCAGCGGGCCATCGGCCGTGCCCGGAGCCGCCGGAATCGTCTCCAGAATCAACTCGAAGAGCGGCTGCAGATCCGTCCCTGGCTGGGCCAGATCCATGGTCGCTGTGCCTGCCTTGCCGTTGGTATAGATCACCGGGAAGTCCAGCACCGACTCATCGGCATCCAGGTCGATGAACAGGTCGTAGACCTCGTTGAGCACCTCCTGCGGGCGCGCATCCGGGCGATCGATTTTGTTCACCACCACAATGGGCGTCAGCCTGGCCTCCAGCGCCTTGGAGAGCACATAGCGTGTCTGGGGCAGCGGGCCTTCGCTGGCGTCCACCAGCAGCACCACCCCGTCCACCATCTTCAGGGCGCGCTCCACCTCGCCGCCAAAGTCCGCGTGACCGGGCGTGTCCACAATGTTGATCTTGGAGTTCTTGTAGTGGATCGCCGTGTTCTTGGCCAGAATCGTGATCCCGCGCTCCCGCTCCAGATCGTTCGAGTCCATGACCCGCTCGGCCACCACCTCATTGCTGCGGAAGGTGCCGGACTGGCGAAGCATGGCGTCCACCAGCGTGGTCTTGCCGTGGTCCACATGGGCGATGATGGCGATGTTGCGGATGGTCTGGGCGGTCGTCGGGTTGCTCACTGCGGAGGTTGTCCTGTTCTTTCCATTGAAGAGAGTGTGTCTCGGCGCAGAGTCGCGCCGGAGGACGTCGGTTGCGCCGGGCTTCACGGCTGCCGAAGAGCCGGAGCCTGCACCACTTCCAGTCTATCGCATCGTTCTCTGCGAGGGTTCAACCCGGGCGGACCGGACCCGCTGCCGCAACGCCGGTTACGCCCGGAATGCGACATAGTGGCCCTGCCGAGCTGGCAACTTGCAGCGAACGGCGAATGAAATCTGATCAGTTTGTCGCAGCCGAAGGCGCAACCTCAATCGAGACCGATTCAGACCGAGCCAAAGCCATCTTCAAAGAACCTCTCATTGCTTCTGCTGCATGAGAGTCTGATCGGGCCGGATCAATCGTGCTTCTTTCATGGTTGGGGCGCCTGCTGTCTTCCCCCTGATTGTTTTGCGCTCTTTAGTTTCGGATATCCATGCAACTGCGGCCCCACCAGATTGGAAAAATCGTAGTTCTCGATCCGATCTCCGTCGATCGTCCAGAACATTGCGCCAATCATCTCCGGATATCCGCCCGGCCGCCGCAGCCGGTAGGTGACTCCCTCAGGAGCCTTTCCCGTGATCAGGTACTGCATCGCTCCGCTCACCAGTTGCGGAGTTGCCGTCCCCGTCAAAAAACCCACGGCTACCTTGTCCGCAGGCACCGGGGGAAAGAACTCTCCCGCGCGGTCGCCCACATTGAACCCATGCAGCAACAGCTCCGTCATTGCCGCATCGTAGTTCACCGAACCCATCTGATAGGGCTCACCATCCAGACCTTCGAGCGGCGGCGTGTTGTAGTCTTGTACGTCCACAAACGTCAGCATGTCCCGCACACCCCACAGCAGCGGCAGGTACGATCCAAACTGGCCGCCGTAGCTCGGATACCCTCCCGGAATCTGCGTCCCCTCCGGCACCAGCGTCAGCATGAAGCTGGGACCGAAGTGCTCTCGGAGTTGGTGCAGCGCCGTAATCAGGTTCACCACAGAGGCCGTCTTCGGGCGCCGGAAGTCGCTGTCCCCCGGGTCCAGTTCCAGGGACGGCGACTCGAAGTCCAGGTCGATGCCATCAAACCCATACTCGGTCACAATCCGGGTTACCGAGTTGACGAAGTTGGGGATGCTCGACCGCTGCGCCAGCGAGAAATACTCTCCTCCGCCGCCCAGCGAGATCAGCACCTTCTTGCCCCGGCTCTTCAGCCACGCAATATCGTCCTTCACTTGTCCCAGATCCATGCCTGGGCGCAGATGCATCTGCATTGTGCCTTCCGGCGCCTGGTGATTGACGTTGGCAAAGGCCACCAGAATCACATCCCACTGCGGGGAGACATCGCGCAGTCGCAGCAATGTTCCTCCCGGCCCGCTTCCCGTCCAGTACCCGATGAGCTCGTGCCCGTTGGTTGCGCCGGCCGATGGCGTGGCCGCCACCTCTGGAGGAGGCGCAGGCACGTTCACTGCGCCGGCCAAGGGCATACGCCGCACAGGGCATCGATCCGCCGGTGCTCGCAAGATTTGTCCATTCGGAAAGCTGTAGGGCCCCGCTCCTCCGGTGTACCAACTCATCAGCGCCACATCCGCTACGCGCCACACCGTGCCACTCGCCTGCACCATTTGCGCCGGCCCCGCAGGTAGATCGCTGCGCTGGTTGGTGTCCAGCGGCTCCTCGAGCGTGTACCGCGTTGCCGGGCTGTCTCCACCGCATCCGGAATGCGCTTGCTGCGCCTCCGCCGGCCATCTCCAGGCCGGAACCACGTTCTCTCCCGGCGGCAAGGGCTTTCTGAAAGACACATGGAACAACGGGTCATGCAGGGGATCGTTCACCCACTCCGCCAGCTGTTCCGTCAGCGGCTGCACGTCGCGTTCCTTTACCAGTGGCGGTGTAGCCCCCAGATATGACGCCAGCACAAACGAGTTTCCCGTCACCTGGTCCACGCCGTGCGCTCCCCACGAGCAGCACACCGTCGCGTCGCCGTAGGTGTAGTAAGCGGCGTTCCGCGTCACGGCGATGATCAGCTTGCCATCCTCATGCGCAATCTGCTGGAAGATAGCCCGCTGGAGGTACTCCTGATCCACCATCCCCAGCATGGTCCCGGTCTGTTTCGAAGTGAGCAGATATCCGTGCCCGGCCGGAATCTCCACCGTCACTGGCCGCACCTCCAACACACGCAGCAGCGTATGCCATCCCGCCGTCTTTGTCCCCGTCGTCGCGCGCAGCATCGCGTCGACGTATTGCATCGCCCCCTCGGGCCCGAACGCAGCTTTTGCGAACACGGGCGATCGCAGCACCTGCGGGATATCCCCGGCGGCATCCAGCGTCACCGGCTTGCCTGCGACCCGCGTGGCGTCGAACTGCAGCCGCACCGGCGCCAGTACGGTCGGAATCACCGTCGTGCCACCCTGCGCCGGATCCCGTCCCGGCAGCGTTACCGGGCCGCGTGCCGTCTCGTACCGGAAGGTCGGCGCAGTACCCTGTCCATACCCCACACCACCTGCCACCAGCAGGAAGAAAGCAATCAGCAGACAACGTGCAGTTCTCATCTGGAGACGATCATACCGCTAACAGCATCTTCGCCAGCGTCGTTAATGGACCTATTGCTATATCAACAGCCTATGGCTACAAAAATGGGGCTGTGACAAGTCTTGCTGCTGGAGGTAGATTTAATCATTTTGCCGAGCCGAAGCTGTGCGGTCTGTTCCGGATTTTCGCGCATGACTCATGCCCTGATAAAGATCGCCGGGTGGGACAAAGCCGTTCAAAGGTACTCGTGGGCGCAGCCTCCGGTCAGGGGAAGAATGGAACGTAATGCGCTTGCCCGCCCCCTCAGATGTTCTTTAGCTGAGATTTGAGACCGCCAGAACCGACCACTCCCGCCAAGGCAGAGGTCTACTCCCTCGGTTGGTGCGTGTCTTGTCGCCGACAGGGGGCCAGCCATTGGTTTTGCATTACTGACGAAAAGCCGACCCACCAGTACTGACCCCGCTGCATTTGAACCGACGTCGTGGCCCGCAAACGCCACTCGGTTCCTTGAATAGAATCGAAGTGAATCAGCCGGACAGCTCATAGAAGCCTACCTGGTGCAGCATCTTGTGCTTACCGTGAAACTGCCTCTTGCCTGTGTGATGCGCCATTTCTCTCCCGCCTCACCGTGTAACGGATCGCTCCTTTGAACGTCTCGCTCTGGAAGTGCTGCTGGTCGTTCGCGGCGATTCTATTCAGCGATTCATGGGTGATGAGGACTGATAAGCCGGCCGAACTCACGTCGGACACTACGGGATAGTGAGTGATCCCGCGAGTATGCAGGTCGCAACGTGAGTGAACGCTGAGCAAGCCCCGAAATGTGGCCGCAGAAGCCGACCCGCTATGAAACCGGGGAAGGCTGCTAGCGCAAGGAAGTTGAACGAAAAACACGCCGTGCTCTTCTGCCGGGGTAGTGGCGGTGGCATGCATACAAGAGGACGACCGATGCAACACGGGAAGCCCCATGCGTGGTCGAGCACATCGACCAACCGGATGCCGGTGACGGCCAGGCCGGGCGCACTGGGGTGACGGAGGGGCTCGTAGTACCGGGGAAGCTGGGTAATGCCAGTGGAGGGAAGGGGCCTCAGTTCAGAACCAATGTTGAAAGCAGGAAAGGAGCATGTCCCGCTCACAGTTGAAAGTGGAGAGCGGCGGTTAGGTTGATGTTACTGCGCGACTTTCTTGCTGGGGTCGCAGTGGGGTTGAGGATGGCTTCCAGCGCCCATAGGTCTTTGTGCCCCATGATGCGCTTGAAGCGCTTCTCGGTGCGGAGGAAAGCCGAAGCCATCCAACGCAAGACCATCTTGCCATTCTGGTAGTGGGTCACACGGCGGGTCTGGATGCGTACTCCGGC
>DAHWOF010000133.1 GCA_027335345.1 Granulicella sp. | reverse complement strand
TTCCATCTCCAGAGCGGCGGTGATCGTATCCGGAACCACCTCAAAGCGGACTCGCCGGATGGTTGGGCTGGGCGCTCCTGCCCAGTAGGCAGGGTTACGCTCCAGGATCACATCCTTGTCCTGAACCTGAGAGATGAAACGGAAGGGACCGGAGCCAACGGGATGAAGGCCTTCGTCGGCGCCGGCTCCGTTCTCCACCACCCCAAACAGCCCGTCGCTCAGGTTGAAGAGCAGACTGGGTAGAGGTGTGCTGGTATGGACGATGACCGTGAGCGGATCCGGAGTCTCCACTGCGGTGATGGCCTTGAAGGCGCCGCCTTTGGCCGTGACAATCGAGCCGTTGGTCATGCTGCGGATAGACCAGGCGACATCGGCCGAGGTGAGTGGATGGCCGTCCGTGAAGTGAACGCCGGGACGAAGATGAAAGATCCAGGTGAGTGGATCGGGCTGCAGCCAGCTTGTGGCCAGCCATGGTTGCAGATGAAAGTGAGCATCCTTGCGCACCAGGGGGTCGAAGATGAGCTCGCCAATGCGTTCGGACTGAGAGTCTGTGCCTTGACGGACATCCAGACTGTTGGGCGAGGATTCGATGAGAAAGACCAGGGTTTGCGGATGGGGCACTGGGCGGCAGCCGGTGAGAGCCAGAGCAACGGTGAGCAGAAGGCTGTGACTGCGCTTCCGGCGCCAGGATGGTTGAGCCGGCGCAGGGTCCGGAGAGGAGAATTGCCGAAAAGACCTTGGTCGGAGGGTCCGCGCGGAATGTGGCGGCATGGGGTAGTGCGTCATGCGAAGGTGACCTTGCCCAGAATGACCTGCCGGGTGGCTCCGGTGGCGGAGGGCACGTTGCCGGGCAAGTGATGCCATGTGAGCCAACCGAGCAGGGCGAACGCAGCGGCCTCCTTGGCCTCCACTGGAAGGCCGGCATCGGCGGTGCTGGAGACTTTGACGCCGAGCGGTGCGAACCCCTGCTCAAGCATGCGCATCAAGGTCGAATTGCGAGCTCCTCCCCCAGCGGCCAGCAGTTCTGTGGCCCGGACCAGCGATCCGTACTTCTCCAGATGGGGACGGCAGATGCGCCGGTAGGCGTCCAGGATGGTGGCTGCGGTGAGCGCGGTGGCCGTGGCGATGACGTCCTGGCGTCGCGTACTTGTCCGCTTGCACTGGGAGAGAAGACGCTCGGCGAAGGCTGTGCCGAACTGCTCCCGTCCGCAGGATTTGGGTGCAGGCTGCGAAAAGTAAGGGACGGTCATGAGCCGGTCCAGGACCGGTTGCAGCACGCGGCCGGAGGCTGCGACCGCGCCATCTCGATCCAGAGGGCGGTGGTAGAGCCGTTGCATCAGCAGATCGATGAGCATGTTGGCCGGGCCGGTGTCAAAGGCCAGGACCTCAGCGATGGAGCCGGCGGCAGGAAGGGCGGTGACGTTGGCGATGCCGCCCAGGTTCAGCAGCAGCCGATTTTTCGTCGCGTGGCGAAAGCTGCAGAAGTCCAACATGGGAACCAGCGGCGCTCCCTGGCCTCCGGCCGCCAGATCCGTTGGGCGGAAGTCACTGACGACGGGGATGCGCATCCGCTCCGCGATCACAGCGGCTTCTCCCACCTGAGAGGTGCAGCGGACCGGGGCTCCGAGAAACTTTGCCGAACCCGCTTGGTGGTAGATGGTCTGGCCGTGGATGGCAGCCAGTTGAGGTCTGTGGCGCAGACTCGCGCAGGTGGTCGAGATGGCGTTGGCGTAGAGCTCTCCCAAGCGCCAGGAGAGATGCGAGAGTTCAGCCGCCGTGGTTTGGCGGCCTGCGGCAATGGCGAGGATGGCGGAGCGTAGGGCCTTCTCGTAGGGGAAGGTCCGATGGCCGAGCAGCTTCACGCGCGGCAGAGCTGCGGCATGCAGACCAGGACGAATGCGGCACAGCGCTACATCGATGCCGTCAGCCGAGGTGCCGCTCATGACCCCGGCAACCAGCAGCGGATGAGGCTGGGGCGCCGGCTCGCTGTGTCGGCTGGAATGGGTGCTCATGCGCCGCCTCGCAACTCATTCTGTAGCTCCGCCAGCAGGTGAAGAGCCTCACGAGGGGTCAAGCCATCAAGATCCAGCTCCTCCAGGCGGTCGACGATGCGTTGCGAGAGTGGAGTGAACATGGTCATCTGCAGGTTCATCGGGCGTCTCTCGTTGGACAACTTCTCCCCAGCCTCGCGAACCTGCTGATCTTCAGCGCGCTCATGCGCCTTCAGCACCTCACGTGCGCGGCTGATCACGGGGCTGGGAAGGCCGGCCAGGCGAGCCACCTCGATGCCGTAGCTTTTGCTGGCGGCGCCCGCCTCCACCGTATGCAGGAAGACGATTCCTCCGGAGCCCTCGCGGACGGTGACGCGCACGTTGCGCAGGCGGGTCAGCCGATCGGCGAGCAGGGTGAGTTCGTGGTAATGGGTCGCAAACAGGGTGCGGCACCCAATCACGTCGTGCAGATGCTCTACCGTAGCCCAGGCCAGCGAGAGGCCGTCATAGGTGGAGGTGCCGCGGCCCATCTCATCCAGCAGCACCAGCGAACGCGGAGTGGCCGTGTTGAGGATGGCGGCTGTCTCGGTCATCTCCACCATGAAGGTGGAACGGCCGCGAGCGAGGTTGTCAGCCGCTCCGATGCGGGTATAGATACGATCGACCAACCCCAGACGCATGCTCTCAGCGGGCACAAATGATCCGCACTGGGCCAAAATGACCAGCAGCGCCGTCTGCCGCAGGTAGGTGCTCTTGCCGCCCATGTTTGGCCCCGTGATGAGCAGCAGGGAAGGCCCCCCGTCAACTTCTGTCGCTCCTGCCCCGCTCTCCGGTGCGGAATTCAGCAGCAGGGAGTTGGGGATAAACCGGCCCACGCCCTGTTCTTCCATACGGCGCTCGATGACCGGATGGCGGCCCGAGCGCACCTCAAGGACGCCGCCGGAGTCGACCTGCGGCCGAACCCAGCCGCGCAGCGCCGCCAGATGCGCGAAGCAGCCGAGCAGATCGATGTGAGCCACAAGGCGCGAGCTCTCGCGGATGTGCGAGGCATTGGAGAGTAGCTGGCGGCGAAGCTCCGCGAAGATGCGGCGTTCCATCTCTGCGGAACGCTCCTGCGCGGTGAGGATCTTCACCTCTAGATCCTTCAACTCCGGGGTGGTGAAGCGCTCTGCATTGACCAGTGTCTGCTTGCGCTCATAGTCTGCCGGGACTGACCTGGAGTTAGCCTTGGTGACCTCAATGGAGTAACCGAAGACGGAGTTGAAGCGAACCTTGAGCGAACCAATCCCGGTGCGTTCCCGCTCCCGCTCCTCGATGGCGGCGATGCGCTGCCGGGCGGTTGAGGACAGGTTGCGGGTGGCATCCAGATCCGGGTCTACGCCCTCGCGGATGGCCCCACCGTCGCCCAGCGTCAAGGGCGGCTCTTCAACCAAGGTACGGGCGATGAGTTCACTGAGGTCGTCAAGGGTATCCAGAGCGTTAGCAAATTGAGCCCAGGGACTGGACGGGTTCGCGGTGACAAACTCGAAGACCGCGGAGCGTAGACCAGGCAAACGCGCCAGGGTTTTGCCCAGCGCCACCACCTCCCGGGGACCAGCCGTCTCCATGGAGACCCGACCGAGCAGACGTTCCAGATCCAGAATCCCCTCCATGGAGCGGCGCAGGCCTTCGCGGTAGCGCAGGTTGGAGACCCCCTCCGCAATCGCATCCAGCCGAGCCTGGATAGCCTCCAGCGATTGCATGGGCCGGAGAATCTGTGCGCGCAGCAGACGCTTGCCCATGGGGGTGCAGCAGGCGTCCAGCGTCCAGAAGAGCGTGGTCTGCGGCCCTTCGGCGGAGAATAACGGTTCTACCAGCTCCAGATTGCGGACGCTGACAGCATCCAGTTCAAGCGCATCGTTGCGCTGATAGAAGCGCAAAATGTCAAGGTGCTCCAGTGCTCCTTGCTTGGTGGCGCGAAGGTAGTGGACGATGGCTCCCGCGGCGATGGCTGCTGCGCGGTGATGTTCCAGCCCCATCCCATCCAAAGAGTGCACGCCCAGTTGCTGGCGAAGCAAGGGCAGGGCGTAATCCTCGCTGAATACCCAGTCCTCCAGCTCGGTTCTGGCTGCGCGAATCTCAGCTCCGGCGGTTTCTTCCGTCAGGGCATCGCCACCGCTGGTCTCCTTCAGCAGGCTCTGGCCAACGGGTGCAGCGCCCGAAAGGCCAAGCGGCGAAGTTTGGGAAGAGAGAACCTCCGCTGGATGGATCCTGGCCAACTCATCCAGCGCGAGAACCCAGGCGGAAGGGCCCGCAAACTCGGTGGCGCGAAAGTCCCCCGTGGAGAGATCCAGCACGGCCACTCCAACAGCGGCCGAAGGACCGCTCCCGGCCGCGCATATGCTTGCCAGCCACTGGCTCTCGCTGGCCTCCAGGCTGGCGTCCACCGCTGTGCCGGGAGTCAACACCCGAGTGACCTCGCGGCGGACGATCGTCTTGGCCGTCTTGGGGTCCTCCATCTGCTCGCACAGCGCTACCCGGTAGCCTTTGCGCAGCAGACGCTGCAGGTAGGTTCCGGCGGAGTGGTAGGGAACGCCGCACATGGGAACGGCGCGAGTCTTGTCGCGTGAGGTGAGGGTGAGCTGCAGCTCTCGCGACGCGACCAGAGCATCCTCATAGAAGAGCTCATAGAAGTCGCCCAGGCGGAAGAAGATCAATGCATCTGGATGCGCATCCTTGGCTGCGCGATACTGCCGCATGACCGGAGTCAGATCGCGGTCGTCTCCCGCAGCGGCTATTGGATTGGAGGTGGACATGGATACAAATAGTCTGAATGCACAGAATATCGTAGTCGCCCGGACAAAGATCCACTCACGCTGGAGGTGGGCGATGCCGCGCTCACCTCACCCTGGGCACGGCTGGCCCTGTTCCCGCTGACATCTATGGACGCAACGGAAGGACGCGTGCTTTGTTCTTCCGGCGAGCTCGTGGAAGTTGCCCGGATCCTCCCGGCCTGGGCGTCTGTGAGCATAGTCACAATGGCCGGCCAGATGGAAGATATACTGAAACTTCGCGCAGCAGCAGTGTGCGATGCTGAACGTATGACCCTGGTTTGGCTTCGAGTTGCGGTAATTCTCTACGGCGTGGCCGCCCTGGCCGTGCTGCCGGCCGCACTCTATAACCGCCCTCGCTGGCGGCATATCGCGCTGCCGGCTGCGTTCACCGGAGCTTTCTTTCACTTCGTTTCGATCACGGAGACACTGTATGCGGCGCACCGCGCTCTGCCGGTAGATACGCATGAGACGCTCTCCATGCTGGGGTTGTTGCTGGTGGCAGGCTTTCTGGTCCTGGCCACTCACTACCGGACCACCAGCTTCGGCATCTTTCTGTTGCCCATCGCGGTGCTGACGGCGAGCCTTCCGGCGTTTCATCCCGGCCATGAGAGGATCGCTTATCCGCTGGTGCGCAGCGGGTGGATCTTTCTGCATATCGCGCTGTTGCTGGCGGCCTATGCGGCGATGTTCCTCTCCTTGATCGCCAGCCTGCTGTATCTGGTGCAAGAGCGGCGGCTAAAAAAGAAGCGAATGGAGTCCAAGCGCGGTTGGCTGCCGCCACTGGAGACGCTGGACCAGATAGGGCTGAATTCGCTGCGTCTGGGCCTGCCGTGCATGACTGCCGGGCTGCTGATTGGGACGGTGCTGGCGTTGGACTCCATGGGTACAGCGTTCTTTGCCGATCCCAAGGTATTGCTCTCGTTCGCCATGTGGGTCGCCTATGTGCTGATGATCTTCATCCGCACCCATAGCGGGCTGCGCGGGCGGCGGGCGGTGTATCTTTCAAGCTTTGTATTTCTGGTGATGATTGCGGTCTGGGCGGCGAACTCCTTCTCCGTCGTGCACAGGTTCAAGACGCCATGAGTGATCGAAAGCAGGGTGCGCAAAACCATCTGGAGACGGAGATCGCGGCGCAGACTTCGACGCCGTCCGCCAGGCTGCTGCTGCTGGGGGTGAACCATACCACGGCGCCGGTGGCGATGCGGGAACGGTTGGCGATCCCGACTCACCGGCTGGCGGATGCGACCCGCACCCTTGCGGACCAGCCCGGCATTCGCGAGGCGATGATCCTCTCCACCTGCAATCGAGTGGAGATTCTTACCGTCCAGGATGGGTTGCACACCGGGCAAGAGGCCGGCGGAAGCACGCCGGTAGATGCCAGGTTCGAGTCGGCCAGGAATGTGATTCGCTTTCTCAACGACTATCTCCAAGTGGGCGCCACCGACATCGAACCCCATCTGTATCAGTACCATGAGCGCGATGCGATCCGGCACCTCTTCCGCGTGGCCAGCTCTCTAGACTCCATGGTGGTGGGCGAACCGCAGATTCTGGGACAGGTAAAGCAGTCCTGGTCGGTGGGCCGCGAGGTGGGCGCGGTGAAGTCCATGCTCGATCCTTTGCTGCAAAGAGCCTTCTCGGTGGCCAAGAGGGTGCGCACCGAGACGCAGATCGGCAATACTACCGTCTCGGTGGCCTCAGTAGCCGCGGAGCTGGCGCGGAAGATCTTCGGCTCTTTGAGCGGCAAGACCGTGCTTTTGGTTGGCGCCGGCAAGATGAGCGAACTTTCGGCCAGGCACCTGATTCAGCAAGGAGCAACCCTGCTGCTGGTAGCCAACCGCACCGAGTCCAGGGCGCAGGCGGTCGCCGAGGCTCTGCGCTCGCCCACGGTCACCACCAGTGTGATTCCGTTGTTTCAGTTGCAGGAGCAAGCGCATCGCGCGGATATTGTGATCACCAGCACCGGCGCCGGCCAGGTGTTTACCACCGATCAGGCGCGCGTCCTGATGCAACGCAGGAAGAACCGGCCCATCTTTTTTATCGACATCGCGGTGCCGCGCGACGTAGCCCCCGAGGTGAACAACGTTGAGGGATGCTTTGTCTACGATATCGATGACTTGCAGAAGGTGGCCATTCAGAACAGGGCGGTGCGAAATCGCGAGGCGGAGGCCGCCGAGTCGATCGTGGCCCGTGAGGTGGAGCGTTACACTGACCGAATCTCCCAGGCGCCGGTAACCGATGCCATCAAGGAGTTGCTGCTGAGCGCCGAGAAGGTGCGGCAGCAGGAGTTAGCGCGGATTGCACAGCAGCTCTCGCGGCACCCGTTGACCTCCGATCAGATGGCCGCAGTGGAACGCTTGACGAAGTCTCTTGCCAGCAAATTGCTGCACCCGCAGATAACGGCCTTGCGGGAGGCAGCAGGGGAGCGGGAGATAGAGGATTCGCACAGCCTGGGCGACGCGCACCACCGGTAGGTCTTTGGCCGACTGAAGATGTGCTGGCACCCTTATCTGCTTGGCTCTCAGCCGGTACGTAATCAAGCGGGCGAGGGCTAGGAATAAGAAGACCAGGTCTGCGATGGGCGCATGGGAACACCTCTTCGGTGCGGATAAGAACAGACCGTTGCTTCTTGTGCTAGACTCCTTAGCAAATTTGCTGGTGAGGTGATCTATGCGTTTACGGTTTGTCTGCACTGTTTTGATTCTGGGTGGCTGCGCATTGGTGAGCTCTGCCCAAATGGGTTCCGGTAGCGCGAAAGTAGCCGTCGGCGCCCAGATGCCGCCCGTCCAGGCGCAGGACGAGCTGCTCAACCTCTTCGAGCATGAGTTTATGGGAGTCGCGCGAGCGATGCCTGCGGACAAATACAGCTTTGCGCCTGCGGCAGGAACGTTTGCGGCCGGGCAGGGGGCCAAGTATGACGGGGTTCGCACCTTCGCGCAGCAGATAGCGCATGTCGTGGGTGCGAACTTCTACTTCGCTTCGAAGATCCTGGGTGAGAGGGCGCCGGCGGAGGCGAAAGAGGTGGAGAGTCTGACGACGAAGGATCAGCTCCTGAAGGCGGCTGCGGATTCTTTCGCCTACGCTCACAAGGCGATTGCGACGATTACCCCCGCTAATGCTTACACGGCGATTGACGGAGCTGACGGTCTGCACACTCGGTCGGTTCTCGCATCTTTCATCTCTGCTCATGGATTCGATCACTATGGGCAGATGGTCGAGTACCTGCGCATGAATGGCATTGTTCCTCCTGGCTCCAAGTAGGTCTGAGCTGGGTAATGGAAGATGCTTTGCTTTCCCTGTCCGTTGGGGAGTGCTCAGCGGCGGTCCTGGTTCGGACCGATCGAGGATTGACCTGCCATAGAATTTCTACCTGAGCGTGGGAACTGCTGGAGAGGTGGGCGGAGGGCGCCCTCGGGCGCATGTTTCCTCGCTGAAGCGATTCGGGCAAAAATTCAGCCGTCGTAGGCCATCCAAACGGCTTGTAGGAGGTGTGATTGGTTCTAGAGGCCCGCCCGTCGGATTTGCAACTCTCTGATCCAATCGCGTTCTTTGTCGTCTACGGCTAAGGCTTTGTCATATTTTTCGCGAAGCTCTGTGGCTTTGACGGCGAGATCATGAACCTCCGCTAACTTGTCTTCGATTTCATGAGGCTTTAGGCGCTGGTAGGCTGCCTTGGCGTCGGGTAGCTCATTTTTCGGCCTTGGGCGGTCTTGAGATCTCTTCCCAGTACGGACGTTACTTGACTCAGGGTTCGTCTTCGGGTGCGCTTCGCAGGGCGAGCGTTTTTAACAGCCGGGCGATTGCTGAACTATACCTGCTGAGCCTTGCGGGCCTCAGCTTCGATGAGCGCTTTGGGCCTGCGGGTGAGCAGGAAGATCATGCCGGCCACGATGAACAGCGTCACCAGACCGGCCAACCCCAGGATGCGCAGGACGGAAACCGAGTAACGGCCCGCGGCCGGGCTGTAGCTGCAACAGTACAGGATGAGCAGATCTACCGGATTGCTGATCCTTCTGTCCTCGGCCTCCAGCAGCGCCATGCGGAGATCACGTGGAGGGTAGTCGATTCCTGACAGGTATTTGGACAGAACACCCTGCGGCGTAGCGAACATGATCACGCTGGAGTGGGCAAACTGATCCATCTTGCCGTCCGGACCGGGCACACGCACGTAGTGGAAGCCGGTAGCCTCCGTAATGGCGTCGATGCTGGACTGGTCACTGGTGAGAAAGTGCACGGCGTCCGCCGCTCCAGGGTTGTTGCTCCAGCCTGCCTCGCGGAGAAATGTCTTCTTTTCTTCCAGCGCGGCCTCAGGTTTGTCCATGGGATCAATGCTGAAGATCAGCACCTGATAGTCCTTGCCCGGAGTCAACGTGGTGCTCGCGAGTCCTGTGGCCAAACCATGTTGCACCTGCGGGCAGAGCATGGCGCAGCCATAGTAGACCTCTGCCATCACGACGGGCTGGCTCTTGAACCAGCCCCGCAATGGTCCCGTTCGCCCCGTCTCGTCTGTGAAGACCGCTGACAGGGGAAGCGGTTGTCCCAAGCGTTGCGAGATGCCGGCGTGGGCCAGATAAGCAGGCGTCTGTTGGGCTGCGGCGCCCAGGGGTTTGTCTGCGGCATAGCCCTGCGCGTGCAGCATCGGTACGGTGGCGAGAGATGCCAGAAGCACGGAAATACTCTCCCGCGCCCGCCTCCGTGTCCTGGTAATCTTCATCCTCACCGCGCTCCCTCCTGATATGACGCGACCATGTTACCTCTTGGGAGCAAGGCTTGTCTCGCAGCCCGCTCGGAAGCAGGTTGGCGCCGTCGTGGTCGTCCCGTTCAACGGGAAATCACGGCGGCAGCGTCCGGTGTTTGACGAAGCTATCTCCGCAGGCAAAGGCCAGGTGTGCTGCCGCTGGGATGGATGCCGGCAGACGGCCAATACGCGTATTCTAAAGAACGTGAATACCTACACCATTCGCATTGGATCGCGCGGCTCGCAGCTCGCTTTGTGGCAGGCTAACCACATCGCCGGGCTGCTTCGCAACCATGGGCACAATGTAGAGATCGATGTGATTCGTACCGTCGGCGACCGCATGCAGGAGCCCGAATTCGTCGCCCCGGCAGCTTACGAAGACGGTACTCCCCTGGATGCCAAAGGCATCTTTATCAAGGAGATTGAGGATGCTCTCCTAGCCGGGCGGATTGATCTTGCCGTGCACTCCTTAAAGGATCTGCCCACAGCGCTGCTCGATCGGTTCACTCTGGCTGCCATTCCGCAGCGAGTGGACGCGCGCGATGCATTGGTCTGTGAGAAGTACTGGGGGCTGCATATGTTGCCCTCTTCGGCGAGCATCGCCACCACCAGCCCGCGGCGGCAGGCCATGTTGCTTGCGTTGCGGCCGGACCTGCGCTTTGTAGAGATGCGCGGCAACATCGATACCCGGCTGCGCAAGTGGTCAGAGGGCCAGGCGGATGCACTGGTGCTGGCCTCGGCCGGGCTGGACCGGCTCGGACGCACAGAGCATGTGCATTACAGGTTCTCCGTGGATGAGTTGACCCCCGCGCCGGGACAGGGAGCTCTGGGTTTGGAGACGCGCAGTTCCAGGCATCCGCTGGATACCGAGGATCAAAACCGCGATCGTTTTATCTACGCGGCTGTGCGGGAGCTCAACGATCCGGATGCGGAGTTTGCCATCACGGCGGAGCGAGTGGTGCTCAACGCGCTCGGTGGAGGCTGTCAACTTCCTATGGGAGCCTACTGCCATCGGGTAGAGGAGGTGTGGCGTCTGCATTCGATGGTGGTGGCGCGGGATGGAGAAGAAGCTGCCCACGTCGTCAAGGAGGCTCCGTTAGGAGTCTCCGCGGAGGAGCTTGGCGCAGTCGCCGCTGAGGCGCTCATCGCCGCCGGAGCTCGCGAGATGCTCCAGCAGCCTGTCTAGGATCCTCCTCCCCGAACCAGCGTCAGAATCTCGGCTTGGGGTTGAGCCTCCTGGATGCGCAGTAGCGCGCAGGTGATGCCCAGACGGAAGCGGCGCGGGCCGGCGCTGCCTGGATTCAGATACAGAACTCCCTGGCGCTGTTCGACAGAGGCTTGGTGTGAGTGGCCGCTGATCACCACCCCGATCCCTGCGGCCTGCGGGTTCAAATCCAGATCCGGGAGCGCATGGACCATGTAGATCAGGCAGCCTGCCAGCTCGATCATCTCGGTGGCGGCAAGCATCGACCATCTTCCCCAGGCACGCGTGTCGCCGTCGATGTTGCCCCGAATGGCGGTCACCGGCGCGACGCGGGCAAGTTTCGTCAGAATCCCGGGATCGCCGACGTCTCCGGCGTGGAGGATATGAGATACGCCAGTCAGGGCCGGGAGAAGCTCTGGGCGAAGCAGCCCGTGGGTGTCAGAGACGACACCGATCAGAGTCGAGCTTGGCATGGAAGATCTCCGTCCGGCATGTCCCTACCCCCTTAAAGCCCCTCACGCAGTCGGGTGCGTGGATCCAGCGAATCTCGCAGGCCATCACCGATCAGATTGAAGGAGAAGACACAGAGAGCCAGAGCGATGGCTGGGAAGAACATCAGGTAAGGGGACTCGAAGATGTGCGATCGGGCGTCGTTGAGCATCGCTCCCCAGGTGGGGGTCGGCGGCTGAACACCCAGTCCTAGAAAGCTGAGCGTCGCCTCTGAGAGCATAGCGGCGGCCATGCCGATCGCGGCTTGCACCAGCAGGGGTTGAAGAATATTCGGGAAGATATGGCGCAGCATCAGGTGGAGGTCGCCGGCGCCCATCGAACGCGCTGCCTGCACATACTCGCGCTGCTTCACGCTGAGCACCTGGGCGCGCACCAGACGCGCGTAGTTCACCCAGCTCGCCAGCGCCAGAGCGAGAATCAGATTCACCAGGGAGGAGCCAAGAAAGGCCACAATGGCGATGGCCAGCAGAATGCCGGGGAGGGCCAGAAACGCGTTGGTCAGGTAGATGTTCACCAGCGTGTCCGTTATGCCCCCATAGAAGCCGGCGAGCATGCCCAGAGCCGAGCCCAGCGTCAGGGAGATGCCGACAACGGCGACGGCAACCAGCAGAGAGATCCGGGCTCCGTAAAGGATGCGGGAAAATACGTCCCGGCCCAGTTCATCGGTGCCGAACCAGTGCGCCGGCGAAGGAGGCAGAAGACGAGCTGCAAGATCCAGTTGAGCGGGGTCATGCGGGGCAAGCCAAGGGGCAAGCAGGGCACAGACTAGGAAGAAGAAGAAGATCAGACAGCCGGTTAAGGCCAGCGGCTGACGCCGCGCGACCTCCACTGGCCACCAGAGACCGGCACGAAAAGCGAAGAGCCGGCCCGAGTTACGGGAGTTCGATTGGAGGAGGGATTCTGCCATGCCCGTAACCTTGATGATAGCGCCAGGGAACAACGGAGGGAGCAGAAGCCACCAATGCCAGGACGGAGACGTTCGATCCTCGGGGGAGACTCCAGGTTGTGCCTGGGCTGATTCTTGACATCACCTTATCTGCACATACACTTGACGGAGAGATCCCTCCATCCCTATTTGGGAAAGGCTGCAAATTGGAACCGAGTGCCCGGGAGAGCGGCGGCAACGCAGATCGAGCGGGTAGTGTTAGGTTCCATCTCAGATTGGAGTTCGCAGGATGAGTGAAAGAGTGCAAACCGCTTTGGTGTGCGGTGCCGGTGGGTTCATAGGCGGGCATCTCGTCAAGAGCTTGACGGCGAGTGGGATCCATGTGGTTCGAGCCGTGGATGTAAAGCCGCTGGAGGATTGGCATCAGATCACAGATGGGGTGGAGAACCTTAGCCTGGATCTGAAGGATAAGCAGAATTGTCTGCGGGCCGCCGATGGTGTCGATCTGGTCTTCCAACTGGCTGCCGATATGGGCGGCATGGGCTTTATCGAGAACAACAAGGCCCTTTGCATGCTAAGTGTGCTGACCACCACCCATATGCTGATGGCCGCGCAGGCCACCGGGGTCAAGCGGTTCTTTTACTCCTCTTCGGCCTGCGTGTACAACGGAGAAAAGCAGACCCGGGAGGACGCAGTCGGGCTGAAGGAGTCTGACGCCTACCCGGCATTGCCGGAAGATGGATACGGCTGGGAGAAGCTGTTCTCCGAACGCATGTGCCGGCACTTTGAAGAGGACTTCGGATTGGTCTGCCGGGTGGCGCGCTATCACAACGTCTACGGACCTTATGGGACATGGGCTGGTGGCCGGGAAAAGGCGCCCGCAGCCATCTGCCGGAAGGTGATTGAAGCCAGAAACTCGGGAATCCATGAGATCAATATCTGGGGCGATGGTCGGCAGACGCGCAGTTTCATGTACATCGACGACTGCTTGAAGGGTACCCAGATGATCATGAACAGCGAGATCCGGGAGCCGATCAACCTGGGCTCGAGCGAACTGGTAACCATCAATCAACTGGTGGACATCGTCGAGGAGATTGCCGGCATCAAGTTGAAGCGGACATATGATCTGAAGGCGCCCAAGGGAGTGAACGGACGAAACAGCGACAACACGATGATTCAGCAAAAGCTCGGCTGGGAACCGTCCATCCGGTTGCGCGATGGCATGGAGCGCACCTTTCGCTGGATCGAGCAGGAGATCGCCATGGGAGCCACTGGGAAGTAGGAGCCGGATCAGACGCAAGACAGCGGAGGCATGAGATGACGTCAGGAGCCATCCAGCGGGAGATGCCGGATCAGCGGACGATCCTCGGCATCCGTTTTTTTGTGGGGACGGCGCCTGAGGCAGTGGCGCGGATGCGCGGGGGTGGACTTCTGGTGGTGCCGGCTGCTCCGGCCCTCAAGGATCTGGAGACCAAGCCTCAATATCGCGAGGCTCTGCTGAGTTCCGATCTGGCATTGGCGGATTCAGCCTACATGGTGATGATATGGAACCGGCTACAGCGTGATTCCATTCGCCGCTTGTCTGGCTTGGAGTATCTGCGTGAGCTGCTCAAGCAACCAGAGCTACGCCTTCCTGGCGGCGCATTCTGGATCATGGCGGGTGAACGGAGCGCGAGGCGAAACCTGGCGTGGCTGCGTAGCCAGGGCATCCAAGTGCCGGAGGGGTACGTCTACCTGGCTCCCATCTATGCCGGCGAAGAGATGGAGGATGCGGAGCTTCTGCAGCGCATCCAAAAGCTGTGTCCGCGCCATGTGATTCTGACGCTGGGCGGGGGAACCCAGGAACGGGTTGGACTTTACCTCAAGAAAAACCTGAATTATCTGCCTGCAATTCATTGCATTGGAGCGGCGATCGCCTTCTTGAGCGGCGATCAGGTGCGAATTCCTCACTGGGCAGATCGAAGCTACCTGGGTTGGTTGTTCCGCTCTATTTCCCATCCCAGCCGCTACGTGCCCAGGTACTGGGGCGCTCGCAAGCTTCTCTCCCTTTTGATTCGGTACCGGGAACGTCTGCCCGTTTTACAGATTTAGGCTATCTCTTTCCGTGGGGCGCAAACCTCCGGGTCCGCGCTGGATCGGCCTCCCGCGATGGAAGCAGACCTTCCGGAGGCATGGATTGCCTTGGTAGAGTAACTATTGTCGTCCGGTCGGGTCCTTGTTGTTATGAGAGTTCAGGCTTTCGCCCTAGCCCTTTGCCTCTGCTGCCCTGCGGCGTCTGGCACGTCGCCGTCCATCCGGCAAAACCTCTCTGTGGCGGAACAGTACCTCTTCTCGGCGGCCAACGCGGAGCGAGTGCGATATGGCGTGCAGCCGTTGCGTTGGAGCCCCGGCCTCTATCGGGCCGCCAGCCGGCACGCTTGGCTGATGGCGGAGCGGGGGGCGATCTCCCATCAGTTCCCTGGCGAGCCGAATCTCAAAGCGCGCGGCGCGGCGGCGGGACTTCGCTTCAGCGAGATCGCCGAAAATGTCGCTGAGGCTCCAACCGCGGTTCTGATTCAACAGGCGTGGCTAAACTCCCCCGAGCACCTTAGAAACATGCTGGATCCGGCTGTGGACTCCGTGGCCATCCGGGTGGTGCAGGGCGCAGGCGGGGAACTGTTTGCAGTAGAAGACTTTGATCGGACTGTGAGTGATCTCTCCCTCGCCCAGCAGGAGGCGCAGGTGGGGCGTCTGCTGGAGTCAGTTTCAACCGTCGAGGTGTTGCCAACCACAGCGGAGGCGCGCCAGACCTGCATGATGGACAGCGGATACGCTGGACCCCGCCGGCCCATGTTCGTAATGCGTTTTACGGCGGTGAAGCTGAATCGCCTACCCAGCCAACTGCGGCTGCGGCTGGCCACTGGAAGGTATAGTCAGGCCGAGGTGGGGGCCTGCCCCGTGGGGCCTTCCCACGGCTTCTCGATGTACAGCATCGCCGTGCTGCTCTACCGGTAGGCCGCTCGGCAAGCCTCTCCAGGAACCACGCCACCCGGGTTCTGAAAGCAGACAGCAAGAGGCCCGCCACGGACTCCTTGCTCGTGGCTGGAGCCCGTGCCCGCTCTTCCCCATCCCAACCCCGATCCTGTGCCCAACCCAGCGGCTGCGAGCTTGGCCCAATCGCATCTCTCCGAATTCCATTTCTCCATGAAAAAAGCACTGGTAGCCGACGGTCCCTCGGTACTCAGGAAGGAGTGTTCGTCTCGGATGTTCATTGCCGCCCAGGGTCGACCAGCCATGAGTTCGGGAGAGCCTGCAACGCAATTGGCCGTTATCTCTCTTGATTCTTTGGTTGGCGGGGAGTTTAAAGGGCACTCCAGAGGGAGCTGCCTGAAGTAACCTAGTTATTGGTGACTATTAGCGTTCGTGAATGGTTACTGTTGGGTCCTAAAGTAACCATTAAATGAACCGATAGAGCCAAAGACTGGGATCTATGAGAGTTTTGATCATAGCGGTGTGTTTATCCCTTTGGATGGGCGTAGCGCGGGCTGCGTCCCTGCCCAAGCCTACGCCGAGGCCAACTGCTGCCGAGCAGTATCTCTTCTCGGCAGCCAATGCGCAGCGAGAGCATCTTGGTTTGCCGCCGCTGCGCTGGGATGATGCGCTTTATCAGGC
>DAHWOF010000120.1 GCA_027335345.1 Granulicella sp. | reverse complement strand
CTTCAAGATCGCCGGCCGTCTTGCGTTCCGGGCATGCATGGAGCAGGCCCGTCCGGCGCTGCTGGAGCCCATCATGCGGGTGGAGATCGACATTCCGGACGCCGCCGCCGGGGCCGTGGTGGGCGACCTGAACAGCCGCCGGGGCCGGGTGCAGGGCATGGAGACGCAGGGCCAGCGCGCCGTGGTGAGTGCTCAGGTGCCACTGGCCGAGATGCTGAGCTACGGAACCACCCTGACCTCGATGACCCGTGGCGAGGGCAGCTACCGCATGGAGATGGATCACTACGACTTTGTCCCCAGCGCCATCGCGGACAAGATCATCGCCACCTCCAAGCGACCGGTGGAGGAGCTGGAGGAGTAGTCAAGGAAGCTGAGTCCGGTATCCGGCAGGTAAACTGGACAGGTATGCTGCTGACTCTTCCCGAGGGCGACTTTCGGGCCTATCTCTTCGACTGTGACGGCACCATCGCGGACTCCATGCCGATTCACTTCATCGCCTGGACCCAGGCGCTGAAGGAATACGGCTGCACCTCCTTCACCGAGGAACTCTTCTACGCCTGGGGTGGAAAGCCAGTGGCGGCCATTGTCTCGGAGCTCAGCCGCCGCGATGGGCTTTCGATTCCCATTGCGGAGTTCAGCCACCGCAAGGAGAGCCTCTACTATGAGTTGATCGATCAGCTCCAGCCGGTGCCGGAGGTGTTGGAGCAGATTCACCTCCAGCACGGTCGGATTCCCTTCGCCGTGGTCTCCGGCAGCACGCGGGAGTCTGTGGTGCGGTCGCTGGAGACGCTGAAGATTCTGCATCTTTTTGATGCCCTGGTCTGCGCGGGCGAGTACGCTCGCTCCAAGCCGGCGCCGGACCCATTTCTGCTGGCGGCACAGCGCCTTGGGGTTGCGCCCGAGCACTGCCTGGTCTTTGAGGACGCCGAGATCGGTATCCAGGCGGCGAAAGCGGCTGGGATGGCGACGGTGCGGATCGCCCAGCCCCACGAACGGGCCGCGGCGGCCATTTCGAGGGATGCAGCTTCAAACTAGCGGAAAATCACGGATTTTGGGCAAAACATGGTATTCTGAATGACGTTGTCCAATAGCACGATTCCTTCAGGAATTTTCAGGCAGGAACTTTCCGGAATTTCCAGAAATCTCCAGAGATCTTGAGGAATCCCCCAGGAACCATCATGCCAAAGCTAAAAACCCACTCGGGCGCAGCCAAGCGCTTCAAGAAGACCGCTACGGGCAAATTCAAGCGCGGTCAGACGAAGATGCGCCACATCCTCACCTCAAAGTCGAACCAGACCAAGTCCAAGCTGGGCCGGATCGTACTCGTCTCCGAGGCGGATGCGCCCAAGGTCGCACGCATGCTGCCTTACGCCTAAGGCGTCGCAGCGGATGAAGTTTTCGGATCGAGCCGCGAAGAAGCGAAGGGCCGTAAAGCGTTCAGGCCCCTGGGACCGAGATCGAGCCCACTGAGATTCGAATCAGCAAGCCTGTGTGAAGAGGTCAACCTTACCTCCAGCCGGGCTAAAAACAAGAGGCCGAACGGATCGTTCATGGCCAACAACGCAAAGAACCAGCGACCCCGGCCCAGCCGGCGGCGCTGACCAAAAGAGGAGATCGACCATGGCCCGTGTTAAACGGAGCACCAAACGCAGCGACCGCCGCAAGAAGATTTTGAAGCGCGCCAGCGGCTATTTTCTGACCAAATCCAAGCTCTACCAGGCAGCGCAGGAGGCCGTGGAGCGCGGCCTGAAATTTGCCTACATCGGCCGCAAGCAGAAGAAGCGCCAGTTCCGGTCGCTCTGGATCGTGCGCATCAACGCAGCCTGCAAACTCAATGGAATGAGCTACTCCACCTTCATCAGCGGTCTGCGGAAGGCGGGCATCGCACTGGACCGCAAGGTGCTGGCAGACATCGCCGCCAACGATGCGGCGGGATTTGCCGCTCTGGTGGTCTCGGCCAAGGATGCGCTGGAGGCCGCCAAAAAGACACGCGAGGCGGCGTAAGCCAAGTTTGTCGCCACCGGCTTCACGACTCAGGCGCGGCCAAGGCCGCGCCTGAGTCGTTCTTGGCCCGCCGTCGCCAGGGTCCGGCCTACCACTGGACGAGCTATGGCGCTTCGCCGCCGCGGACGGCGTTGCCAGGCGCTGGAAGGCTACACTGAATCCATGAAGTCTGTTTTGCCCTGGAGCCCTCGTCTGGCTCACTTCTTCTGTTGGAGTCTGTTCTGCCTGATCGTTTACCCTGCGGGCCTGCTGGCCCAGACGGCCCAGAAGCCGGCGCCTCTGCAGGTGGCGTTTACCTTTGATGACCTGCCGGCTCATGGCCCCCTGCCGCCCGGCGAGTACCGGCCGGAGCCGATCCGGACCATCCTCAAGGTGCTCCAAGAGAACCATATGCCGCAGACCTACGGCTTTGTGAACGGCTTCCGCACCGCGGAGTATCCCTACCAGAGCGAGTTGCTGACGGAGTGGATCGCCGCCGGAGACGCCCTGGGAAACCACACCTGGTCGCATCCCGAGCTGGACAAGGAGTCTGCCGCAAGGTACATCCACAACATTGCTGAGAACCAACCGTTGCTGGAGAAAGTAGACCCCAGGGGTGATTGGCGCTGGTTCCGCTTCCCTTACCTGGAGGAGGGAAATACGGTGGCCAAGCGAGAAGCGGTGCGTTCCTATCTTCTGGACCATCACTACCGGATTGCGGAGGTCACCATCGACTTTGGCGATTACCTCTGGAACGACGTCTATGCGCGCTGTGCAGTCAAGAAGGACAATACCGCGATCCAGTCGCTGGCCGGCAGCTATCTGGCCACGGCCGATGAGTTCATCACCTACTCGCGAACGCTCTCGCACCAGCTCTACGGGCGCGATATTCCCTATGTGCTGCTGCTGCATGTGGGAGCGTTCGACGCCAAGATGCTGCCCCAGCTGATTGCGCTGTTCCGCCAACGGGGGTTTGAGTTTGTCACGCTGCCGCAGGCGGAGTCGGACCCGGCATACAACGCTGACCCCAAGGTGGCTTATCCGGGCGGAGGGCTTCTGCTCGAGCTGGAGGCGCAGGTTCGTAACGTCAATCTGCCCGACGCGAATGAACCAGAGGACCAGTTGGCCAAGATGTGTCGTTGAGGAGGCGTGAGCTGCGACAGAGCGGGCAAGCCCGCCGGGGATCCCGGTTGTTGGGGAAAACGCCCATCGAAGTCGAGGCGCCCTCTACACCTACACCGAAAATGCCTTAGCCAAGGAAGGCTACCGGCATCCTGGCTCGAGCCTCTCTGTCGGCCTCGATCCGGGTCCACGGCGCCATGCCAGGTGTACACCAGATCGCCTCTCTCCTGAAGCGCCGGCTGCCGGGAACGCATCAGGGATTCGGTGACCGCGGCACACCTGGGCGCCTACCTGGATAAGTTCGCGTTTCGCTGCAACCGCGGGAGATCGCGGCAACGGGGAGTGCTCTTCTATCGGCTGCTGGAAGATGCGGTCGTCACAGAACCAAAGCAGTTTTGACCTTCCTAAAGCGGCAGAACCAAAGCAAACCACAACCTGTAGCGGGGTCAACATGCCCGGGGAACCACCCAAGCCCTTGAAAATATGGCCTGAACGGGCGAGAGATGCGTGATCAGTGTCACTGCACGCCTGATTTTCCAGAGCGCAGGATAACGAGGGCTCGAAGGAGTGTGATCCCAACTCCGACAGGCGCGACATGCGAGGCGGATGCCGGCGCGGAGCGGTGAGCGATCTGGAGGCAGAACGGGATGAATGGGAGCGACGAATACGAACGCAAGCGGACGGGAGCGGAGCAGGCGCTGCATCGCGGTAAAGTGGTGACTTCGTTGGTGCGGGGGACGCAGCGGCTCCTCGATTCCATTCACGAGAGCCGGGCCTTTGAATTCCGGCTGATCCGCGCCCCGAGCGATCCGTTTCAGGTGGCGCAGAACGACCGCATGGTGGCGATCAACAAAGCTCTCCCGATGGAGATGACGGGCCAGGGGTGCGCCTATTTTATGGAGCAAAAGACGGAGAGCGCATTGGCATAGAGGTGCAGGCGGGTAAGCCGTGGGGGATGAAGAAGATGACCGGTGAGATCAAAAAGGATCGGGGCATGCTGGAGATCGACGAAGCAGAGTGCAAGGGCTGCGGTCTTTGCATCGAGGCCTGCCCGCCGAAGGTGATCGCCATGGGCGAGCGGCTGAATCGCTATGGCTATCGCACGGCGATCTACGCGGGAGCGGGCTGCACCGGCTGCGGTATCTGCTTTATGGCCTGCCCGGAGCCGGGTGCGATCACCGTGCTGCGCCTGTCGAGTCCGGGCGGCGTCGCCGCAGCCAGAACCCTGGGGGGAGCGACAAGATGCGCAAGCAACTGATGAAGGGCAACGAGGCGATCGTCAAGAGCGCCATTCTGGCGGGATGCCGCGCCTTTTATGGTTATCCCATCACGCCAGCCAGCGAGATCGCCGAAGCGGCCGCCGAATTCATGCCAAGGACCGGCGGCGTCTACGTCCAGGCTGAGAGCGAAGTGGCGGCGATCAACATGCTCTACGGCGCGGCTTCGGTCGGAGTGCGCGCCATGACGGCCTCAAGCGGGCCGGGCATCAGCCTGATGCAGGAGGGGATCAGTTACATGGCTGGCGCGGAGCTGCCTTGCGTGATCGCCGACATCACGCGCGGCGGACCGGGGCTCGGCAACTTGGGCAGCGAGCAGAGCGATTACCATCAGGTGGTGAAGGGTGGCGGCCATGGCAGCTACCGCACCCTCGTGCTGGCGCCAAATTCGGTGCAGGAGATGGCCGATCTTACGGCGCTGGCCTTTGATCTGGCAGACCGCTACCGCAATCCGGTGGTGCTGATGGCCGATGGCTTCATTGGCCAGACGATGGAGCCGGTGGAATTTCCGCAAGTGGCCACCCTGCCGCAACTGCCCGACTGGGCGGTGGCGGGAACAGCGGCCTCGCGCGGCAATCTGATCAATTCGCTGCATATCGACTTCGACGAGATGGAGCAGCACTCGCTGCTTCTTGAAGCCAAGTACAAAGAAGCGGAACGGAACGAAACCCGCGCCGAGGAGTGGCGAACCGAAGACGCCGAGATCGTGCTGGTGGGCTACGGCATTGTGAGTCGGATTCTGAAGGCGGTGACGGCTGAGGCGCGCGCGCATGGGCTGAAGGTGGGCCTGCTGCGGCCAGTATCGCTCTATCCGTTTCCCAAGGCGCGGATAGCGCAGGTCGCCGAACGGGCCAAGCTGTTCATCGTGGTGGAGCTGAGCCACGGGCAGATGATTGAGGACGTTCAATTGGCGCTCCGAGGCACGCGCCCCGTGGAGTTTCTGAGCCGCGTGGGCGGCAATGTGCCGACCCACGAAGACGTGTTGCAGTTTGTCCGGCAGATTGCCAGCCGTGAGGGCCTCACCCAAGGCCGCACTGCGCCAGAGCGAGAATCACTGGAGAGAGAAGCACTGGAAAAGGAGCAGATGGCCCATGTCTAGTTCACCGGTTGCCGACTACACCGTGGTGCACGCCAAATCGCGTTCCTTTTACGATCGTTACGAGCGCAAGACGGAGTTGCAGCACCAGACGCACTTCTGCCCGGGCTGCGGCCATGGAATCGTTCACAAGATGATTGCCGCGGCCATCGATGAACTCGGTGTACAGGATCGCACGATTCTGGTTGGCCCTGTGGGTTGCAGTGTTTTCACGTACTACTACTTCGACGTGGGCAATGTGCAAGCCGCGCACGGACGCGCGCCGGCAGTGGCCACGGCCGTAAGCCGCAGCCTTCCTGGCAGCGTCGTGATCAGCTACCAGGGCGACGGCGATCTCTGCGCGATCGGTTCGGCGGAGATTCTGCACGCGGCCAATCGCGGCGAAAACATCGCCGTGATCTTCGTCAACAACGCCATTTACAGCATGACCGGCGGTCAGGCCGCGCCCACGACGCTGCTGGGGCAGAAGAGTACGACCACCCCGCTGGGCCGCAAGGCCGCCACTGAGGGCTACCCGCTGCACGTCAGCGAGCTGCTGGCCACGCTCCAAGCGCCCGTCTACATCGAGCGCGTCGGTCTGGGCGACAACAAGCAGATCGCGCAGACGGCCCGCGCCATCCGGCGCGCCCTGGAAAACCAGGCGCGTGGACTGGGCTTTTCGCTGGTTGAGGTGCTTTCGCCCTGCCCGACCATCTGGGAGATGTCGCCGGTGGAGGCGCAGCACTGGGTACGCGAGACGATGGAGAAGACCTTTCCGCTGGGTGTCTTCCGCGACCAGACCAAGGAACGGCTGGCTGCGCCGAAGCCGGAGCCCGCGCCCTCGCCCGCGCTCGACGAGTTGCCGCGGATTCTGGGCGTGGCCGATGCCGATCTGCCGGAAGGCAACGCGCATGCGCTGGACGCCGGGCAAACGATCGATCTGCAGGTGCGCATTGCGGGTTTTGGCGGGCAGGGTGTGCTGCTGCTGGGCGAGGTGCTGGCCGAGGCCGGCCTCGATGCGGGCCTGGAAGTCTCGTGGCTGCCATCGTACGGTCCGGAGATGCGCTCGGGAACCTCGAACTGCCATGTACGCCTGGCGCGCGAGGCCATCGATTCGCCGCTGGTCTCGGCTCCGAATGTGCTGGTGGCCATGAATGAGCCCTCGCTGCGCAAGTTCGACCAGAGCGTGCGCCGCGGGGGATGGGTGATCTTTGATGGCGAGGAGTTTCCGGCCGATTGCCGGCGTGAGGGCGTGCATGTGCTCGCGCTCCCGTTTACCGAACTGGCCAACGGAACGGGCGACAAGCGCGCGGCCAACATGGTGATGCTGGGCGCGGTGCTGGAGCTTGCCGGCGTTTTGCCGGAGGCCAGCATCGCTGCCGCGCTGCGCCGTCTGATTCGCAATCCGCGCTGGGTTGAACTGGACGAGCGCGCAATCGTGCTGGGAAGGCAACTGTTCCAGAGAGCGCTCGCGTAGGTGTGAGCTGAAAGAGGCCGGCTTGGCCGGAGCGCCTGCATCGCAACACGGCTTTGACGGTTCGCTGGCGACGATCGACAAGAGCGGGATCGCAATTCATCTGGCGGCGTGGGCGGAAACCGTGCCAGCCGCGCAGCCCACCCGAGCCGCGAATCAAGAGATCGTCATGGCCGGCGATAGACCCAACCCCATCCGGCACGTCCTTGACATCATCAAGGAGAACCGCACCTGCGATCAGATTCTGGGCGATCTTGCGTGAGGCGGAAGGCTTGTGGGCAACGTCGATCCCAAGGTGGCTTATCCGGGCGGAGGGCTTCTGCTGGAGTTGGAGGCAAAGGTCCGTAACGTCAATCTGCCCCATGCGAACGAGCCGAAGGGGCAGTTGGCGAAGATGTGCCGTTGAGGCAGCGTGGAGTACAGCGGAAAAGAGAGGCTGGCGGAACGCGGGTTCTAAAAATCCAGTCCCTCGGTCCGCTTCAAGAGGGCTGTGACCGTCTCGAGGATCTCCGACCTCAAATACCTGTTTGGGTACGACTGTAGGGAACAGTCTTTCTTTGGTCGACCCCCGGAGAGTCTTTTCGTCGCTCACCCAGGCCTAAATTGCCATCTGATGGGTATTTATCTGACCCAGGTGACCACTAGATCTTGTGGTTTGAGAAAGGCGGCTCAACCGCGCATTTGACCAGAGATTTGTAGGGAACCGGCTCGACAGCGACGGCCTGCTCCAGTAGCCGGCAGAAGAGCTTGCCACGGCTGCGTGACTTGCGCTGGTTGAAGCGAAATGTGAACTCGTCGAGGTAAGCATCCAAATGTTCCAGACTCACCCCGCCTTGGTGGGTTCCCAGCAGCCAGCGTTTGAGCAAGGCGACCGCCAGATGAACGCGGGGCATCCATTCCGAAGCGGTCTTGC
>DAHWOF010000103.1 GCA_027335345.1 Granulicella sp. | reverse complement strand
CCATCCTCTCCATTCCCATGTACTGGGCCCTGTTCCACGCCTTGGGCCTCACCGGTCTGGCGATCGCCTCTGACATTGGCATGCTGGTCCAGACGGCTGCGCTGGCCGTCCTGCTGCATCGCAAGCGGCTGGTGAGCCTGCGCCATCTGGAGTTCGCCGAGTTGGGACGAGCGCTGGCCGCTGCCCTGGCTGCCTTTGCGGCCGCTCATGTCTGCGCCAACGCACTGGTGAGCGTGCTGGCGAATGCGCAGCCGGGACCGGCGGCTCGGCTCGGCGGACATCTGGAGGCTCTGCTGATCATCGCCTCCGGTAGCCTTGCCTGGGCGCTGGCCGCGCTGCTGGCGCTGCTGGCGCTGCGCTCCAGGCTTCCGGCGCAGTTGTTGCGCCTACGCCCGGTCTGAGCCCACACGGCTTCCGCAGGCGGATCCGTGAACGCATCTCATCCTTGCATCCGCCCCCTTCAGCGCGAATTTTCTGCCACTCGCTGCTTCGCCTTCGGCCTGCCTGCAGGATGTGCA
This sequence comes from Granulicella sp., assembly GCA_027335345.1. Lineage (GTDB taxonomy): Bacteria > Acidobacteriota > Terriglobia > Terriglobales > Acidobacteriaceae > Granulicella. The sequence goes on along the minus strand of DAHWOF010000103.1, from coordinate 4,898 downwards.
GGTAGAATAGAGGGGTTCCACTCATGCGGCTTTATGCCGACGTGGGAGGAACGACCGGAGATCTCTGCTGCCGCTGCCTCCCTGGCCTCTTCCAGGGCTTCTTCCTTTGGCGCGGCTGGCGGCAGGTATCCGAACCGGTCGTCGGGCGCTCCGCATCTCCAGGGGGCGTGTCCGGCTATCTGAGCTAAGGAGCGTTCCGCTTTGCCTAAAACCAACCGTTTTCTCTTCACCAGTGAGTCGGTCACAGAAGGTCACCCCGACAAGATCGCCGACCAGATCTCCGATGCCATCCTCGATGCCTGCCTCGCCGAGGATCCTTACAGCCGCGTGGCCTGCGAGACCCTCACCTGCACTGGGCTGATCGTTGTGGCCGGCGAGATTACCACCTCAGCCTATGTCGACTTCCAGACCCTGGTACGGGACACCGTCCGTGAGATCGGCTACGACGACGCTCTGAAGGGCTTCGACTGCAACACCTGCGGCGTCATCTCCACCATCAACCGCCAGTCCCCGGACATCGCGCAGGGCGTGGACACCGGAGGCGCCGGCGACCAGGGCATGATGTTCGGCTACGCCACCAACGAGACCCCCGAACTGATGCCCGCGCCCATCTCCCTGGCCCACCGCCTGGCCGAGAAACTCACCGAGGTGCGCAAATCCGGCAAACTGCCCTATCTTCGCCCCGACGGCAAGAGCCAGGTCACCGTGGAGTACGACGCCAACTACAAGCCGGTGCGAGTGGATGCGGTCGTGATCTCAACCCAGCACGCTGAAGAGGTTGGCAACGATCAGCTCCGCTCCGATATCATGCGGCACGTGATTCAGGCTGTCATCCCCGCCCACCTGCTGGACGCCGACACCAAGTACCACATCAACCCCACCGGCCGTTTTGTCATCGGCGGTCCCATGGGCGATACCGGGCTGACCGGCCGCAAGATCATCGTGGACACCTATGGGGGCATGGGCCGTCATGGCGGCGGCGCCTTCTCTGGCAAGGATGCCACCAAGGTGGATCGGAGCGCAGCCTACATGGCCCGCTACATCGCCAAGAACATCGTCGCCGCCGGTCTGGCCGACCGCGTCGAAGTTCAGCTCGCTTACGCCATTGGCGTCGCCGAGCCGGTCAGTATCCGCATCGACACCTTCGGGACCGGCACGCTCCCAGAAGCCACGCTCATCGAACTGGTTCGCGAGAACTTCAGCCTCACTCCCAAGGGCATCATCGAGAGCCTGAACCTGCGCCGTCCCATCTTCAAGCAGACTGCGGCCTACGGCCACTTTGGCCGCAGCGGCGAAGCCTTCACGTGGGAGGTCACCGACAAGGCTGCGGTCCTCAAGGCCGGCGCCAACGCGGAGTTGGCAACGAAGTAAGCGCAGGGTGGATGTCATCAGCAAAGGGCGAGCCGCGAAGGCTCGCCCTTTGCTGTCAGCGGACGAATTCCTCTCGGACCGCTCGCTCCGGCTGCGCCTGCAAGGCCCAGAGATCCGCCCGAAACGGAAGAGGGCCTGCCGCCAGTTTCAACGGCAGGCCCAGGATTGGCCGCACGAGCTTAACGATCGCTCAGTGTGTGACCGTAACCTCAAGGTTCATGTCCGCCGCGGTTGGCTGACCGTCGACAGTGGCAGGACGGAAGTGCATCAGGTTGACGGCCTCAACCAGACGATTGTCCACAAACGCGTTGAACGGCTTGATCACCCGGATGTTCTCGGCCTGACCATTCTTGTTAACGGTTAGAGAGAGCCCGACCTTGGCGCCCTCGGGGAGCAGATCGATCAGCGTACTGTCCGGCAGGGAGATCACTGGAGCTCCCAGCACTGCCGGAGGGATTGCTCCGGCACTGACACGAACCGGGGTTGGGGTGGTGGCGCCATCGGCAGGAGCGCTAGCTTTCGCCGCCGTGGATAGAGTCAGCATGGAGAGAAAAAGACTGGCTGCAATGATTCGGCTCACTGAAAACCTCCTTGGCGACGATAGTCACCGTCATCAGTATCATCCGCACAGAATACGATTGTCAAGAAAAAAATATAAAACATTTATTTTCAGATGTTTCTCTCTGAAGAAAACATGTTTTTTTGATGGGTGTGAAAATTTCGCTCGGACGGGCTGCCGGATCCTGCATTCTCGGTCCAGCCCGGCGGTCTTGCGCTCCGCGGTTGAAGGTAGGTTCGGGCAGATCCGCACTGCCGTGCCCCCCGTCACAACGTCCCGGGCTGAAAGCCGGCCATGAAGCCTTGCGGCTCGGGAGGTTTCGTTCCCAACAACAAGGGCGAGCCGAAATGGCTCGCCCTTGTTGGGTCCAGCGGTCGGTTGTGAGTCGAGGATGAAGAGACCAAAGCTTCCGCCAGGAAGCTGCCCATTCCACGGTCTCAACGGGCTCTCCGCTACGCAGTCAACTCTTCGTCAAGCGGATCGGCTGTGGCCCTTTCCGTGTGGTGGGTCCCTCGAACATGGCCTGCCATGGCGGTTTCCGTGGGAAAAACGCTCATGAAGGCCGAGGCGTCGCGAAACACCCACACCGATAAAGCTCTACCGGTAGATCTCGCTGTTGGTCTCGCGAAACTCGCGGGCCTTCTCTTCCATGGCCGTTGCCAGCTCCTGTTGGCCGAGAGCACCCTCCTGCTGGCCATAGGCGTCGCGAATCTCCTGGGTGATCTTCATGGAGCAGAACTTGGGGCCGCACATCGAGCAAAAGTGAGCCGTCTTCGCGCCTTCAGCCGGAAGCGTCTCATCGTGATACTCGCGCGCCCGTTCCGGATCCAGGCTCAGATTGAACTGGTCCTCCCAGCGGAACTCAAAACGCGCCTTGGAAAGGGCGTTGTCTCGAAGCTGAGCTCCCGGCCATCCCTTGGCCAAGTCTGCCGCATGCGCGGCGATCTGGTAGGTGACGATGCCGGTGCGCACGTCCTCGCGGTCCGGCAATCCCAGATGCTCCTTGGGCGTCACGTAGCAGAGCATGGCCGTGCCGTACCAACCAATCTGGGCCGCGCCGATGGCGCTGGTGATGTGGTCATATCCGGGAGCGACATCGGTCACCAGAGGTCCCAGCGTGTAAAAGGGAGCCTCCATGCAGTGTTTGAGCTCCTCGGTCATATTCTCTTCGATCAACTGCATCGGAATGTGGCCCGGCCCTTCGATCATCACCTGTACATCGTGCTTCCACGCCTGTGCGGTCAACTCGCCCAGAGTGCGCAGCTCCGCAAACTGGGCTTCGTCGTTGGCGTCGTAGATTGACCCTGGACGCAGCCCATCGCCCAGGCTGAAGGAGACGTCGTAGGCCTTCATGATCTCGCAGATCTCTTCAAAGTGCGTATACAGGAAGTTCTCCTGATGGTGGGCCAGGCACCACTTGGCCATGATCGAGCCGCCGCGCGAGACGATGCCGGTGAGGCGGCGCGCGGTGAGCGGAATCCAGGGCAGACGAACCCCGGCGTGCAGGGTGAAGTAGTCCACGCCCTGCTCAGCCTGCTCGATCAGGGTGTCGCGCATCAGCTCCCAGGTGAGGTCTTCCGCCCGGCCACCCACCTTTTCCAGCGCCTGATACACCGGAACCGTCCCAATGGGAACCGGCGCGTTGCGCAGGATCCACTCACGAGTCTCGTGAATATGCTCGCCGGTGGAGAGGTCCATGATGGTATCCGCGCCCCAATGGATTCCCCAGACCATCTTGTCCACCTCTTCTTCCAGCGAGGAGGTCACTGCGGAGTTGCCGATGTTGCCGTTGATCTTGACCTTGAAGTTGCGCCCGATGATCATCGGCTCCAACTCCGGATGATTCACGTTGGCCGGGATGATGGCCCGCCCCGCAGCTACCTCGCGACGCACAAACTCAGGGGTAATCTGTTCGGGAAGCGACGCGCCAAAGCTGCGGCCAGGGTGAGCGCGCAGCAGCGAAGCATAAGCCGGATCCTTGCGCAGCTCTTCCAGACGCATCGACTCCCGCAGGGCGACAAACTCCATCTCCGGCGTAACGATCCCCTTACGGGCGTAGTGCATCTGCGTGACGTTGCTGCCGGCCCGCGCACGGCGCGGCCGTGGCGGCGAGGGAAAGCGGAGGTCGTGGGTGAGCAGATCACGGGCGCGCTGGCGTCCGTACTCCGAAGAGAGGTCACGCAGCACCTCGGTGTCCGCCCGGTCTTCCATCCAGCTACGGCGCAGCTTGGGCAAACCCTCGGCCAAGTCGGCAACGTAATTCGGATCGCTGAAGGGTCCCGAGCAGTCGTAGACCGGAATGGGGGGATTCTCCTGAACTCCCTGCGATTGCAGTGTGGGAGACAGGCTGATCTCGCGGTACGGAACCCGAAGATCGGCGCGGCTACCCTCAAAGTAGCGCTTTTGAGAGGCGGGGAAGGGCTTGGGGAGCGAGAGCCTGGCGATCTGCGCGGCTGTTTGCGGCATGTTGACCTCCGTCAGTGGTGAATCAGGAGGTTATGCCCAAAGCATGGCCGCAAGCAAGCAGCGCCTGAAACCTTCCCACGCCGGCACGATCCGGATCGGGTTCAAAGGGTATCTCTCAGCCGTACACGCGGTAGGGCACCCCTGGTTCACTACTCCGATTACAGCAGAATTCGTCGTCCACAGCAAGATTGCGGAGACTCCAGATTGCGGAGACTCCGGCAGCGTCTCCGTCTCATAACCCTCGGGCATTCCGCGACTGCGTCCACAGTTTGCAGCCTTTAGGCTCCGCAGGCGAAGCTTCTGTGCTTCAGCCAGTTCGCCTCTCCGGAGGCCTTTCGCCGGCTCATGCCCCGAGCTGCGCTCGCTTTTCAAACACGGCCGATATCTTCACCTGCGTATAACCGTCGCGTTGGTAGAACCGATGTGCATCCGCACGCTTGACCTGAGATCTCACGCGAACGACACTGATCCCTATCTGCGCCGCCCACTCTTCGACGGCTTG
>DAHWOF010000092.1 GCA_027335345.1 Granulicella sp. | reverse complement strand
ATCTTCAACTTCCACGCCTATCCGTCACTGATTCACAAGCTCACCTATCGCCGGAGCAACCATGCCAACCTGCACGTCCGGGGGTACAAGGAGAAGGGAAACATCAACACTCCGCTGGAACTGGCGATTCTCAATCAGATTGACCGCTTCAATCTGGCCATCGATGTCATCGATCGGGTGCCCAGATTGCAAGTCGCCGCGTCCCACATCAAGGAGTGGTTGAAGAATCAGATCATCGACTCTGTGAGCTATGCGAATGAGCACGGAGTCGACCGGACGGAGGTCAGCGACTGGAAGTGGCCGTCGAGACCGGGCCAGGTATAGCGCCTCTGCGCGCATAAAGCATTTTTCAGTGTGGGCGTAGAGGGGCGCCTCGACCTCGATGGGCGTTCTCCCCAAGAAAAACGCCATTGCAAGCCCCCTCTGTGTTGTCCATCAACACTGAAAATGTTATGGAGATTCGGGTCCATTCGGTGCAGAGTTTTCGGGTGAACGCGCTGAAGCTGTGCGCCAAAGGAAGCAGTAAGCGGAGCCGCAGCAAAGCTCAGCAAGAGCCGCAATCGTTCCAATCGGGGTGCATCTTGCCGAAGACGCAGGAGGCCGTTTGCTCCGCTTCCATCCCGCAATCATGACCTTCGTCCACTCGAACGGAACGCTGAAATAAAGGACGTTGCGGCTATGGCTGATCCGTCGTCTTCTCATTCTCTTCCGTAGCCGGCGCTGGGGTCAGCGGCTTCGTAATCTCGTCCAGGTAGTCGGGCGTTCCTTCGATGCGCTCCAGGTGCGGGTATCGTTCCCCGCCGTGATAATCAATAGCCACCGTGCCCACATGGATGTCATTCTGCACAATCAGATTCATCGCGCCGCCGGTCTTGGTGGCATGCACCGCGTCACGCATCACTTCGTCTGAATAGACTTGCCCGTTGACCGCCAGGATCTTCTCGCCCGGGCTGAGTTTTGCCGCGTCCGCGGGACTGCCGACGCGGACGTCGCTGACCACGCCCTGTTCATCCAGGTCGAGTCCGAGTGAGTACCAGACGTTCGTTCCCGATCTGCCCCGGCCGAAGGCGCTGAACTGAGCCTGCTGGTACTCGTTTGGCTGTTCGGTATAAACCAGCTTCCAGCCGCCCTGCTCAATGCCCTCAACATTCACATGCGGCTGCACGGTGTAGACGCGCTCTCGAAGAAACTGTGCCCAGTCGTAGGGAACAACCTGGTTGAGATCGGCCACGAGTTCATCGAATCCGTAGGGAACGATCTGCGGAGGCGTGCTGCCCTTGCCGGCGACAAAGATGGCGAGAAAGTCATGCAGATTCTTGCGGTTGTGGGTCAGCTTACGAATCGTTGTGTCCACGTCAAGCCATACGATGTCGCCCTCCGGGTAATAATCCGCGCCGCGCCGCCAGTTGGCCCACGCCGTCCCGCCTTTTAGGCCGGAGATACTGATGGCGGTATCTTCGGTGCTGCGCCAGCGGCGGCCGGAGGTGTTGTCAAGATCGGCTGCGGTCACGGCCAGGTAGGAGCGGTAATCTGCCGCGGTCATGAAGCCGCAACGCGCTCCGAGCACGTTGCCCAGGTAATCCGTCAGACCTTCGTAGACCCACAGCAGTTCACCTTTCATGGGGTCGGCGAAGTTGGAGGTGGCCAGGCCCGCGGGGCGGCGGTACTTGCCGTTCCAGGAGTGGGTGTACTCATGCGAAAGCACCGGCCCTCCCACCTGGAGCGCCGCATTGGTTGCGAGCGCGTTCGGTGGCAGGGAGTTATCCGAGGACTCATGGTGCTCCAGGCCTCCGTAGGGTGGAAACTTCGTCAGCGTCAGCATAAAATGGTAGCTTTCGTAGTGGGTCGAGCTGTACATGGCCGCGGCTTCAGTCACCAGATGCTCAAGATCGGCAACCACGCTGGGTCGCAGCACCGCCTCCTCGGCCGTGTCTCCGAAGACATCAATGAAAACGGGCTTTTGCTGGCCCAGACCAGTCGCATTGGCCGCTCCCCGAGCGGTTGCATTCAGCGGATACTGCTTGAAGTTGATCCCCGCCATGATGGGTGAATCTTCCAGCGTCTCCACGTTGGTGGCGGCAAAATGTACCGTCCTGCCGACAAGATGTTCCGGATCATAGGGCGACGTCGGCTGTAGCGAAGTGGCGATGCTCCAGCCCTGCGGCACAATCACGGTGGGCTGGATGGCAATCTGGCGGACGGGCTCGCTGGCCGGATACAGCATCAGGTCTTCCCACTCCAGAACAGCCAGTTCGGTCGTCGCCTTCCTGTTAGCGATGTAGTCCAGATGAACGTGGAGCGTGGTTGCTCCAGGCGGAACGATCAGATGGAACTTGTAAAGATCGACATCGTCGCGCTGCCATGCGATCGTCTGGCCATTTGCCGTAAAGACAATGCCGGTGATGTCGTTTTCGACGTACCTTTGGGAGTGGGTGCCAGGGATCCAGGCTGCCTCCGTAAGCGCCAGAGGGCCAGGCTTGACCGGCAGATCGATCTCAGCGTGGAACAGTTTGCGCGGAGCGTCGGTGAGATCGGCCGTAATCCGGATCGGCGTCGATTGTGAGTAGGCAATCGTCGAGAGGCACAACCATGAAGAGCACAACACACGCGAGAAGAACGAACCTTGAACCATGGTGCGATACCTCACAGAACCATAGGAGATGGCGAAGTGCAGCCAGTATACGGCAGTCGCCGAGGAGAACATCCGAATCTTTGACGCGAATCTTTGGCCCTGCTTGGACCAGAAACAGCAGGCTCCTCCGTACTTGGTGGAAGAGCTTATCTGTTCGCTTGCCATGGGCGCCAGGCGAAACGATGCCAAAAGCGCTAAGGCGGAGTCTGCGCACTGTCCCTGTGCTGAACGTCAACGACTCACCACACTCCCGAGCCACTTTTGCGCCCTCCGCTCGAATGCGCGCAGCCGGGGAAATTCGATGGAAATTGTTCCCATTGATCTGGCCCAAAAGTTGATCTGGCCCGAAGGAGTATTGTGCTCGATGCCCAGTTCACCATCAGCTCCGACCTCGCCGACTGTTGTTCGGCGCCGACCGATTCGGCGCCAGTCCGCATCTCAAAAGGCGAGATGGGAAGCACCCGAACCTGAGGCGCGAAGTTAGGATTCGGAGTGGAAGCGAAGCGGTGAGAAAGCGGACAGATTCACGGTCGGCGGCTTGCCTTCGATCAGATCCGCCATCACGACGGCCGTTGCCGGAGCGAGTAGGATGCCGTTTCGGTAGTGTCCGGTGGCGATGAAATGTCCCGCCCGAAGGCCTGCTCCGAGCATCGGTAGCAGGTCAGGAGTCGCCGGTCGAAGCCCTGCCCAAGACTCGACCATTGGCGCCTCTTCGGCTGAGCTGAGCCAGGGGAGCAACACTGCCGCCAGAGCCCGGAGCCCATCCAGATCACGTCCGCACACGGTTGTATCAAAGCCGGCCTCTTCGACGGTGGCGCCGATGACCGCCGTGCCAGCCTGGGGGCCCTGGGTGCGAGGAACGATATAGATCCGTTCGCTGCGGTGAACCTCCTGGAAAGAGTGCGACGGCGAGATACGAACGCGCAGCATCTGTCCCTTGCGAGGCGACACGGAAAGCGGTTTACCTACGAGGGCGTTCGAGGCCTCAGCGGTCCAGGCGCCGGTGGCAAAGAGGATTGTTCCGGTCGAGAGGGAAGAGCCGTCTTCCAGCCGGAGTTTGCTGCCGGATGTCTCGGCTTCGATGGAGGCGACGCGGGTGTTCTCCAGCAGATGGATAGTGGTGGCTTGAATCGCGGCTGACAGGGCAGTTGCAAGCTGGCGAGGGTCGATGGAGTTCTCGTCGAGCCGGAGCGCTGGGCCCCCGGCCATGTACTGCAACGTTGTCTGGGTTTGGAAAGGGATGGCGCTTCCAGAGAGATGTTCAATTCGGTGCAGGAATTTAGGATAGCGCTGGATGCTGAGACGAGAGAGGTCGCGAAGACTCGCATGGTTACAGGGGTCGTCGGCGGCCAGCATCCCCGCTGCGGCGGTAGAGGCCGAAGCGAGGATCCGGCCTCGTTCAATGACAGTGACCGAGGCTCCACGATCGACCATCTCCAGGGCAGCCGCAAGGCCAATGAGGCCGGCACCAAGAACCACAACATCGCGCGGGCTGCGCGGACCGGTAGGGCAATTTTGAGGACTCATACTTTCCTTAGGATGCGGGCGGCGGTTCACGGAGAAAAAACATCGATCCACGATGTATGTATGTTCATGATAACGGGCAACACTCCTGCCCGATGTGCATCTTATTTTGCAACGCTTTGCGGAGCAACAAGAAGCCCAATTCGATGCCGGGAGGAGACGAGATGAGTCTTTTGGATGAAAAGGATGATGGAACGACACCTCATCAAGGTTTTGAGGCGCAGAAGCCGGCCATGTGGCCTGCTGCGGTGGCTGTGGCAGCCCTATTATTGGCGGTCGGGGCGTTGGTTTGGAGCATTAGTTTGCAAAGCCGGCTGACCACGGCGGAGTCCAAGCTGGCCTCCGCGGTTCAACAGAATGCCGATCTTTCGCAGAAGATTGATGACACGAACGAGCGCATGAAGGCTCAGGGTCAGGCGCTGGCGCAGAGTGTCGGCATAACGCAGCAACAGCTCCAGGAGAAGTCGAACGAGTTAGTGGCGGAGCAACGGCGGAGCCAGATTCAGACGGCGCGGCTGGCGCGTGAGCAGAGAGCGACCGAGGCTCAGGTTGGCGCAGTCCAGGGCGATGTCTCCAATGTGAAGACGGATGTGGGCGGTGTGAAGACCGATGTTGCCAATACCAAGGCTGATCTGGCCGCGACCAAGACCCAATTGACGCGAGTGGTAGGCGACGCGGGTGTGATGAGCGGTCTGATTGCGAAAAACCACTCGGAACTACTCGAATTGGAGCATCAGGGCGATCGCAATTACTATGAGTTCACGCTGACCAAAGGAGCGCCGGCGAAGAACGTCGGCACTATCAAGATCAGGTTGAGGAAGGTGGATGCTAAGCGCTCCAAGTTTACTTTGATCGTCAGTTCGGACGACCGGAACATTGAGAAGAGAGACCGGAACATCGATGAACCTATCCAGTTCTACTCTGGAAAGACGCCGCAGCTCTTTGAGATCGTTGTCAACCAGATGAACAAGAAGACGGTTACGGGCTATCTGAGCACGCCGAAGAGCGCGCCGCAACCGATTTCGGTTCCTTAACATCATCGATGTGTCGCTGGGGCTGCACAGTGTTTCTGTGCAGCCCCGCTGATTTTGGGAGGGAGAGTTCTGGTCAGCGGAAGTTCGTGGAGATCGGCGCGGTCTGGTGAAGCAACGAGACGCTGAGTGTGGCGGATTTTTTTGTTTGCCAAGCCTGGAGGGATGTTCGCGGGAACAAGAGCAGAGCCGCTGCTACGCGCGTGGCCCCTGGGTTGATGGTTTCCTGGAAAGCGAGCGGTGGAGGCTGCGGCGGCTCCAGGAGGGAGAGGATCTGCGGAAAGATAGCCTCCAGCCGTGGTAGATCGGACGGTGCGATGATGGTTGCCTGCAGAGTGGTTCCATCGCTGGCGATTATGGTGGACGAGACGCTCTCCACGAAGACGGGATGAGACAGCGTGTTGGTGATGGCGAAGGTGGTGAGGGCATAGACATCGTCTTCGGACTCCGGGGGAGCGCCGAGGATGTGTATCGCTCGGATGGGAGGGTTCATGACGGTGTGAGGAGCAAATATCCGCACCTTCCGGATGTTGATCTCCGGGGTCTTGCGTGGATTCAATCGATAGACTATTGCGCCGATGGTGATCATGAGAGCGGCGGCGATGAGGAGCTTGGGGAAGAGTCGATTTCTGTCCTGGGGCGGGCCAAGATGGAGTTCGGGCGAGTGCATTCTCTCTAAGGATAGAGGAATTTTTCGGCTGAGGGATGGGGCCCTGGGCATCGCAGAGCGCCTTATGCAAGAGAGGGGCGGTTGCACCAGGCTACGGGGCGCTGGTGTGTACTGGGCCGTGTTTACGAGACCCGGTCTGCGAGGGGAGGCTGCGAAGGTGTCCCGTGGGCATTCTGATCGGCGTGCTGGTTTTACCCAGGGGTGAGTGCGGTGGAGGGAGCCTTGCGCAGACTTGCCAGCAAAGGTTCGACGGGGAGTGTATTGAGGACATCCGAAGCTCTGAGCCAGGCGCGCCGAAGCTGCACGATGCCATCAGCCAGATGGTTGAGTTGATCGGTGGAGTGGGCGTCGGTGTTCACCACGATTTTGCAGCCGAGTTGCAAGGCGAGACGCAGATTGAGGTCGTTCAGATCCGCTCTCTCTGGTTGTGCGTTATGCTCGACGGCCACTCCCGCTTGCGCGCAAGCCTGTAAAAGTAGGGGAAGTTGGACCTTGTAAGGCTCGCGTTCCAGCAACTTTCTTCCGGTGGGGTGGCCGAGGATATGCACATGTGGATTCCGCACCGCCCGCAACATTCGCTCCGTTATCTCCTCCGCTGGTTGGTTGAAACCCGTGTGTACGCTGGCGACGACAATATCCAGTCTGGAGAGCGTCTCGTCGGAAAGGTCGAGCGTTCCATCCAGGAGGATGTCCACCTCCACGCCGGCGAGGATGCGGAAGGGAGCGGCAGGCTCCCGAGTCCGCGGTTCATCGGGGTGGAGGGAGGAATCCCGGTCGGATGGATGGCTACGCAGCAACCGCTCATAACGCGCCCACTGCGGCCCTCGGCCGGCGGCAAACTCTTCCGCCATCTCGGCGGAGACGGCGCGGATGCGGTCCGCATGAGCCAGAGCGCGAACGTCGTCCATGCCGTTGGTCATGGCCAGATTTTTGGAGTGGTCGGTGATGGCGATGTACTCCAGGCCACGCTCGATGGCGGCTTCCGCCATCTCCCGGATGGAGTGGTGCCCATCGGACTCCGTGGTGTGCATATGGAGGTCACCACGCACCTCCGAGCGCTCGATGAGCTTGGGTAGCGTATGGGCCTCTGCCGCCTCGATCTCGCCGCTGTTCTCGCGCAGTTCGGGCGGGATGAATTCAAGGCCCAGAGCGTGATAGATCTCCGGCTCGGTTCGGGACGCGAGCACCAGGTTGTCTTCCAGCCGCAGCAGGGCATACTCGTTGAGGGTAAGGCCACGCTTGATGGCGCGCTGGCGGAGCGCGACATTGTGCATTTTGGATCCGGTAAAGTACTGCAGCGCGGCTCCATAACTGGAGCGGGGGAGTAGCCGCACATCGACCTGGAGATTGTTGTGCAGGGTGAAGCTGACCTTGTTTTGTCCTTTGGCCAGCAGCTTCTCGATCAGAGGCAAGGAGGCGACGTGCTCCGCCGCGGCAGCCACGACGTCCGGCTCGCAGGCCGGGCCAGCGACCAAAAGATCGAGATCCCCGACCGTCTCCCGGCCACGGCGCAGGGAGCCGGCTGGGGTGATGGTCTCAATGCCGGGAAACGAAGCTATAAAATCACAGATGCGTTCGGCATAGCTGCGCGCCACATCGATGCGGAAGCGCGCGGAGTTCTTGCGGTAGTCCTCGATACCCTTGAGCAGCTTCTCAGTAAATTTCTGACCCATGCGGGGCAACGAGAGCAAGTCACCGCGCCGGGCCGCCTCTTCGAGAGCATCGATCTCCGAGATGCCCAGTGCAGTGTGAACCAGAGCAACCGTCTTGGGCCCCATCCCGGGAAGTCGGAGCAGTTCGAGGATGCTCGGCTTGTAGCGCTCCAGCAGCTCCTCACGCAGGGGGAAGGAGCCAGTGGCGACGAGATCGCGTATATTTGCCGCCATTCCTTTGCCGATGCCTGGAATGGCGAGCAAAGCCTTGGAATCAGCATCGTGGGCTGCCAGAGTTTCCAGTTGGACGGTCTGCTGCCGGGCGGCTTCAGCGGCGCGATGGTAAGAACGGATCCGAAAGGGATCTCCGGCGTCTATTTCAAGCAACGCCGCTGTCTCATCGAGCAGCCGGGCAATGGTCAGGTTGTCCATCGTGAACCGAAGATCCCGGTACTGGCGCGGAAGGAAGGCTGTAGCTCGAGATCTATCTTCGATTGTAAGATGGGCTTTCGATCGAATGCATCCTTCTGTGGCATGGGCT
>DAHWOF010000067.1 GCA_027335345.1 Granulicella sp. | reverse complement strand
CCGCTACACTCTGGCGGCTTGCAACCTGCTCCGCAACCAATCCTCGCCACTTCGCCCACTCTTCCGTTCGTTCACGCTGCATCCTTCTACACTGCGCCACGACGATGCGCCGCACAAGATGGGGTCTACATAGCGCTCACGATTCTGGCTCAAAGAAAACGGGAAGAACTCTCATTCTTCCCATCTTTGCTTTCTTCACCTCGGCTTAGAGAGGCTGAACGTTCTCTGCCTGCCAGCCTTTGGGTCCCTTGACCACGTTGAACTGAACGGCCTGACCCTCCTGCAGCGACCGAAAGCCGTTGCTCTGAATTGCGGAGAAGTGTACGAAGACATCCTCGCCATTCGGTCTGCTGAGAAATCCAAAACCCTTGGCGTCGTTAAACCACTTCACGGTTCCCTGTTCCATATCTGTGCTTCCTTCTGAATCAATGTATCGCTGAACTCTCGGGTGGGACGATTTGCAAGTTTAGCGATGAAGCGGAACAGGCAAGGACACCAGGTCGGATTCGACGATCTGAGCTAGTCTATCACTTCTTTGCTCCGCTACGTCCAAGAAACAAAGCCAGCTGCAAAGGCGCGGTCATGGAGATGCACAACCCGTGCGGCAGAGCTATGTCTAGCGTTGCAGGCACGCCGAGCGGTTTCGAACGAGACACCTCGGACTTTGATCGAAGCTCGCCGTCTAAGGACGCGGGCTGCCGGCATCGCTGATCGGCGTGATGTTGTGCTCCAGCAGAACTCGATTGAACGCCGGAAGCTTTTGGCTCAGCAGCTTGTGGTAGTCATCTTCGGCTTTGGCCAGCTTCTGTTCGAGCAGCTTGAAGAGGTTGTACTCCGTATCCGTGGGAGCATAGTCCGTCCCCCCCGCCACATCGCCGGCCCCAGAGCCGATCTGGGCCTCCAGCCAGACCAGGTTGTAGTAAATCTTCCAGGCCGAGATATAGGACTTGTCATCGCCGGCGGCCAGCGACTTGGAGAGCAGCTCATACTCCACATCCTGCATCTGCTCATCGGCGGTCTGCACCGCCTTCGCCAGCGAGGCCTCGTTCTTCTGGTCCCGCAGCATGCCCTCCACCACCGCAACCTGCTTGCGCATCCATTCGATGTGATTCACCATGGCGGAGACCTTGTCGATCTCCGAGCCAATCTGCAGTTGAAGCTTCACCGAAGCTTCAATCTCCTGCGGCGATCCGGGACTGGTGGGGTCCGCCAGAATCACAACCGGCTGCGTGTAAGTCTCTCCATTCACCGTCAGCCTGGCCGTATAGTTTCCTGGTGCGGCCATGGGCGAAGGCAAATCGTACATACCCCAATGGGTCACCGGACGATCTGCCTTGTCATAAAAGCGGCCGGTGTAAAAGATGTGCGGGTTCTCCGGAGGAAGCGTGCGCAGCAAAACCTGGTGCGGCTTGTCGTAGTGCAGATTCCACGCAATGCGATTCAGCCCGGCATGTCCCGTGGTAGTGATGGAGCGAACCAGGCTTCCCCCGGCGCCAAAGACCTCCAGCTTCACCGGCTTGCTGGGCGCAGCTTGCAGCGAATAGTCGAAGAACACGTCCGCGCCGTGCAGCAGCCTGTAAGCGGGCCGAGGCGTGAAGAACCGTATCCCCTTGCCATCCGCAGGCATCTTGGCCGCACCCGCCATCTGCTCCAACGGCGATATATCGTCCAGAACGTAGATGCCCCGGCCATAGGTCGAGACCACCAGGTCGTGGAAGCGCTTCTGGACCACGCTCCAGGTCACCGGCGAAGGCGGCAGGCCCTTGTTGAAGTGGGTCCAGGTCTGGCCATCGTTGAGCGAGTAGTACAGCGCATTGCCCTCGCCGGCGAAGAGCAGACCCTTGCAGTTGGGGTCCTCTGCGATGTCCAGAACGTAGGAAAGCGAGCTTTGGGGCAGACCGTTGGATATTTTGGTCCAGGTCTTGCCGAAGTCCTTTGTCTTGTATATGTAAGGGGCACTATCGTCGAGCAGATGGCGATCGATGGAGACGTAGGCGGCGCCTGCGTCGAAGAACGAAGGCTGGATACTGCTAACGACACTCTCGGCGGGCAGTCCGGGAATGTTGGCCGTAACATCGTTCCACTGCCCTCCGCCATCTGCCGTGTACCAGACCTTACCATCATCCGTGCCGGCCCACAGTAGCCCTTTCTGAACGGTGGAAGGCGCCATCGCGTAGACCACCTCGTCGTAAAACTGACCCAGATTATCTCCGATCAGGCCGCCAGAGGAGACCAGCTTGGATGGATCGCGCGTGGACAGGTCGGGTCCGATCAGCGTCCAGCTCTGTCCTCCGTTGGTGGTTTTGAAGACTGCCTGGCAGCCGTAATAGACGGTGTTGTGATCAAAGGGATCGATGGCCAGCGGGGGGCTCCAGTGGCAACGGTACTTGATCTGATTGGGCGCCGCATCCAGAGTATGGAACCATGGGCCAACGGAACGGGCCTCGAAGATCTTCGCGTCCCAGCGCGTAACCTCATCGCCGTAACAACTGGCCCAGACGATGGTTGGATCCGTGGGGTCGGGCATGACGTAGCCGGACTCGCACCCGCCCATACCGCGATTGGAACCGGCGTTGGGATCGTCTTCACTCAGCGGAAGACTGGGGAAGCGCATGGTGGTTGCGTCCTGCATGTTGGTGTAGATCTCGTAGGGGATCTGGTCATCCACGGCTACGTGATACATCTGGCCGACCGGCAGCGTCACGTACTGGAAGCCACTCCCGGCGCTGGTGGTGATGTCGATGCCCTCGTCGAAGGTGATGGCGAAGTGCTTGGGATTCTTGGGATCCCACCAGATGTCGTGATTGTCGCCGCCCCAGTCCGTCGCCTGGAAGGTGTAGCCACCGTCCAGCGAGACCATGAAGGTGTTATTGGCCACAAAGATCTTGTTCTCATCCGTGGGAGAAACCGCCAGCGTGCCGAAGTATCCGTCGCGCTCGATCAACGTGCGATCCCAGGAGACGTCCTTCCAGTTCTCGCCGCCGTCGTCCGAACGCCAAAGCGAGCCCTGATTGTGCGTTTCGATCAGCGCATACACGCGGTCGGAATCCGTTGGCGCGACAACGACGTCGATCTTGCCCAGAGGCGAGTGGGGCAGACCGTGGCCCACCAGATGCGTCCAGGTTGCCCCTCCGTCGTGGGAGACATAGACTCCGCTGCCGGGACCTCCGCTGAAGAAGCCCCAAGGCTGCATCACCACCTGCCACATACCTGCAAACAGGGTTCGGGGATTCTGGGGATCGAAGTTCAACCCGGAGCAGCCGGTATTCTCGTCCACAAAGAGCACCCGCTGCCAGGTAACGCCGCCGTCCGTGGAGCGGAAGACGCCGCGCTCCTGCTGTGCTCCGGTGTCACGGCCCTCCGCGCAGGCGTAAACCTCATTGGGGTCGCTTGGATTGAGGAGCACACGAGCGATTCGCCCGGTCTTGTCCAGACCCATGTGCTGCCAGGTCTTGCCGGCATCCATTGACTTGTAGACGCCGTCCCCGGGGACGCTGCCGCCACGAATCACGTAAGGATCGCCCGTTCCCACCCAGATGAGATTGGGATCGGACCCGGCCATGGCGATCGAGCCGATGGCCGCAACCGGTTCCTTGTCGAAGATGGGATTCCAGTTGTTGCCGCCGTCGGTGGACTTCCATAGGCCCCCCGAAGCCGCGCCGGCATAGTAGGTGTTGTCGTCTCCAGGAAGGCCGGCGAAGGCTGAGACTCGGTTTCCCTGCTGCGGCCCGGCAAAGCGGAAGGCAAAAACGTCGCTCACCCCCGCGCCACCGCTCTGCTGAGCCATGGATGCCGGACCAAGAAGCGAGAAGCAGAGGACGCAGGGCAAAAGTTTCGGCAGGACAACGGTCTTCAGCGGCATTCGGGATAGCTCCAATCACTTCAGGTGGAAAGGACGCCGAGAGGCAAATTGTACACGATTTGCGATGCAATCGGCTCCTGCAGACATGAATGCCTGGCCCCGTTTCAGCTCAGTCACGGTGGCGAATCAAACAGGACTTCCCTTGCGGGCTTGAAGTTCAAAACCAAGTGGCGAAATGCTTGCTTCCCCGCCGTGGGGACAGAATCCCTCCGCCGAGGCCATGCCTCCGTCGCTGCGGAATCAGCTCAGTCGGCGACCATGGACTCGCCGGGCAGGATGGGCCGAGTCCGCGGGAGCAGTCCTCGCCAGGCAGCCAGGCCCACCAAGGCCAGAACTGCGACATAGGCTGCAAGCTTCACTTCGTCGGCGCTGTGGGTGCGCGGCAACAGCCTCCACAGCACCAACAGGAGCGTCTGGCCCAGAGTGACGGCCCAAACCGAGCCGTAAAAGTATCGCCGCTCCGTCCCTTCTCCTCGGGTTGAAGGTCGCACCCGAGGAAGCCGGCCCACAGCGCCCAGAAGAAGAATCAGCAGGGAAAGGGGAGCGTAGCCGTAGTGGTAGATCTGCTGGAGGTACCATCTGCCGCTCTCCACAGCCACCATCAGGCCGCACAGATTCAGCAATGCAAAGCTGAGCACCGCATTCCAGGCAAAGGTGTAACAGACGCGGCGATACAGGGGGTTGGGCTTGTCTTCGTCGAAGCGCAGGATGTAAGGTCTGGGCTCGGCTCCGGGCAGGCTTCCGCGGATCGCCGCAACGCCAGTGGCCACCATCACCACCGCCAGCCAGAGCAGATTGCCGCGGTGCATGCCACGAGCAAAGAGGTTAAAGGTAAGCGGACCAGGGGCAAGGAAGAATACCCAGATCCATAGCGGCCAGTGCGCAGCGCGATAAAGGCGCGTATTGCTGCTGCGCAGCTTGCGCTCCCGGGCCAGTTCCACTCGACCGGTATAGGACATAAGGCGAGTCTCGCAGAGGCTCTCCGATGGCGTCAACCAGCCCTGGGGAACCTCGACCATGCAGGTAGCTCGGAGTTCGAACGCGAACCCGCGCAGGCCGGCTCCCCGTTCTAAGAAAAATCTCCACCAAACCCTTGAAATAGGCCGCTGCCTTCGGCTGGGACGCCCAGGAAAACATCGAAGACCTTCGGCATCCACCGGGTATCCTCGCTGACCAACCTGCCGCCACCCTCCAGCTCTGGGACAACCTGCTGAAAGATCTGACAAATACGCCTTGCGAGAGCCGCTGGGCGATGGGCGCACATAGGCTGGGCGCGGCGCTGCCGCGGAACTTCCACGTGGAGCCGCGTTATCATAAGGTTCTAGTTGCTCAGGAGGCAATAGATGCGAATCGGTATGTTGACAGGCGGAGGGGATTGCCCGGGATTGAATGCGGTGATTCGGGCAGTGGTGCGCAAGGGAATCTCCCACTATGGGGATGAGTTTGTAGGATTTCTGGAGGGCTGGAGAGGCGTGATCGAGGACCACACGATGCCGCTGGACCTGCAAACCACCAGCGGGATTCTGCACCGCGGAGGAACCATTCTGCGCTCCTCGCGAACAAACGTGAAGAAGATTCCGGGCGGATTCGAAAGCTGCCTGGCAACAATTGCAAAGCACAAACTGGATGCGCTGGTCGCTATGGGCGGGGACGATACGCAGTCGATCTCCGTCGAGCTGGTCAAGCGCGGCATAAAGTGCGTCGGCGTGCCCAAGACCATCGACAACGACCTGAGCGGAACCGATGTCTGTTTTGGCTTCGATACGGCGGTGACGATCGCTACCGAGGCGATAGACCGTCTGCACTCGACCACGGAAGCGCACAGCCGCGTGCAGGTTGTGGAGGTGATGGGACGCGACGCCGGTTGGATCGCCGTTACCTCCGGAATCGCCGGCGGAGCCGACGTGATTCTTGCACCGGAAAAGCCGATCGACATGGACGAAGTCGTTCGTCTGCTGCGCGCGCGCTGGGAGAGCGGCAAACGCTTTGCGCTGGTGGTGGTGGCCGAAGGAGCCAAGCTTTCAGAGACCGCCGGACAGGCAACCCTGGGCGCCAAGTTGGACTCCTTTGGCCATGCGCGGCTGAGCGGCATCGGCCAGGCCTTGGCCGAGGAGATCGAAAAACTCACCGGCTATGAGACCCGCAGCGTAAACCTGGGTCATACCCAGCGCGGCGGAACTCCGACCGCCTATGACCGAATGCTGGCCACGCGCTACGGAGTCGCCGCCATCGATCTGGTGCATCAGGGCAAGACCGGGCGCCTGGTGGTGCTGCAAGGCAACAAGATTACGGATATTCCACTCGAAGACGCCATTGCCAAGAACAGAACTGTGGGCGAAGACCTCTTCGAGGTGATCAAGGGTCTGCAACCGAAGGCCTGATCCGCCTATTGGAGGACTCCAGAGTGTTGCCTGGAGGATCTTCCATCGGGGGAGGTGGGTAGCCCTGGGCGCAGTCTGCGGCCCTGAACGGCTACCCACTTCCCCCGGGAAGAACCGAGGGCCACGCGGGTCTCTCACTTGGCGGAGATCTCAGTGATGGCTTCATCATTGCGTGAGCGATACGTAAAGTAGGGTCGTGGTAGGGACAGTTCTTGCGAACTGCCCCCCACACGGATCCGTACGTGCGGCTTTCCCGCATACGGCTCTTACTTTGGGTGTTTGGCGTAGAAGCGTTGGTTTGGATATGGATGCAGGATTCGGGGGATGGGGATCCAGCGGTCGGACAGAGGGCCGAAGCGCTCCCAACTCATGCGATGCCGTTGACTGCGTCGCCGTAGCGAACGAAGCCACGGGCGCACTGCCTGAAGCCGGAAGATTGCCAGCCTACCATGGTTGCCGGGTACGGCATGATAGTTCAGCCAACCTTGCACCACAGCGCGCAGCCACTGGCCTTGCTGGGCGATGGAGAGCGGACGCATCTGCATCAGCTTCTCCTTGATCGAAGCCAGTTTGGCTCGTAGTCGCGTTTTGCTCGTCAGAGGTTTCACGATGAAGCCGCCGCTCCAGTGTTTCTTACCGCAGATATGGGTGAAACCCAGGAAGTCGAACGTCTCCGGCTTGCACCCTTCGCGCAGTCGTCGGTTCTTGTCGGCGAACCGTCCGAACTCGATCAACCGCGTTTTCTCCGGGTGCAAGCTTAAACCGAACTGCGCCATTCGGGACTTCAGCCCCGTCAGGAATTGCTCGGCTTCGTGCTTGTGCTGGAATCCCACGACAAAGTCGTCCGCGTAGCGGACGACGATACAGTCTCCGCTTGCATGACGTCTTCGCCACTGATTCACCCACAGGTCCAAAATATAATGAAGATACGCGTTGGCGAGCAGTGGCGATGCCACGGCCCCTTGCGGCGCACCCACCTTCGTCTCGGACCATCGACCGTCCTCAGACACTCCAGCCCTCAGCCACTTACGAATGAGGCCAAGCATCCTCGGATCGGCAATCCTGTGCTCGACGAATTTCATCAGCCATCCGTGGTCGATGGTGTCGTAAAAGCCGCGGATGTCTGCGTCAAGCACCCAGTTCACCTTCTTACCCATGATCCCCACCCAGAGCGCATCCAGAGCATCATGCTGGCTGCGGCCCGGTCGAAAACCGTAGGAGAAGCCCAGAAAGTCTTCTTCGTAAATCGCGTTGAGCACTTGCACGACGGCGTGCTGAACCATCTTGTCCTCCAGTGCCGCAATGCTTAAAGGTCGCATTCGTCCGTCAGACTTGGGAATATACGTCCGTTTTGACGGTTGCGCCCGGTACGTGCCCACGTGGACCCGCCGATGCAGGTCCACCAGACGATCTTCGAGTCCTGACTCGTACTGCCGCCACGTAACGCCGTCCACGCCAGGAGCAGCCCCACGCTTAAGGGCATGGAAACTTTCCCGAAGTGAGTCGGTGGTGACGTGGTGCAACAGGGCGGTGAACTTTGCACGCTTATCCTTGCGTGCCACTTCTCGCACACGATCCAGCCTGTTCGACGCGCTTGCTTCCCGGCTCTGTGTCCGGGGCGCGGCTGGCCGGTCCGTGTTCCCCTCAGTTGATCGTCTTCCCCTGTCCGTTTCAATGCCCGGTTCGTGCTCGGCCCTGTCGGAACTCGCCGCTCCCGCCACGACTGGATACCGTCGTCACAGTTCGCAGACAGCTCGGGTACTACACGATCATCCGACTTCCCGAGAGCGTGCATGTCGGACGGACGGCAAGTTGCCTTCTCCGACCGGTCCGCCATCCCATTTTCGTCGGCGGACACTCTCGGGATCTCCCGGTTCCCGTGCAGGAAGTTTCCATGCGTGCTCAGGGTCTGCGACTGCGCGGGACCCGTCGATGGCTTGCCTCTAACGCCACCGGCGATGTTGCCTTCCGCCTCGCTCAACGGCGTCGGCGTCCCGGATGATATTTCGCAGCTCGATACCTGGCCTGCATGTGCCCCTGTCAACGCTTCGCCGTCGATCTTGCGACCGCCGACGCATGACTCGGGGCCAATGTGGCTGGCTAGGCCTTCATTGTATGACTCTTTCATTCACTACTTCCTGCCGGTTTTCCCGGCGCACTGAGCGGTATGTGAAGCACATCTTGTGCTGAGGGTGGTGGAATTGCGGGACGTTAGAAACAGGTCATGATATTCCGCTGTTATCGCTTGC
>DAHWOF010000020.1 GCA_027335345.1 Granulicella sp. | reverse complement strand
TCTCTGCTGGCCGTACCCGCTTGCGGATGGCGGCTTCAGAGTGCGTCAATCCGGGAAACGCTTTGGGCTGCGCGGAAAAGCGCGGAGCGTCCTCTTATGAGGACGCTCCGTTGCTTGCTCGAACGCTTTGCCGGCGCAAAGAGCAGCACCCGGCGGATTTTGGGGCGGCCAACGGGCGCGGGATGGGTCAGAACTGATAGGTGAGCGTGCCGTAGATGGAGCGTGGCGCGCCCGGGTAGGCGTTGATGTAGCCGCTGGGAGGGGTGCTGCCCTGCGGGGTGAGCGAGGCGAAGTAACCGCCGCTGGAGATGTAGGCGAACTGGTTGTACTCCTTGTTGGCAAGGTTCAACATGTCCACGCGGAGACTGAAGGATTGCTTGTGGAAGACGATGGGAGCGTTGAAAGCAAGATTGACGGTAGTGTAGGCCGGCAGGGTGGTGTTGGTGGGCAGAGCGGTGTTATTGGACCAGATGTACTGCGTGCCGATGGTGGAGACCCAGAAGCGGGGCTCGATGATGACGCGCTGGTCGTGGCGGATGCCATAGTAGACGGCGGCGTTGAAGGTCACCTTGGGGACGTAGGAGACGGGTAGATTGTTGTAGGAGCTGCAAGAGAGACCTTGCGCGGCACACTCCGCCAGGCTGGGTCCGCCTTCGATGTAGTTGGTGTAGTTGGCGGCCTCGGCGGCGAAGTTGACCATGATGTGAATGTTGTTGCGGGGATCGGCGTCAAAGAAGGCGTCGACGCCGTGATTGGCGGATGTTCCGCCGCCCGATTCTTCTACGCCGAGCGCGGTTTCGAAGTCGATCTCCTGATTGGAGTAGGTGAGATGGAAGTAGTCGGCGCCGGCGATGAAGTTACGCAGAAAGGGAGCAGCGGGGAAGTGGACCTTGGCTCCGACTTGCGAGTAAGCGCCCTTGGCGAGGGTGTAGTACTGGGGATCGACGCTCTGGAACTGGCCGCCGCCGCCGCCCAGGGATGGAGAGCGGTATGTGACGTCGTAACCGCCGTAGATGGTGAGCCAGTCGACGGGTGTGTAGGAGGCGTCGATGTCAGGTTCAACTCCGGAGCGGGACTCATGCGCGCCGCACTGTGATCCTTGATCCTTGGCGGTGCTGCCGTCGGAGGCTTCAGTCGGGGTACCGAAGATGTTGTGGTAGGGATCTTCGCCATTGCCCTGGGGGTAGAGCGCGCAGTGAGTTCCATAGACCGGGTAGGGTGTTGCGGTGACGGAGCCGTTGGCGCTCTGGGCGAAGTAGGTGCCTGGAGCGAAGGTGAAGTCGCGCGCCGCCTGATCGCTGTAGCTGGTGGAGAAGCCGACGACGCGAACACCGGGAATGATGTGGATGCGGGGGGTGGGATGGAAGTCGTCCTGAGCGTAGAAGGCGACGTCATCCTGCTGGAAGTAGCCGGAACGGAACTTGGAGCCCAGGCCAACGATCTGCTGGGAGCCTGAGCCTCCGTCGGCGGGGTTGTAGAAGATGTTGCGCGTGTTGTAGATCTCGCTGATGAGGTAGCCGCCGAATTGGACGGTATTAAAGGGGAGGACCTGGGTAAAGCCGGCGCGGTCGCCGAACATGTCGCTATGAGGATTGTTCCACTCATCCACCTGAGCGCCGCCATCGAGGGCGTCGGCGTTGCGGCCGTGGAAGCGCCGGATCTGGGTGAACCAGGTGGTGTTTTGCAGTGAGCTGTTGGGGCTGAGATTCATGCGCTCCCGGCCGTAGGTCATGAACATCTCATTCCTGTCGTACTTGTTGTAGTCGGCGTAGGGGAGAACGCCGTAGAAGCCGCTGGTTTGCTCGCTGAAGTGAAGGCCGGTTCCGGGTTCGATGAGGCCGACGTCGGTAGTGGGAATGACGGTGGGACGATAGCCGCCGGCCTTGGAGTAGAAGACGCCCCAGGCCACGCTGCCGGCGCGGAAGTTCTTGATGGTCTTGCCGTAGACCGAGCCGCTTTGGGAGTGATTGCCGAAGCCGTCAGGACCTTGGAGGTAGTCGTCGCCACGGCCAAGGCCGCCGCCCGCGACGGTGGACCAGCCTTTGAAGCTGCCGGTGTTGCCGACTAAGGCGAAGTTCTGCTGGCCCCAGGGGCCGTCGGTTAGAGCGACGGCGAGGTGAGGTTCTTCGGTGGGCTGAATGGGGGTGAATTCAACGCGACCGCCAACATCAAGATAGCCGCGGTCGGCGGCTTCGCCAGGACCGTAGGTGGAGGAGATGTCCTGGATGATCAGGTTCTGGGGCATGGTGGCGGACTGCCAGAGGCCGGTCGCCGGATCGGCGACCGGGATGCCGTCATAGGTGATGCCCAGCGAGCCCGCGCCGGTGAAGCCGGTAGCTTCGCCAGCCCAGCCCTGCTGGATGCCGTTGAGCATGATGGTGTATTTGGTCGCGCCGGTTTCACCATATCCGACCACGTTCGTGCCAGGAGATGCGGCTAGCATCTGCGCTCCCCCGGCGACAGGACCTGCAACGTCGAGCTGCTTGCGGTCCAGGACGCGGACGGTGTCCGGCATCAGCATCACGTCATCGCGGGTAGGAACCGGCGTCGCTTCGGGATCCACGGTGCCGAGAACGACGACGCCGGCGCTGAGTGAAGCCACTTTGAGTGACGCAGTGATGAAGTGGGCGCCGGCGGGCACGTGTTCGGAGTAGTTCTCGAATCCGGATTTTACGATGCTGAGAATCTGCGGATCCGGCGAGACTCCGGGGAAGTTGAACTCTCCGTTATTGAGGGAGATGGTATGAACGGCTCTGCCCGTTGTCAGGTCTGTGAGTGTCACCGCGGCGCGCGAGACAGCGGCTCCGGATGCGTCGAGGACCTTGCCTTGAATCCCGGACACGCCCTCGGCGCTGCCGAGACAGCTCATCGTGAAGAGAACGAACGTGACAAGCACGTACGCTATGACTGGGCTTCGCTTCATCATTTCCTCCAAAAAGTCGAGTGATCTTGAGTGATGTTTTGTTCTTGCGGGCCGTCCGAGCGATGTTGACGCGGAACCAAATGGCAGGACGGCCTCACACGGTTGGGTGAATCGAGTGCAAGATAGAGTTCGCGGTGAACCCAAAGCACGCGACGAACTGCCCCGGTGAAGAGAACCGACGGGGATTGGCGACCTGGGATCGGCGGAGGGTTTGGCTCGGCCGGTCCAGCAGGGCTAAGCGCAAATCCTCTGGAACGGAGCAGAAACAATCTTTCTGAGGCGCAGGCGGGCGGATCCCGGCGCAACAGCTCCTCACGCGAGAATGGGGGAAGATGCACCCATGTCCTGCGCGATGGAGGGGTTGGACTTTTTTGGAGTGAGACCTGGATTGGCGTTCCTCCACAAAAGGCGATCTTCCTGGAGGAGATTAAAAGTGGCGCCGGTCAACGAGCGGTGAATCCCGCATGAACAGGGATTTAATTCTCGTTAACGCGCAGTGAAATGGACGCGATGGGCTGGAAGCAGCAAGCAAAGCACAGATGTCTAAGGCTGCTCTGGTGAACGGCGAAGGTTGGCCGTACTCGGTTTCAAAGCGTGGGCGAGATGCCGAATGTTCGAGTTCAAGGGCTCGCGCAGATGGATCGTTGGAGATCTTTACGGATATCAGCGCAGATTGTGGCGAGAGTGAGAAGCTGAGCTGAGGCGGCTCTTGCGCTGCGCTGGCTACACGCCCTTGCGAAGGGGTTCCCAGATGTACTTGTGGATCTGCAGGCTCAGGCGGGCGGGAAGTCCATCGGCCAGCATCCACTCCACTACCAGGCGCGGATCCAGAGCACAGTTGACTGTCGAGCGCTCCTCGCTGGGGTTCTTCAGAAACGCAGGCGAGAGCAGAATGTGGCCGCAACGGCTGGCGAGGTTGTGGGTCTGGATGAACTGGCGGGCGAACTCGTAGTCCGCACGGCCGGACAGGACGAACTTTACCTCGTCGTTCGGGGTCAAGGCGGCGAGGTTCTCCAGGCGAAAAGTGTTAGCGGCCGCTCCAGCCCCAGGGCATTTGACATCCACGATCTTGTGCACCGCCGAAGGCAGATCGGCCAGTGGCCGCTCTCCGCTGGTCTCGATCAGCAGAGTGTAGCCGCTGGCCAGAAGCTCGTCCATGAGCGGCAGCAGCTCGCGGGCCTGCAGCAGCGGCTCGCCGCCGGTGAACTCGATCAGGCGGCAGGGGGCCAAGGCTTCGATGCGGGCAAAGATCTCGGCGGAGGAGAAGGCTTCGCCCGCGCCAAAGGTGTACTCGGAGTCGCACCAGGCGCAGCGCAGGTTGCAGCCCGCCAGGCGGACAAAGATGCAGGGCCTTCCGGCAAAGGAGCTCTCTCCCTGTACGGATTTGTAGAGCTCGATCAGGCGCATGTTACTTCCCCGCTGGAGGGATGCCGTCCAGAGACTCGTAGTAGCGCGCAAAGCTGCTGTCGGTCTCATAGAGCGTGCAGTCCTTCACTCGCACGCGCCCGGAGGTCATCTCCATCATCTGCGCCGCGGTCTTGTCATAAAAATAACGAGCCAGATTTTCCGCCGATGGGTTCAGGGTAGTGAACGGCTCCAGATCGTTGATCATCTGGTGATCGAGATATTCGACGGTAGGGCGCAGGACGTGCTTGAGGAGTTTGAAGTCCAGCAGGAGGCCGGCTTCGTCCAGTTCATCACCGACCAGCGTGACCAGCACGCGATAGTTGTGGCCGTGCGGGTTCTCGCACTTTCCGTGGTAGTTGCGGAGGTAGTGGCCTGAGGAGAATCCGGCCTGTACCGTGACTTCAAACATGATGGGTAGAGCTCCAATCAGCGGTCGCTTTGCGCCATCTCCCATTCTACCGGCTCGGTAGCGCCGTTTAGCCTGCGGGGCGTCCGCGCGCCAGTTCTATCGCGCGCGGCGGCGGCGCTTTTCTTCGCGTTCTCTTTGGAAACGGCGTTCGGCCTGCTCGAAGAGCGCGCTGAGGATGCCGAGCAACGCCAGGATCAGCGCCAGACAGATCAGGGCGATGCTGGTGGTTCGCCACAGGGCAGCGTCTCCCGGAGAGCCTGGCTGCTGGGCCACGTTGGTAAAGGAGAGCACGATGGAGAGCAGCGAAAGCCCGGCGAGCGTGGCGGCGAGGATGTAAAGGTTGCGTCCCATCGGCCTGGGTCCAAGATCCTGCGTCAAGGATAAATGAGCGGATGGAAGACCGGCCTGGCCCGAGCCGCAGGCAGAGGAAGAACCTGGCCCACAGAAGATCTTTGCCCTGATGGGTGGCGCAGCCGTGGCCAACAGCGGGAGCTTGCCTGATGAGAGGGTGCGGGCAGGCGGCGGCGTTACGCTGCCGGTTCCGGGGCGATGCTTTCGTCTGAAGGCGCGGTGGCGGCAGTGAAGAAGCGTTCGACCTCAGTGATCTCCTGAGTGCGCGCGTAAGGTGGCAACGAGTCTAGGAAGATGGGACCGTAGCGAGCGGTACGGATGCGTGGGTCGAGGAGCATGAGGACGCCACGATCGCCGAGCGAACGGATCAGGCGGCCAAATCCCTGCTTGAGGGCGATGACCGCCTGCGGAATCTGAAGTTCATGGAAGGCGTTGCCGCCTGCGGCCTGGATCGCCTCGCTGCGCGCCTTCATCACGGGATCCGTAGGGACGGCGAAGGGGAGCTTGTCGATGATGACGCAGCTCAGTTGCTCGCCCTGGACATCGATTCCCTGCCAAAAGGAACTGGTTCCGAAGAGAACGGCGTTGGGAGTCTCGCGAAACTGCTGGAGAAGGATATGGCGCGCCGAGGAACCCTGCAGGAGCAAAGGGTAAGGCAGTTGGGACAGCAGGCGCTCATGGAGGTTCCGCATCTGGGCGTGGCTGGTGAAGAGACAGAAGGCACGCCCCTGCGTGATCTCCAGAACGCGGCGAATCTTTTCCGCAGCCTGAAGGAGAAAGTTGGGAGCCTGTGGCTGAGGCATGCCCGGGGGCAGATAGAGCAGCGCCTGGCGGGAGTAGTCGAAGTGGCTGGCGATGACCAGCTCTCGGGGCGAAGGGATTCCCAGACGACGCTTGAGGTGAGCGAAGCCCGGCTTTCCACGTTGGCTATCGGGCGCGGTGGGCATCCCAGACGTGCGGCTGGCAGCGCGGCCGGCAGCACTGCTGGATGGCGGAGGAACGCCATCCGGGTCCATGGAGACGTTGCTGGAATCCGCACCGGCCTCCGTGGCCGCTTCAGAGACGGGAGAGGCAACCGCCAGGGTGGCGGAGGTGAGGATCACGCTGGGATAACGGGTGAAGAGCGCCTCAGAGAGCAAGCTGGAGACGTCGATAGGAGTGGCGAGCAGGTGCGTGCTGTAGGCCTGGGGAAGGGCAGAGACGGCGCCGGGCCGGGCGCGGGCGGCGTTGCGCAGTCCGCCGCTGGCGCGGCGCTCAATCCAGAAGACTGTGTTGGGATCGGTCGATTCAAGCAGAAACTTGAGATGGTTGCGGATATCCGCGGCGCGTTTGCGCAGGCCGGCGGCCTCTTCGACATCGCGCAAACGTTCCAGTTCACCCTCCAGCCGCAGCAGGGCATTGAAGGCTCCCAGGTAGGCGTCTCCGCGGTCTTCCAGGAAGCCGGCCCGGTCGGCAAACTCCAGTCGGCCCAGCTCCGAGGGACCGCAGGGCAGGGAGGCGAAGAAGAGCCGGGAGCGCTCGCGGATGCTCTGCGTAGCGCTCTCGATGGCGCTTGTGCTGACGCCTTTGGAGCGCAGGAAGGTCTCCGTGTCCCGCGAGAGCTCGTCAAAGCGTGCGTTGCTCAGGGCGATGCCGAAGTACTGGCTGGCGACATCCTCCAGTTCGTGCGCCTCATCGAAGATGACGGCCGCAGCCTCGGGGAGGATGCCGGCGTCAGGAGCGCCGGCGGCCTGTTGCTTGATGGAGAGGTCGGCGAAGAAGAGGTGGTGGTTGACGATGACGATCTCAGACTCCAGAGCCTTGCGGCGCATGGAGGTGATGAAGCACTGCTCCCAGTTGGGGCAGCTCTGGCCCAGGCAAGCCTCGCTCCGCGCATCCAGCTTGTGCCACAGAGCAGAGTCTTCAGGAAGGCCCTCGACCTCAGCGCGGTCGCCGGTCTCAGTGCTGCGCTCCCACTGCAGGATGGAGTGGAAGTGGGAGATCTCTTCCAGGCCGGTGAGCAGGGGGTTATCGCGCAGAGCGTAGAGCTTCTGCTTGCAAAGATAGTTGGCGCGGCCCTTCATATAGCAGACACGGAGCGGACCGAGAAGCGTCTCCAGGAAGGGCACGTCTTTGAAGAAGAGCTGCTCCTGGAGGTTCTTGGTGCCGGTGGAGATGATGATGCGCTGCTGGTGCTCCCGGGCCCGGCGCAAGGCCGGCAGAAGATAGGCCAGGGTTTTGCCGGTTCCGGTGCCGGCTTCGACGATCAGGTGATGATGCCGGGACAGGCATCTTTCGATCTCTCTCGCCATCGCGTACTGGCCCGGCCGGTGCTCAAAAGCCAGTGAGGAGCGAGCCAGCAGGCCGCCCGGATTGAAGAAGTCATGCAGGGAGGGCAGCCTCTGATCGCCTTCGGAAGGATTGGCCAACGAGGATGGGAGCGCGTGGGACATCGGGCTAGGTTGATGATAATCGCCGTTTCTTCGCTGCGCGCCACGGACCTGCGAGAAGCCTTCCCTGCGGAGCCGGCGGAAGCGGGGGACGAACAAGGGATGAGGGTAGAGGTCGATGGGTTGCGTTCCGTTCCTATAATTGAAGAAAGACAGCGCTCTGTGATGGCTTGAAGATGGCGCCCTGGATGCGCGGGAGAAGGAGATCTGGTATGGCGCCAAGACGCGCACAGAAGAAGCGCATGGGCAAGAAGCACCGGCAGGCGAGCACTCGGCCGCGCCTAGGCAAGACGCCCGGCAGCCGCGGGACGGCCGCTAGCGGAGAGGCTTCTCCCAAGCGTCGCAAACAGATTGCCGCCAGGAAGGCCGCGGCAGAGAAGACAGCCAGGACGCCGACCCGAAGCCCGGCGCGCGAACGCAAGGTGGTGGTGAGGGAACGAGAGGAGTCCGCAGGGCGTGGAACTGCCCGGCGGGAGCCCAGCGGACGTGAGTTGAACGAGCCGAGCGGCCAGAGGCGAGAGCCGCGCGAGATGTTGGACGGCAGCGAATCGCGACAGTGGCGGGAGGCGGAGGCGCTGGCGGAACAGTTGACCGTGGCCGCAGAGGGTAGCCATCGCGAACCGGCGCGCCTGCCGCTGGTGGCCATCTGCGGCCGGCCCAACGTGGGCAAGTCGACGCTGTTCAATCGGCTGACCGGGACGCGGCGGTCCATCGTGGGCGATGAGCCGGGCATTACGCGGGACCGCATCTACGGCGAGGTGGAGTGGGCCGGACGCACGGCGCGGCTGGTGGATACGGGCGGCGTGGTTCCGGACGACAAGGAGCTGATTCCGGCCGAGATCTTTCGCCAGGCCAAGGCGGGTTTGGAGGAAGCCGACGCGATCATCATGGTGATCGACGGCCGCACCGAGCTTGCCGCGCCGGATGTGGATCTCTCGCGTTTGCTCCTGCTGGCTGGCAAGCCGGTGTTTCTGGCCGTCAACAAGATGGATACCGCGGAGATGTACGCCGCGGCGGAGAACTTTCGCAGCCTGGGCTTCCGCAACGTCTGCCCGATCTCCGCGGAACATGGCTCCGGCATCGGCGATCTGCTGGATGAGGTATGGGCTGCACTGCCTCCAGAGTTTGTCGCTGAGGAGCCGGAAGAGCGGCTGGAGGGGCAGGAAGAGGAAGCCGAAGAGGACATGAACGGCGGAGGAGATCCGCTACCCGGCGCTCAGGAGGGACCTGTCGAGCGGATGCCGCTCGAGCAGGCTGAAGCATTCGGTTTGGAGTCCAGTCCGGAGCTGGATCGAACGCCTGAGCGGCGGCTGCGTTCGCACGGCGAGCACCAGGAGCGGGAGACGAAGATCGCCATTATCGGCCGGCCCAATGTGGGCAAGAGCACCTTGTTGAACGCGCTGACCGGCAGTGACCGGGCGATCGTCTCTCCGATTGCGGGAACTACGCGAGACGCTGTGGATGAGGTGGTTGAGCGGGATGGGCACAGCTTCCGCTTCATTGATACAGCCGGGATCCGCCGCAAGGGCAAGACCAGGCTGATGGCGGAGAAGCTATCGGTGATCATGAGCCGCAAGCATCTGGAGTCAGCCGATGTGGCGTTGCTGCTGATTGATGCCGGCGAAGGCGTGACTGCGGCCGACGCCAACATCGGCGGTTACGCGCATGAGAGTGGACGCAGCGTTGTGGTGGTGGTGAACAAGTGGGACTTGA
This sequence comes from Granulicella sp., assembly GCA_027335345.1. GTDB lineage: Bacteria > Acidobacteriota > Terriglobia > Terriglobales > Acidobacteriaceae > Granulicella. Next base: position 14,626 of record DAHWOF010000020.1, on the reverse strand, counting down.
TGACCAAGGCGGGGCCGGACGGCAAGCGGCTGCTGGACGGCAAGCCCGTGGCTGACAAGAAGATCTACGAGCAGCAGGTGCGGGATGCGCTGAAGTTTCTGGACTATGCTCCCGTGGTCTTTGTCTCTGCCACAGAGTCCAGAGGCATCGAAGAGGTCTTCAAGAAGGTGGAGCTGGTAGCCCGCGAGCGTCGCAAGCGCGTCTCCACCGGCGCGATGAACCGCTTTCTGGAGAGGATCGACTTCCAGCGCGCCAGCGTGCCGCTGAAGAGGCGGGTGAAGATCTATTACATGACCCAGGCCGCGGTGGCGCCGCCGACCTTTGTGCTGTTCACGGACCGCGGCGGTAAGCTGCACTTCAGCTATGAGCGCTTTCTGGCCAACGAGATTCGCCGCGCCTTCAAGTTCATCGGCAGCCCGATCTGGTTCAAGCTGAAGCCGAGAAACAAGAGACAGGCGGAGTAATCGCAGCAGCCATTCAAAGGGTCGGCAGAGCCGTCTCCGCGAGCCACTGGTCCCAGGCGGCGAGGGCGCGCTCGCACTGGATTCTGTGGCGTTCCTTTTTGTCGCGAACCTTGCGGCGAAGTTCCTCTTCGAGCGGGGGCAGGAGGTCAAAGGTGATGTTGGCCGGCTGGAATCTTTTGGCCTCCGCGTGGGTGATGTAATGCGTGAGCGATCCGTTGGCCGTGAGTCGTGGCGCGGGCAAAGGCTGAACTCCGCGAGCGAGCGCTGCCGCGTAGCGGCCAGCCAGAAGGCCACTGGCGATGGACTCCGTATAGCCTTCCACGCCGGAGAGTTGCCCGGCGATGAGAATGCCGGGATGGGAGCGTAGTTGCAGCGTCTCCTGCAGCAGCGCGGGAGCCTGAATATAGGTGTTGCGGTGGATCTGTCCGTAGCGCAGAAAGACAGCGTGTTCCAGGCCGGGGATCATGCGCAGCACTCGCGCCTGTTCGCCAAACCGCAGGTGGTTCTGGAATCCAACCATGTTGTAGCTGTCGGCGCGGAGGTTTTCCTGGCGCAGTTGCACCACGGCGTAGGGCCATCTTCCGGTCTTGGGATGGGTGAGGCCGGCGGGCTTCATCGGCCCGAAACGAAGCGTGTCGCGCCCGCGCCGCGCAATCTCTTCGATGGGCAGGCAGCCTTCAAAGTAGGCAAGGGGAGGCGGAGCGGAAACACCGGAGGGATCCGCCGGAGGCGTCTCCCAGCTATGGGCCTGTACGGTCTCGGCACGGATCAGAGCATCGAGGAACGCATCGTACTCCTCCTTGGTAAAGGGGCAGTTCAGGTAGTCGGCGCTGCCCTTATTCCAGCGCGCGGCGAAATACACCTTCTCCATATCGATGCTGGCGGCGTCGACGATGGGTGAGATGCTGTCATAAAACGCCAGGTGCCCGGCTCCGGTAAGACTCTGGAGTTCGTCGGCCAAAGGCGAGCTGGTGAGCGGACCGCTGGCCAGCACCGTGATGACATCGTCCTCCTGTTGGAGGCTGGTGACCTCTTCGCGGCGCACTTCAATTCGGGGTTGAGAGGCGATGAGATCCGCGACACGGCGCGAGAACTCTAGGCGATCGACCGCCAGCGCATGCCCGGCGGGGACGGCGCTGGCGTCAGCCGCCTGGAGCAGGAAGGAGCCGGCGCGGCGCATCTCCTGCTTGAGCAGCCAGGGCGCGGTGTTTTCACTCTCGCTCTTCAGGGAGTTTGAGCAGACCAGTTCGGCGAAGTCTCCGGTCTGATGGGCTTCCGTGGAGCGCAGCGGCCGCATCTCGGAGAGTATGACCTGGCAGCCGAGACCGGCCGCCTGCAAGGCCGCCTCCGGACCGGCGAGGCCGCCGCCAATGATATGGATCTTTTTCATAGAGAGCTGACAACAGCGAGCAGAGATAAGGAGGCGCCTTTCATGGAGCGGGTGGTACAGCGTCACCGGAGGCCAGGGCAGCCAGCGCCTCTCCGGAGAGGCGCATGATGCGCCAGTCGTTCTGCATGGTGGCGCCCAGGCGGCGATAGACGGCGATGGCCGGTTCGTTCCACTCCAGCACGTCCCACTCCAGGCGGGGGCAGCCCTGCTCCACGCAGATGGCGGCGATTCTGGCCAGCAGCGCCCGTCCAATGCCGCGGTTGCGCAGAGCGGGGGTGACGTAGATATCTTCCAGGCGAATGCCATGGTGGCCGCGCCAGGTGGAGTAAGTGGTGAAGTAGAGAGCAAAGCCTGCGATCTCTTGGCCGTACTCCGCAATCAGAGCTGAGAAGCGAGGCGGCTCACCCCAGCCATCGCGTAACAGGTCGGCCTCGGTGGCCAGCACGGCGTCCGGCTCGCGCTCGTATGTGGCAAGTTCCCGAATGAACTGCAAAATGACAGAAGCATCGCTGGGGGCGGCAGGGCGTATCTTCAGGACCGAGAGGGTCGGAACAGGCGGATTCATGGCCGGGATGAACTTTCCTGGGGGGCAACTCCGTTCTTCCCCCACTTCTTCTTTGTAGCCTTCCTGGTTAGGCGGTGCAACTTCGCAGGTTTAATCTTGAGCGATTCCCGTTCCAAACTTCTCCGTTTTCCCGTTCGATTATTCTCAACAAAGTGCGGCCAAGGCAAAATGCGACGGGATGTGCGGTATGACGATGGCGCTCTACAGCGTGCTGCTGGCGCTGGCCCTGGTGCTCGGTTCGCCCTGGTGGCTGCTGCGCATGCTGACTACAAACCGTTACCGCGAGGGCCTGGGGGAGCGTCTGGGCAGAGTTCCCGCGCGGGTTCTGGAGGAGATGCGCGGCCAGCGAGTGGTGTGGGTTCATGCCGTCAGCGTAGGTGAGCTACTGGCAGCCTCTAGATTGGTCGAGCAACTGGAATCTGCGTTGGCTGCCTCCGGTAACCCCGCGACCAGCAAGGCGGGGGTGGTGATCTCCACGACCACGCGGACCGGGCAGGCTTTGGCCCGGCAGAGATTTGGAGCCGGTAGAGTCTTCTTCATGCCGCTGGACTTCGCCTTTGCGGTGAGGCCGTACCTGAGGGAGCTGCAGCCGGAGGCGCTGATTTTGATGGAGAACGAGCTGTGGCCGCGCCTGCTGCACGAGTGTGCGCTGCGCCAGACGCCGGTGGTGGTCGCCAATGCGCGCATGAGCGACCGATCGTTTCGCCGCTCCATGCGCTGGCCCCTGAGGCCGATATGGAAGCGGGTGGTGCGCAAGCCCAGGTTGTGGCTGGCGCAGAGCGAGGAGGATGCGCTGCGTCTGGCGAGGGTGGGGGTTGACGCTGCTTCCATCAAGGTGACGGGGAACATGAAGTACGACATTCTGGCGCCCCGGCGGAGCGCCATGGCGGACCGGGTGCGAACGATCGCGGCAGGGAGGCCCATTGTGGTTGCGGGCAGCACGGTGGAGGGCTCCCCTGCTGAAGAAGAGTTGGTGATCAGGGCCTGGGCAGAGAAAATCAAAGATCAGACCGGAGCCCTGTTGGTGCTTGCGCCGCGCCATCCGGAGCGATTTGCCGTGGTGGAGGCTATGCTGCGGCCGTATCGCTTCGCCAAGGCAAGCACTCTGCAGAGGCAGGGCTCCGGTGCTGCGCAAGCCGCACAGCAGGATGCGAGTGGCCGCCAGGCGGAGGCGGTGAAGCTGCAGACGTGCGCGCTGGAAGATTCTTCCCCTGGCCTGGAGGTCTTCCTGCTGGATACAATTGGCGACCTGGCGGCGGTCTATGCGGTAGCGGATGTGGCGTTTCTGGGCGGCAGCCTGGTGCGCAAGGGTGGACACAATCCCCTGGAGCCGGCACAGTTTGGGGTTCCGGTGGTCATGGGAGCTTCCTTTGAGAACTTCCGCGACGTGGTGGCGAAGATGCAGGAGGCAGATGGGATCCGCATCGTTCAGGAGCAGGATCAGCTCGGGGCAGTTCTGTCCGAGTTGCTGGCCGAGCGTCAACAGGCGGCGAGGATCGGCGAACGCGGACGGATGGTCTTTGCGCAGCAGCAGGGGGCGACCTTGCGCGCAGTGCAAGCGATTCTGCAGGTCATTGCGGAGGGCAGGCCATGACCACACGGCGGAGTTGGGCGCAGCCTCTGGTTCCCCTTTATCGTGGAGCGTTGTGGTGCCAAGACCATCTGCGGAGCGCCGGCTGGCTGCGTACGAGCCAGCTCGAGTGGCCGGTGGTGAGTGTGGGTAGCCTTTCGGCTGGAGGAGCCGGAAAGACGCCGGTGGTGATTGCGCTGGCCAACCTGCTGCAGGAGGCCGGCTGGACGGTGGATGTTCTCTCCCGTGGCTATGGACGCAGCGAGCGCGGAGTCGAACGGGTTTGGCCCGGGAGGCAGGATGCGGCGCGCCGGTTTGGCGATGAGCCGGTGTTGATCGCCGACCGGACCGGCCTTCCGGTCTGGGTGGGAGCGGACCGTTACGCCGCCGGCAGGCGCGCCGAGGCGGCGGCGGGAGAGCAGCGGCGCGGCGTCCATCTACTGGATGATGGCTTTCAGCATCGGAGGTTGGCGCGGGAGGTGGACGTTGTGCTGTTGACCAGCGATGACCTGGAGGACACACTGCTTCCGGCAGGAAACCTGCGTGAGGGGTTTGCAGCGCTGCAACGAGCCGATGTGGTGGTAGTTCGCCACGACGAATGGAATGCGGACGTCAAAGTTGAGAGCGAAGCTGGTGAGAGCACCGGCCGGTGGTCCCTGGGCAGGCGCGCCTGGGAGATGTTGCGCGAGCACGGCCATCTGTGGACGGTGCGGAGAAGCCTGCGCTTCCCACCTCCGATGAAGGTCTTTGGTGCGGGGTTGCGGCCGGTAGCTTTTTGCGCCGTTGCACGGCCGGAGGGCTTTGCCGCGATGCTGCAGGAGGCGGGCTGCGGAGTTGTGGAGACGGTTGCGTTCGCTGATCATCACCGCTACGTCCAGGCAGATATCCGCAGAGTGATTGAAGTGGCGAAGGGCCTGGAGGGTTCGGGGTTTGTAACCACGGAGAAGGACGCCGTGAAGCTGACGGAGGCGATGCGCGAGGAGTTGATGCAATTCGGTCCGCTCATGGTGGTGGCGCTGGATGCGGAGTTCGACGACCGGAGGGCGGTGTTGCGGTCCCTGGAGGAGAAGCTGGAAGCGGCGCGGAGCGCAGCGCGCAAGCCAGGAAAGCGGGGCGAAGAGGAGCGGCCGCGATGAGAGTCCTGGTGGTTCGCGTCGGCGCCATGGGCGATGTGCTGCACGCCTTGCCGGCGGTGGCGGCGCTCCGCAAGGAGCGGTCGGATTGGGTGCTGCATTGGGTCGTTGATCCGCGCTGGGCGCCGCTGCTGGTGAACGCTCGGGGCGAGGCGCCGGTAGTCGATGGCGTCTGTCTGGCCGAAACAAAGCTGTGGTCCAGTCGTCCGGCCTCGCTGGCGACGGTCCGATCCATTCTGAGCCTGCGCCGAGAGCTTCGCCAGGCGCGCTATGACCTGGTAGTGGATATGCAGGGGACCCTGCGTTCGGCGGTTATCGGATGGATGGCCGGGGCGAGAGAGTCGGTAGGCTACCAGGATCCCCGCGAGAGCCTGGCGGCCCGGTTCTACCAGCGGCGCGTGCAGCGCTGCGGACGCCACGTGATCGAGCAGGGCGCGGCGCTGCTGAGCGAGGCTTGCGGCGTGGCGCTGGAGTTGGCGCCGGTGCCGGCAACCCTTCCCCATGAAGCGTGGGCGGATGACTGGGCGGCCGAGGTGGCAGGGAGCGGGACGAGCGAGTCAAAGCGTCTGTGCGTGCTGGCTGTGGGAGGCGGGTGGAGGGCCAAGTTCTGGCCGGCGAAGCGCTACGGAGAGCTGGCCATCCGGCTGCGGGCGATGGGTGTGGATGTAGTTGTGAATGCCGCGCGTCAGGATGATCCTGTGGCGGCCGAGGTGGTCGCGGCCAGCGCCGGCGCCGCGCGAGCCGTGGTCTGTAACATGGCCGGGCTGATCGCCTTGCTGCGCCGGGCCGTGCTGGTGATCGGCGGCGACTCCGGACCGACGCACCTGGCCGCGGCGTTGGGCATTCCGTTGGTGGCCTTGTTTGGGCCGACCGATCCGGAGAGAAATGGGCCTTGGGGGCCGGGGAGCAGGATTGTGTTGCGCGATCCAGCCTCCTTGACCAGTTACAAGCACGTCGATCGCCTGGATCCGGGGTTGGCGAACCTGTCCGTGAGCGTCGTGCTGGACAGCGCGCAGCGCCTGTTGGATGCCGCTGGGCCAGGGGACCTTCCGGCTGGGTGAAGTGGCCTTTAGAATGACGGGATGGGAGCAACCGGCGAGACCCGAGCCAAGGTGCGAACGGGATGGCAGAGGGTGGCGCGCAGGATGCGTGTGCCGCTTGGCTTTGCCGTAGCGGCGGTCTTTTTGATCTTTGCGCTGCCCAGCCGCGAGACGCTGGCCTGGAGTCTGCTGCTGGTGATCCCCGGCCTGTGGCTGCGCGGCTACGCTGCCGGCTATGTCAAGAAGAACGCGGAGCTGACCCGCACCGGACCGTATGCTTATACGCGCAACCCGCTCTATCTGGGGTCGATGAGCATCGCGGCCGGCTTTGCCGTAGCGGCGGGACGGTGGTGGCTGGGGCTGTTGCTGGTGGTGATGTTTCTGGGGATCTATGTGCCGGTCATTTTCTCCGAGGAGGCTTATCTGCGGGGCGCGTTTGCCTCCTTTGATGAGTACGCTCGGAGGGTTCCGCGGCTGCTGCCAAGGCTGACCCGGGCGCGCTTTGCCGGGGCAGAGAAGGAACAGGGCCGATTCTCCCCGGAACGTTACCGGCATCATCGCGAGTACAATGCCCTTATGGGCGCGGCCGCGATCTATGCGGCATTGACCGTGCGCATGCTGGTGCGGCGTTGAGGCGCCGCCGTTGTCAAAGCTCCGGGGAGATGACGATTTGACGGCCGCTTGGATGGCCCCTTTGCGGGTCTGGAGAGACTCGTTGGCGGGAAGGGGCGGGACGTTGGTTCTGGTGAGGGTTCCTCGCCTGCCGGGGGACCGCCCGGCAGAGATGCTGACGACGGCGTCTCTTTTGACGGCTGCGCTGCTGGGGATGCTTGTGCTTGGCTGGATCCTGCCTCTGCGAGCCGAGGCACAGTTTTTTACGCGGCCGGAGACAACGGTTGTGCAGCGCCCGATTCCAGTGCTTCAGCCGCCTCCGATCACCTTTGCCTATCCAGAGCATGAGACCCTTACCTACAGCGTCGATTGGCGAGTCTTCAAGACCGGGCTGGCGGTCTTCCATCTGGACCAGGTGGGAGGCGTGCTGAGGATTGCGGCGACCGCGGATACGATTGGAGCGGTGAATCTGCTGTTTCCCGTGGTGGACGGCTTTCAGTCCGGCTTCAACGTCAAGACCGGATGTTCGACGGGGTTTGACAAGCAGACGCAGGAGGGCCGGCGCAAGATTGCCAGCGACCTGAGCTTTGATTATGCGAACGGCAAACAGACCTTGAATGAACGCAATCTGGTGAACGGTACGCAGAAAGTTCTGGTGACCAACATCCCGGCCTGTGTCACCGATTCGCTCTCCGCAATGTTTTATGTGCAGTCACAGAATCTGGAGCCGGGGCGAACCTTTTACTTTCCCCTGGCCGATGCGATGCGAACCGTAACCGTGGGCATGAAGGTGGAGGAGCGCGAGGAGATCAAGACGCCGGCCGGAACCTTTGAGACCATCAAGGTGCAGCCAACGGCCGCTGAAGGCGTGGTGAAGAACCGGGGTAGCATCTGGATCTGGTACACCGATGACGATCGGCACCTGCCGGTACAGATGCAGGCGCAACTGTTCTGGGGCACCATTACCTTCCATCTGCAGTCGATTGATTCAAATTAGACGTGTTTGGCGAATGCGCGGAGAATAAGAGGAAGAGACTCGACGGGATGGACCGTAGCTCCCATTGGATGAGGGGAAGGGGCTGGGGCCGAAGCGTTGGAACTTGAGAGCTTCGATTGAGGAGGGAAGCCATGAGCGACGAAGAAATTGGCAAGGAGCAGGATGAGTTGGTCACCATCGCTGTGTTCCCGGAGCCCTCGGAGGCCAACTTGGCGCGGTCCGAGCTGGAGGCGGCGGGGATTCCCGTGTTTCTCCAGGGTGAGACGGCTAACAGCCTGATTCCAGTCGCTTTTGTCTCTCAGTTACAGGTTTACCCGCGGGACGAAGCTGAGGCGCGCAAGCTGCTGGAGGCCATGGAGGAGGCTCCGGAATCGATCGAGTCCGTGACTGCGGCGGAGATCGAGGCGGAGCAGGCCGCGGCCAACGACGGAAAAGCCAAGGAGGAAAAGGGATGAGCAGGCCGCTGGCCGTCGTCTGTCTCTCCGGTGGCATGGATTCCACGGTCTGCGCGACGCTGGCCGCGCGAGACTATGACTGCTTTGGTCTGCACTTCAGCTATGGACAGCGCACCCAGGCAAGAGAGCTGCGGGCCTCCCGAGAGGTGGCGCAGGCGGTTGGGTTGCGAGATCTGATGGTGTTGGAGACCGATCTATTTCGACGTATCGGGGGGTCCGCTCTGACCGATCTTCGGATTGCCGTGCCCAAGGCCGGCGTTGAAGGGGCAGGTTCCGGGGAGAGCCGGGCAGGATCCTCGGAGCGCACAGCGGCCGAGATTCCAGTGACCTATGTTCCGTTTCGGAACGCCCACTTCCTGAGCGCCGCCGTAAGCTGGGCTGAGGTTTTGGGTGCTGGAACCGTGTTCATTGGAGCTGTGGAGCAGGATAGCTCCGGCTATCCCGATTGCAGGCCAGCCTACTACGAGGCATTTAATGAGCTGATCCGAAGGGGCGCCAAAGAGAGTGGAATCCGCGTGGTGACGCCACTGATTCAGTTGCGAAAACATGAGATTGTGAGGCTAGGAGTTGAATTGGGCGCTCCGTTGCATGTAAGTTGGTCATGCTACGCAGGAGAAACGGAGGCGTGCGGAGTTTGCGAAAGCTGCGACCTGCGGTTGCGAGCTTTTGCAGCCGCCGGCGTCAACGACCCTATCCCTTACGCAACGGGTGCGGTAACCAACCGCATCGCAGAAGGTGAAAGAATTGCCCGTTAGCCGATGCATCGTATCGAGCTGAACTGAAAGAAGGACGACGAGGATGATGAGAGCGAAGCAGAGTGCCTTATTTGCCAGTCTGGCAGGCGTATTGGGTGTGGCGATCTTTGCGGCAGCGCCAGTGTTGGCTCAGACTGGGGCGACGGTGCATGGCCACGTATCCAACCCCGCTGGGGAGAACTTTACCCCAGGCGAGGTGCAGTTCACCACGGACATGACTGTCCCTTACAAGCAGGCCAAGATCAGTAACACAGCCGAGATTGATGCGAACGGGGACTATACGGTCTCGGGTGTCAAGCCCGGTCAATACTTTGTCTACGTTGTCCGGGGCAAGGTGGTCGCCGACCAGCAGCAATTGACGGTCACCGCATCGCAGAAGGACGTGACGTTAGATGACGACATGTCGCGGCCCGCCTACCTCAAGGCGATGACTCCGGAGCAGCGCAAGCAACTGGAAGAGTACAAGAAGAAGAACGCTGCGATTACTTCCGCCAACAAGGTGATTGCCAAGCTGAACAAAACGCTGGGCTCGGTGCGCAACGACCTGAAGGCTGCCGCCCCCGACCACGGCGATGTCAGCAAGGATGTGGATGAGATGAAGCAGGCCGTTACCCTCAAGCCGGATGTGGGTCTGCTGTGGCTGACTTACGGCGATACGCTCATGGCGCAGGGACGGCATCTGAGTGCGGTGGATAAGAGTGCGGGCAAGTCTCCGACGGATGATGCCGCTGTGGGGCAGGAATTCAGCTCTGCCACGGACGCATACAACAAGGCCATTACTTTGGACAAAGCGGCGGCCAAGCCCAGCCCCGCAGCGTTGGGAGCGGACTACAACCAGCTTGGCAACGCGATGATCGCCTCGGGCAAGAGCAATGACGCCATTACCGACTTTGAAAGCGCGGCTGCGGCTGATCCCACCAATGCGGGCATGTATTACAAGAACGAGGCCGCGGTGCTTTACAACGCCGGACAGATGGATGGAGCCCTGGCCGCCGCCAACAAGGCGATCGCCGCGAATCCGAACGATCCCTTGCCCTACTTCATCAAGGGTCAAGCTCTGGTGACCAAGGTGACGGTAGATCCAAAGACAAACAAAATGACTCCGCCTCCAGGGTGCATTGAGGCCTACCAGAAGTTTCTCCAGTTGGCGCCCAACGATCCCAAGGTGGCGCAGGTGCAGGCGGTTCTGCAGAGCCTGGGTCAGTCGATCAGCAAATCTTACAGGGCGCACTAACTTTCGGATCTTCTTCCTGATGGATGGCTGTAGAGCCTGAAGATGGCTTCTGGGGCTATGCATAGAGTAGCGCGTCGATCAAACGAAGGAAGGTTCTCAACCTGTCGGTAGCCCCGGTCAGTAGCTTATGGCCGGGCGCCGTCGTCTTTGGGGAGGAGAGCGATTTGGAGAGACCGCCGGGAATCGATCGGATTCTGCGCTTCGAGGAGGCGTTGGCTGTGGTGCTGAGGCAGGCGCAGGCTTCGCCGAGCCCTGAGGCGGTGGAGACGGTTGCGTTGAGCAACGCTCGAGGACGAGTGCTGGCCCGGGCCGTCGTTGCGGACCGGGATCAGCCGCCGTTTGACCGGGCGACCAGGGATGGCTATGCGGTGCGAGCTGCGGATATGGGCGGGGCTGCGTTAGGAGCGCTGCGCGTCGTGGGGTCGCTGCGGGCGGGCGAAACCTGGAAGAGCCCTCCGCTGCGGGCAGGTGAGGCCATCGAGATCATGACCGGAGCAGGGCTGCCGGCTGGGGCTGATGCCGTGGTGATGGTGGAGGATACTGCGCCGGAGAACGGCGGTTTGCGCTGGCAAAGGATGCTGCGTGTGGGGGAGAACGTGGTGCCACGGGGCGCAGAGACCAGGGCCGGCTCCGTTGTGCTGGCGCGGGGCACTCTGCTGGAAGGGGCAGAGATCGGAGTGGCAGCCAGTTGCGGACAAGTAGAGCTTGAGGTCTTTGCCCGGCCGCGAGTCGCCATCGCCGCAACCGGCGACGAACTGGTGGAGTTGGATGAGCCCATGCAGAGTGCGCAGATACGCAACTCCAACAGCTATGCGCTGGCGGCGCTGGTGGAATCCTCGGGAGGCGTGGCCGAGCGGCTGGCCATTGCGCGAGACTGCGTGGAAGATCTGCGGGCGAGGATCATCGAGGGTTTTCAGGCCGACCTGCTGCTATTCTCCGGTGGCGTCTCGATGGGCAAGTATGATCTGGTGGAGCAGGCGCTGGCAGAATTTGGAGCAGAGTTCTTTTTTACCGGCGCTCTGATCCAGCCGGGCAAGCCGATCGTCTTTGGGCGCTTGCCCAGGCCGGACGGCCTGCATCCGAAGGGGTGGACGTACTTCTTCGGGTTGCCGGGAAATCCGGTGTCGGCGCAGGTTTGCTTTCATCTGTTTGTGGCTCCGATGCTGCGCGCCCGGTGCGGGCGAGTGGAGGTTGCACCCTTGTTTGTGGAGGCCCGGTTGGGAGAGTCGGTCCAGGGAGGCTCGCGGGTGACGCGTTTTCTTCCTGCCCGGGTGAGCGGGGCCTGGGACGGCGTGAAGGTGCGCTTGGTGGGTTGGCAGGGTTCGGGAGATGTTGTGGCCAACGCGCGCGGGGACGGCTACGCGGTGCTTCCCGCGGGGGAAGAGGCGTTCGCCGCCGGTGAGACGGTACGCGTGTTGTTGCGTTAGACATTTTTCCATGCGAGTGTATCCATGTCTTTCGACCCTCATGGGCGTTTTCCCCAAGGCCCGGGGTGCCTAGCAGGCTTGCCTGCCGAGGTGGAGTGAAAACGGCGCGGCCAGTCCGCTTCGGTAGACTCATTTGCAGGGAAAAGCTGTAGGATGGCCGCTATGAGCGAGAGATTATCGCACTTCGATGAGGCCGGGCAGGCGCGCATGGTGGATGTGAGCTTCAAAGAGCCAACCCGCCGGGAGGCCGTCGCCAGGGCCTTTGTCGAGTTGAATGAAGATGTGCTGGCGGCGCTGCCGCAGAATCCCAAAGGAGATCCGTTGCAGGTGGCCCGCTTCGCCGGGATCCAGGCGGCAAAGCGCACCAGCGAGTTGATTCCCATGTGCCATCCGCTGGCGCTGAGCTTTGTGGATGTCGAGGCCGGCGTCGTTGCCGGCGGGGTGGAGATTCGGGCGACCGCGGCAACGGTGGCTGGCACCGGGGTAGAGATGGAAGCCATGACGGCGGCTGCCGTGGCGGCGCTTACCGTCTATGACATGACCAAAGCGCTAGATAAAGGTATCCGGATTCGCGAGGTGACGCTGGTCTCCAAGAGCGGCGGCAAGAGCGGGGATTACCGGCGGTCGTGATCCCGCGGCGGAAGGCATGGCGCGCCAACGCGTTGTGCCGCAGCCTTTGGTAGAGATGTGCAAGCCCAGAAGGCGATGATGGCTCGGACCATTCGAGTCTACCGGGCGTGAGCCAGGATAAGGCGAAAGGCGCCGTCGGCGTCCTGAAAGCTACGTTGGGGGGTGAAGCCGGCTCGGGACAGCAGCTCGTTCAAGAAGCCGCTGTGAAACTTGTAGCTGTTCTCCGTATGGATGGTCTCTCCGGCTGCGAAGGGTATGCGGTGAAGCTGGCTCTCGGCGGGGATCTCCACGGTCTGGCGGATGCGGCTCTCCAGATGCATCTCGATGCGGCTCTCCGCAGCGTTCCATCGAGCGCGGTGGTTGAAGCTGCCGGGAATGAAGTTGGCGCCCAGTTCGCGATTGAGACGCGCAAGAATGTTGCGGTTGAAGGCCGCGGTGACACCGGCGGCGTCGTTGTAGGCGCGGAGGATGGACGAGACTGGCTTGCGGTCGCTGGGAGCCAGATCGGCGCCGAGCAGAAGAGCGTCCTTCGGCCGCAGGCGGGAGCGCAGCCGGGCGAGGATCTGCTCCGCTTCGAGGGGAGAGAAGTTGCCGATGCTGGATCCGATCCAGAGAACCAGAGTGCGAGTTCGGAGAGAGGCCCTGAGCGAGGAACTCGTTGCCAGGGAAGAGCCGGGCGGCGCAGCGTTTTGGGGCGGTCGCAGGATGTAGTTCCCGTTGACGTAGTTGGCGATCTGGGGCAGCACCGTAAGACCGGGGATGGAAGCAGTGAGAGCCTCAGCGGCCTTGGCCATCGCGGTGGGGCTGACGTCGATGGGCTGGTAGAGCAGCCGCGGCTGAAGCTGGATGGCGGCCTGAAGAAGCAGGCCTGTTTTGGTGGAGGAGCCGGCGCCGAGCTCGGCGATCGTGAAGGGGCCGGGTGGGGGCAGTTGGGAGTCCAGGGGGGCGGGGAAGAGAAACTCGCGCAGAATGTCTGTGGCGTGAGCAGCCAGCAAGGAGCGTTCGGTTCGGGTGAGATAGTACTCGGGCAGTTCGGTGATTTGCTCGAAGAGATCAGAACCCTGCTGGTCATAGAAGAGCCATGGAGGGAGAGATCGGGGTTGGGCGGTAAGTCCGCGAAGGGCTTCGTCAAGAACCGAGTCCAGGTCAACATTCGGGAGCACATCCTGCGCGGATTGGCTGCGAGAGATCAGAATCACCATCCTCAGCAGAAGCCTTGTTGAGCGAAAGATTGGGGTAAGCAGAAGACGCAACGGCAATTCTCTGCCGAGCGCCTAATTCAGCGAAGGAAATCTCAAGAGGCGTCGCGGGCCAGGCGCAGGCCGCTGAACTGCCATCGGGTGGAGGGCAAAAAGAAGTTACGGTAGGTGGCGCGGATGTGCGCCTCGGGAGTGACGCAGGAGCCGCCGCGGAGAACCATCTGGGAGCTCATGAACTTGCCGTTGTACTCGCCCAGGGCTCCGGGTAGAGGTCTGTAGCCGGGATAGCCGGTGTAAGGCGATTGAGTCCACTCCCACACGTCGCCAAAGAGCTGTTGGGACTCGGTGAAGCTGAGGGAGGCGGCGGGTTGAGGGTGAAGATGCCCGGATTCGATGAAGTTGTTCGAACTTCCGCCTGAGGCCGCCGCTTCCTTTGCAGAGCTGCCGCTCTGGCGGTGAAGGCCATCTTCCACTGTGCTGGCGACGTACTCCCATTCGAACTCGGTGGGTAAGCGATAACCCGACCAGCGGGCGAAGGCATCGGCCTCGAAGTAGCTGAGGTGGCAGACCGGAGTCTCGGAGATCTGGCCCAGGGGGAGAAAGCCAAGCAGGGTGAAGACACTCCATCCGGAGGGTGTAGAGGGGTCCCGCACCCAGTATAGCGGAGCCTGCCAGGAGTTGGTCTGGACAGCGTCCCAACCCTCGGAGAGCCAGAGTTCGGGACGGGCATAACCGTCGTCTTCAATGAAGGCCAGGTACTCGGCGCAGGTGACCTCACGCGAGGCGAGCTGAAAGGGCGCAAGGTAGACGCAGTGACGGGGGGTCTCATTGTCGAAGACGAAGGCGTGTAGCTCGTGGGGGTCAAGATTGGCTCCGATCTCGACGATGCCGGGACGGAGAGGCGACCCCGGGGTAAAGCCGAGCCAGAGCAACGGCGGGGCGATGGCTTCGCTGAGAGCAGCGCCGGTGAGGGGTTGGTAGCCGAGGCGGGCGGTGGCGTAGGCCGGGTGCAGCGGGTTGGTGAAAAAGGCGTGCTTGATGTCTGTAGCCGCCAGCTCCAGGTGCTGCTGTTCGTGCGCGATGCCGAGGACGATACGCCGCTGGGATTCGTCATCCGGGATACTGCAGAGCAGGCGTTCGATAGCCGCATCGACG
>DAHWOF010000006.1 GCA_027335345.1 Granulicella sp. | reverse complement strand
CCGGATGCGCGGCCACCAGCCCGGAGAGTCCCTCGGCCACGGTATTTCCCGGTACAGAGACGGTCTCCTGCTTGCCGGTGTAGGTTCGCAGCGGCGTCGGAATATGGATCTTCATCGTTACCTCACAGAAGAGAGATGATCGAGCGTCTTTGCTTCCACTGCGAGCCATGGAGCGCGCAGTGGCGTCGTTGCCGGGGGGGAGACGCTCCACAGCGTTTGGGCGCCGTGTGGCGTTTCGATCGAAGGTCCTTTGCTGCGGTAGCAGGTCGCTTCGCCGCGGGGTCTCTTTCCCCTTGGTCTCATTTTACCGTTGCCGGCAGAGGCTTAGGGGACTCCGAGGATGGGGCAGGTTACGCGCATGGCGATGCGGTGCGCAGTGCTGCCCATCTCGCCAAAGCCAATGTGCTGCCGCAGGCCGAGCACGAGCAGGTCGGCGTCGCAAGCGCTGACCTCGGCCAGGATACCCTCGACTTCACGGCCTTCGATTAGAGCGGCGTTGGCCGCCACTCCAGCCTCGGCTGCGTGTTTCAAGGCAAGCTGGATGGCCAGTTCAAACCGCTCGCGGCGTTCGTTCAGAAGCTGTTGAGGAAGGTCTGGATCCACAGCCAGCGAGATGTTCACGTAGAGCGGCAGCGGCTCGACCACAGTGATGATGCGCAGGCTGGAGCCCAGAGTGGCTGCCAGAGAGATCGCCGTTGCCAGGGCATGTTCGGAGGAGCTGGATTCGTCGTATGCGATTGCAATTTTTTTTGTACGTGATGAGCTTCCCTACCTGGATTCAGATGGATGGAGCAGAATCGACTGTTGGGAGAAAGCTTTGTCCTCCTCGCCGGTTCCGGTCAGCAGGAAGCTGTTGGTGACAGTAGCGCGTCCCTGCTCGACCGCGGTGATGACGTAGGCGCAGCCCAGCCAGTGAGCCTCCGCGAAGTCCGTCGCGGACCACTGGGCGGGGTGATCGGGGTGGGAGTGGTAGAAGCCGACGATCTCCAGGCCGGCTTTGCGTCCCTCACGCTGGGCGGAGATCAGCTCCTGAGGAGCGATGTTGTACCGGTTGTGGGCGCTGTCAGTGCGGGTGTTGCCGGCGCGCAACAGGCGGAGGACGGTGATGGCGCCGCCGTCCGCTCTGCCCAGCAGAATGCCGCAGCACTCCTCCGGGTAGGTCTCTTCGCCATGGGTGCGGAGATCGCGATAGAGGAGGTTGGAGAGGTTCAGGGTCATGGTTTGGGGCTCTCTTCCCGGTGGGCTTCGGGAGCGCAGGGGAGCGGTGCGCCTGCTCCATCCCCGGGCGCTGCCGTCGGCGGAGATCCCGCAGATGCTGCAAGAATCCCCGTTCTGCCCCGGCTCTCCCTGTGTTCAATTTGGGGACCTGCGTGTTCCTGGTCTTCTTGGTGTTCGGTCCAAAAGCGCTCGCTCAGGTACTTGTCGGCGGAGTCGCACAGGATGGTGACAATCACCGCGTTGCGCCCGGCGTTCGCCTCCTCTTCGGCGATGTCAAGCGCGGCGGCGACGGCCCCGGCGGCGGAGACGCCCACCAGCAGACCCTGCATCCTGCCCAGGCGTTTGGCCATGCTATACGCTCGCTCCGTGGACATCTCAACGCTGCGGTCCGCCAAGGTGGGATCGTAGATCGGCGGGACGATCGCGGTAGCCATGTGCTTGAGCCCCTCAAAGCCGTTGAAGGGCGAGTCCGGCTGCATGGAGATGCATTGGATGCCGGGGTTCAACTCGTGCAGGCGGCGAGTGGTTCCCACAAACGTGCCGGAGGTGCCCAGACCAGCGACGAAGTGGGTGACGCGGCCCTGGGTCTGTCGCCAGATCTCTTCGGCGGTGCCGCGATAGTGGGCCAGCCAGTTATTCCGGTTGCCGTACTGGTCGGCATAGAAGTATCGTTCCGGTTGCTCCGCGGCAAGCCGGCGCGCCATTCGAATCGCTCCATCGGAGCCGTCGGCCGGGTCCGTCCAAAGAATCTTCGCCCCGTAAGCGGCCAGAATATTCTTGCGCTCGACCGAGACGTTGGACGGCATGCACAGGACGACAGGGAAGTCCATGGCGGAGCCGAGCATCGCGTAGGCGATGCCGGTGTTGCCGCTGGTGGCGTCCAGCAGGGATCTGCCTGCGCGGCCGGGGGTGAGCTGGCCTTCGAGAATCGCAGCCCGAACGATGGCCGAGGCGGCGCGATCCTTGATGCTTCCGCCCGGATTGACCCACTCCACCTTGCCCAGCAACTGGATGCTGCCGGGGCGCAGCGCGTTCCAGCGTTCGGTGAGCCGGTCCAGGCGCAGCAGAGGAGTGTTCCCGATGCGTTCCAGCAGGCTGAGACCGAGTCGCGGTGGAGGGCTGGAGTTCATCATGGCATGCCGAGCTTCTGCCTCGCCTCTGGGTCGAGCGCTCCGTTGTTCGGTCCCTGCGCAGATCTCCGCATTGAATCCCGGCGCATGGATGTGCGAGAGTTAATCAGGTTACGCCGCTGGCGCTTAGGGCGCGGCGGCCGCGCGAAGAGGGTTTTGATATCGGTCATGGCAAAGACGAAGACGGTCCCAACGTTTGACGAAGTTCTGGCCACGCTGGGTGGTGAGAAATTTGATGTTTCCCCGGCTTCCGAGGGTGCAAACCGGGCCGAAGGCGCCTACCGGATAAGCCGGAACGGGTGCGCTGCGGAGATTGCGCCGAGCGCGGAAAAGGACGCGCCGGTGCGCCTTCTGACCCGTCCCGGATGGGTGCTGGGAGGGGAGATCGCACGGCTGGTGGACCGCGGGTATCAGAAGTTCTTCAAGACCAGCAAACTGGAGGTTCCGGCCACCGCCGACCAGTTGCACGCCCTGCACAGTTTTCACGAGCAGATGAAAGCGGCGGCCGGGTCCATACTGCTTTATAATCAAGCGCTTGGAACCACCAGCGATCGCTATGAGTACGACCGGTTGAAGGGTAGGTAGTCGAGCGGGTTCGGATGGCTTGGACTCGAGATCAAGGGTCTGCGAAAGGGAACTATCTTCAGCAAAGGACACCTTGGCGCCCTGAACGCGCGTCCTTTGCATTACGCGAGGGCGTGAAGGTAAATCCGGGTGATCTGCACAGGTAGCGCCTTCATTCTGGAGTCTTCAGCTTCCGGCTTGCCCGGAGCGGATTCAGGAGCTTGCCGGAGCGGCTCGAGATCACCGCCCCGGGGCTTTCGTGCCGGACGGGGATCGCAAGTCCTTCTTGTCTATGAAAGCCCTGAAAACAGGATGTTAATCGCCCCAGCCCATCCCTTCTGCGCACCTCGGGAGCCATCCCCGGAACCGATGGCTAGCCCGAATTCATCCAGCGTTTACATCCCGGGTCCGGCTTGGGTTGTATAAGCAGAGGAGGTATCTCTGCTCGTCGACTTCGCTCAGAGGCTGAGGTCAAAACGTGGATCTCTGGGGCCATCTCTCGCCCGAAAGCGGAAGATGGCCAATGCGAAGACGGAAGCGGCCCCAACCCATCAGGAAGACAGGAGGAAACGAACGTGAACAGGAGTTCCAGAGGTGGTTCCGCGCGGCTGCTTTGCGGGGTAGGAGCAGCCCTGACGATAGCCATGTTCTGCTCCGTCGGCGTATTGGCGGCCGGCGGCTTTACCGGCGCGGGAAGCACCTGGGTCTACCCGCTCCTGGCGAAGTGGTCGAGCGCCTATCAGGGCGCCACCGGCATCCAGGTGAACTACCAGTCCATCGGCTCCGGGGGTGGAATCGCCCAGATCAAGGCAGGCACCGTCGCCTTTGGGGCCAGCGACATGCCGTTGAAGCCTGAGGAGCTGAAGGCTGCGGGATTGATTCAGTTTCCCACCGCCGTAGCCGGCGAAGACCTGATCTATAACCTGCCCGGAATCGGCCCATTGCAACTCGTGCTCAGCGGCCCGTTGGTCGCCCAGATCTACCTGGGCAAAGTGACGCACTGGAATGATCCGGCGATTGCCAAGCTCAATCCAGGGCTCCACCTGCCAAACAAGTACATTACCGTGGTGCATCGTTCGGATGGCTCGGGGACGACGTTCACCTTTGCCAATTACCTTTCCAAGGTGAGCCCGGAGTGGAATCAAAGGGTGGGCGCCAACACCTCTGTAGCCTGGCCGGTCGGGATCGGCGGCAAAGGAAATGAGGGCGTGTCTTCCTATGTGGAGCGAATCCCCGGCTCCATCGGCTATGTCGAGTATGCTTTCATTCTGCAGAATCATCTTTCCGAGGCGCGCATGTTCAACGCCGACGGCAAACTGGTGGCTCCCAGCCTGCAGGGCTTCCAGGATGCTTCCGCGCATGTGGACTGGAAGAACGCGCAGGACTTCTACGTAATTCTGACCAACCAGGCTGGCCCCAACACCTGGCCGATCTCGGGGTGCACCTGGGAGATCATGCGCAAGAGCGCCGCGAAAGATTCCAACCTGGCGGTGATGCGGTTCTTCTATTGGGGCTTTGAGCATGGCCAGCAACTGGCGCAGGCCATCTCGTTTGGCCCGTTGCCGCAGAGCACCGTTGCGGCCATCAAGGCCTACTGGAGGACGAACCTTGGCTACGGCATCTAATCGGAGCCGCCGCCGATTCCCCAGTTCTTGCGAGAATGAAAGCCTATGAGCAGTTTGGATACTGCGGTGCGGATCGACAAGAGATCCGAACCCACAAAGCCGAAGGCCGGGCGGAGGACCTGGCGCCTCACGGGCGACTCCCTGTTTCATGCCGCGGCGCGGTTTGCGGCCTTTCTGGCCGTCGCGGTGCTCTTTGCCACGGTAGTCGCCATTACGTTCGATAGCTGGCCATCGATCAAGACCTTTGGGGTTTGGGGCTTTCTCAAGTCGAGCCAGTGGGATCCAGTCACGAATGCCTTCGGGGCCTTTCCTTTCATCATCGGCACACTGGTCAGCTCCGCGATTGCCATGGTCCTGGCCGTTCCGATCAGCTTTGGGACGGCGCTCTTTGTCGCCGAGATTGCACCCTCCTGGATCAAGCGTCCCATTGCTGGAGCAGTTGAGTTGCTGGCAGCGATTCCCAGCATCGTCTATGGTCTGTGGGGGCTGATCGTCTTCGCCCCCGCGTTTGCCCAAGTCGAACCCTGGATCAGCGACACCTTCGGGGCCATCCCCGGCGTTGGCCTGCTCTTCCAGGGTCCGCCGATGGGAATTGGCATGCTCAGCGCCGGGATCATCCTGGCCATCATGATCTTGCCGTATATCTCTTCGGTGATGCGGGATGTCTTCATGGCCGTCCCATGGTCCCTGCGCGAGTCGGCTTACGCGATGGGCTGCACCACCTGGGAGGTAGCCTGGCATATCATGCTGCCATACACGCGCACGGCCGTCATCGGTGGAGTGTTCCTGGGCCTGGGGCGGGCGCTGGGAGAGACCATGGCCGTCACCTTCGTCATCGGTAACAGCAACGTGCTATCTGCCAGCTTGCTGATGCCGGGCGCCACCATTCCATCGGTGCTAGCCAACGAGTTTACGGAAGCAACCAGCAAGCTGTACCTTTCTTCACTGATTTATCTGGGCCTGATTCTGATTGGAGTCACGTTGGCGGTCCGTCTTCTTGCCGTTCTGCTGCTCCGCCGCCTCGCCAGCCGGGAAGGAGCCTCCACATGAACTGGGTGATCGTCCGAAGGCGGCTGGTGGACGTGGTCAGCAAGGTTCTGATGGGTCTGACCACCGTTGTCGGGGTCTTCTTCTTGTTGTGGATCATGTGGACGACTCTGAGATTCGGCATCGCCGGCATGCACTGGGATCTATTCACCAAAGACACTCCGCCACCCGGCGCTGATGGCTTTGGGTTGCGCAATGCCTTCGTCGGCAGTCTTATGTTGCTAGGCTTGTCTCTGCTGATCGGCGTTCCGGTTGGTTTGATGGCGGGCACATGGCTTGCCGAATATGGATTCCGTGGCCGAACCGCGAACACCGTCCGCTTCATCAACGACATCATGCTCAGCGCACCCTCCATCGAGATTGGCTTGTTTGCCTATGCCATCGTGGTTGGCCCCATGGGGCACTTTTCCGCGCTGGCAGGCAGCCTGGCGCTAGCCATTTTGATGATCCCGATCATCGTGCGCACCACCGACGAGATGCTCAGTTTGGTCAGCAATGACGTGCGGGAGGCTGCGATCGCCCTGGGAGCGCCCAATTCAGTTGTGGTTACCAGGGTGACGTGGAGAGCGGCCCGCGCCGGCATCATCACCGGAGTGCTGATCGGCCTGGCGCGGATCACGGGCGAGACGGCCCCACTGCTCTTCACCGCTCTGAACAATCAGTACTTCACCACCAACATCTTCAGTCCGATGGCCAACCTTCCGATGGTCATCTTTCAGTTTGCACTGAGTCCCTACACGAACTGGCAGCAGATGGCATGGGCGGCGTCCTTTATTACGGTCCTCTTCGTGCTTGTGCTCAGCATCCTTGCCCGCTCGTTGGCGGGCAGGGTTCACGTACAGAAATGATGCCCGATCCAGCCAAAGGAATTGCCATGCTGAATGTTTCCCTTCCTCCCAAACCGTCCAACCTGGATGCCGGCCAAAGCGCCCAACCCAGCCCCGCCAAGCTCGCGGTGCGGAACCTGAATTTTTATTATGGCAAGTTCCATGCCATCAAGAACATCAATGTTTCGATCCGGCCGAACACGGTCACCGCCTTCATCGGTCCGTCAGGCTGCGGAAAGTCGACGCTGCTGCGCGTCTTCAACCGCATCTATGACATGTACCCCGGCCAGCGAGCGGAGGGCGAGGTGCTGCTGGATGGCGAGAACATCCTGGATCCCAGAAGCTTTCCCAAGCTCCGCGCCAAAGTTGGCATGGTCTTTCAAAAGCCCACGCCCTTCCCCATGTCGATCTACGAGAATATCGCGTTTGGGATCCGGCTCTATGAGAAGCTGAGCCGCTCTGAGATGGATGATCGAGTGCGCCATGCTCTGATCGGCTCCGGGCTTTGGCATGAAGTGGAGGGCAAGCTCAATCAATCCGCCTTGAGGCTCTCTGGGGGGCAGCAGCAGCGGCTATGCATCGCGCGCGCGCTGGCCATCAAACCGGAGATTTTGCTGCTCGACGAACCGTGCTCCGCGCTGGATCCCATCTCCACGGCAAAGATTGAAGAGTTGATGTACCGCTCCAAGGAAGACTGCACACTCATCATCGTGACGCACAACATGCAGCAGGCAGCCCGCGCCAGCGAGTTCACCGCCTTCATGCTGAACGGCGAACTGATTGAGGTCTCCGAGACCACCCAGATCTTCACCAAGCCCTCCGACAAGCGCACGGAGGACTACATCACGGGCAGGTTCGGCTAAGGGAACTGCTCCATGCTGCGCGGTGGCCGGGCCGGGTTCGACCCTGCTCAAGCCATTGGCGGCATGGGCCTGGGATGAAGCAGCATCCAGTTGACGCCAAACTGGTCGCGGAGTTGTGCGAAGCGATGGGCGAAGAACGTCACTTGTAGCTTCATGAAGATCTGGTCGTCTGCGGACAGCGCGGCGTAGATTCGCTCGGCCTCTTCGTTGCTGTCCACTGAAAGGGTAAGATAGGCGCTGCGCATGGGTTCGGCGTTTGGAACGTCCGCGGCGTGGAGCTGCGTCTCGCCCAGCGAGACTGTGGCATGGAGTATGCAGTCGCCCTTCAGCCCCGGAGGCATCAACTTTGGATCAGGCATCTGATCGTAGGTCATCTGGAATAACGTCTCGGCGCCCAGGTGCTCCGCGTAGAAGTGGAGCGCTTCCCGGCACGTGCCGGGAAGGTTGATATAGGGGGTCATCTTCATTGTGCTCAACCTCCATGCATAACGGAAATTCTCCGGCCTGGCCGGCGTCGCCTGGTCAGGAGAGAACGCTTCAACCAGGGCCAGGCGTGAAACCGGGGCCAGGTGTAACCCCGGTCCTGCGCAGACAGGTCTCGATCAGCGGACTGCCAAGGAAGACGCCACAGCAAGCCGTTCTGAGAAATCCCCTGGGCAAGAGCAGAGGAGGGTGCTCAGGAACGCATCGCCCTAAGCAGCCGTTTCAGCGCTGCCCAGCGAACTCCTAGGCCCTTGCCATACAGCACCTGGACCAGGCCGGCATAAGCCTCGGCATCCAGGCTCCGCGGAGCGTTCAGATGCAGCTTGACACCCCCGCGCTGCACCAGCAGCGTCTTCACCGCGGTCATCTCCAGCAGGCCCTCGGCGCCGCGAGTCACGCCGTAGCCACTCTCTCCACGGCCGCCGAAGGGCGCCCTTGGATCCGCTGTGGGCACAATGATGTCGTTGATCAGAAGCGAGCCGGCGTCCAGCATGCTGCCCAGCAGGCGCGCCATCTTCTCCTTTCTACGATCACAGAAGATGGCAACCGTCAGGCCGTAGGCGCACTTGGCATAGAGCTCCGGAACGTGCAGCATCGACTCCGCCTCGATCAGCGACATCACCGGAGCAAAGAGATCGCTGCAGGCAACCGCCATAAGGGGGGAGGCCCGGTCCACCAGCAATGGCCGCTGAGCCTGGGGCTGAAACTCGCCCCTGATCTCCGCGCCATGCGCCACCGCCTCATCCAGGACGGCACGCAAGCGCTGCGCGGTTCCCTCCTCCAGCGCTACGGCGGGGACCGTGGCCAGCGCAGCGTCCAGCAAGGGCCTTAGCGCTGCCATCGTTGCCGGCGTGGCAAACAGCCGTCGCGGAGACATGCACACCGCGGCGCCGTTCAAGCGCAAGCCAAAGGCCACGGTTCTGACTACCTCATGCAGGTCAGCCGAGGGGGTCACCACGATGGCGTCGGCTCCGGAGAGCTCCATCACCGCCGGTATGGCACACTTCGCCAGCATCTCCAGCAGGTGATGCCCGGTCCGGGAAGATCCCGTAAACACAACCTTGTCCGGGTGCGTGGCCAGAGCGTCTTGCACCGCCGCCACGCTCTCTTCAGTCACCGCAAGCGTTCCCTCGGGCAGTCCCGCATCGGTGAGCGCTCGCGCCACCAGCAGTGCTACGGCTTTCCCGCCAACTCCCGGTTTCCAGGTGACGCGATTGCCCGCGGCGAGCGCCTGCAAGACCTGCGACCCGGGGATGTAGAGAGGGAAGTTGGAAGGACCAATGACCAGCACATGGCCCAAAGGAACCCGCAGAATCTCCGTAGTCAACCCGGTCAGCCACACAGGTCTCCCGCTCCGGCCGAGCCTTCGCGGAGAGAGAATTCGGGCTGCGTTGCGCTCCAGGAACCTGCATCCTGCCAGCAGAGGAAGGAGTTCCGTGGTCAACGTATCGCCCTTGCTGCGGGCCAGGTGAGGCGAGATCGCTTGGGGAAACTCCGGTGCGCGCTCGGCCATCAGTCCTCGCGCAGTGCGCAGGACGCGCATCCGTCTCGCCACCGGCAGCGCTGCCCAGCGCTGAGGGCCGCTGTCCGGCGAAGGGATCTGATGCAACGAGCAGACTCCCGCCGTAGGTAAGGATGGAAGCGGCAGCGGCGGATCTTCCGCAGGCTGCGCTACAGCGCTCGCTATGCGGTTCTTGGGCTGAGATTCATGATTCATGACAAACTCCCGGATCCGTTGCCAGGCTCTCGCTGGGAACAAGGCCGCGAAACCATCCGTCAGAGCATTCCGCGAAGAACGCTTCGCACTCGCTCCGCAACCACGCCGGAGACCATGTGGCTGGAGGAGTCGCCGTTGGATGCGCGACCCGCCTGCTCCTGCAAGGTCTCGTCCCTCGGTGACACAGTCTCCTCGGTCAGGATCATCAGGGCAAGACCAAAGATAGCACCCTGCTCCTGGGTAGCGGCGGGATAAAACTCGGCCAATGCGCCGTAGGCTACCCCAGTTATTGCGCCTACTCCCCACCGGATGGTCCTGCTGGTCCTTCTGCTCGGGGTGGGCTCCAAGCCGTGCCCAACATACTCTTCCGCAGTCACCTCATCACATTTTGGCTCTTCAGCCCGGCGCGGGGGATTGAGAATCTCCACGACCGACTGTGCCGCCGTCGCCACCAGACCCGCTACCAATCCCGCCAGCATTCCCTTGGCCAGCGAGCGCTTTGGCTCAATCTCACTCACAGCATTCCCTCCAGCGCGCCCTTTCATCCACGCCCTTCCATCCACGCCGGCTCTCCCTGTTTGCGCGCTGAGTACCGGTCAGGCCGGAGAGCGCTGCGGCTTTCTTGAACGCCATGGAGGGTCTGGTTGCGACCGCAAAAGCGACTTCTCGATCCTGCCAGTCAACCTTGTCCAATGGGTACTCCGGCGGCGCGATCGGAGTCCGGGCGGCTGGATGCGGATCGGGGGAGCATTCAGGCTGGACAGGGACGTTGGGAGGTCCGCAGGACGAGGTCGAAGACTGCTCATGCTTTGACGGAGACATCTTCATCCTCAAACGACCGCAGTAGGCTCTGGTCGGGCGGCGCCGTCATCAAGCTCGTCACGAACAGGCTAAGCAGCGAAACAACCAGCGCCGGCACGATCGCATCCGTCGCCGCCAACGTTGCGGGAAGATGCGGCGTGATCCAGTCCCAGCTTACCGTGATGACCGTTCCTGCCGCGATACTGGCCACGGCTCCCTTTCCCGTAGCCCGTGGCCAGAAGAAAGCCGCCAGAATCACGGGGGTAAGGGCCGCAGAGTAAATCGTATACGCGTAGAGCGACTTCTGCAGCACGGAGGTCGTCCCCAGCGACTGATAGAGCGCCCAGGCTCCCAGAGCCCCCACCATCAGACGGCTCACCAGCAACACCTCCCGGTTGCCCGCTTCAGGTTTGAGATAGCGCACAAAGATATCGTTGACCAGGTTGGTTGCGGGTGAAAACAGGTAGTTGTTCGCGGTGGAGACCACTTTGGCAAAGATCGCTCCTACCAGAAGAGCCCCCAGAATTGCTAAAGGCTTCGACCCGGACCCCGTTCCGCTCCAGCCACCAAAGGCATGGATCGCCGTATAAGCAAGAACTTCGCGCGGCCTGGCCTGTACCTCTCCGCTTTTGAACAGCGCCGAACCCACCACCGCGATCGCCACAATGATCGATTCCAGAATCACCGTGCCGATGATCCATCCTACGGTGGCCCGCCGCGCCGCCTCCTCGCTTCGTGCCGAAAAGAACTTCTGATACATGGATTGATTGCCCAGCATCAGCAGGCAAGTGGGTAAGAAGATCGCAAACGCGGACTGCACCAACTGCGGCGCCCCGCCGGCGGTGGCCGGCGCAGCGTAGTAGCTGCGAAAGAGTCGCAGGTCGCCAAAGATTTGGAAGTGCGATGCCGGCAGAGCTGCCCGCACCTGACTCCAACCGCCGCCGAGGTGAATGAGCACGGGCAGAGCCACGATCATGGTGAACGTCGCCAGCAGGCCAATGACCACGTCCATGTACGCCACCGAACCCATCCCCGCAATCGCCGTGAATAGGGTGACAAAGCAAGCCAGAATCACCTGCCCGCTGCGCGCTGTTACCTGGGGAAAGATCATGTGAAGAATATCGCCGCCGCCGATGAACTGGTAGCTGGTAATGGCGGTGTAGGTGAACAGAACGGCGATGACCCCCAACACCCGGGCCGTCTGGTTATAGCGCAACTCCAGTAGATCCGGAATCGTAAACCGCGCGAACTTTCTGGCTCGCGGCGCAATGAAGTAGATCAGCAACAAGCCGGCCCATCCACCACCCGCCTGCCACAACGCGGCAAAGCCATGCTTGTAGGCATTCTCTGCCCCTCCCAGCAGGGAGCCTGAGCCAATCCAACTCGAAAGCAAGGTAAACACCAGCACAAAGGCTGAGAGCGAACGCCCTGCGACCAGATAGTCCGCCTTAGTCTTCACGCTGCCCAGCCTAGCCAGCGATACCCCCAGCAACGTCAGAACGATAAGGCCGAGAACGATAGCGTAGAGGAGCATGCGTGCGCCAATTCTATCCGAGTCACGCCCCGCTTGCGTCACCCGCCAAGGCAGTGTCCCCCTCTGACGAGCTCTTGGGAATCGAGCCACTTTGACCGCGATCAAAGAATTGCGGGAAAATCCCTCAAAATACGTTAGGCGTGCCCAAATACTCCTGCAACATTCGGGGAGACATGAGGAAAATTTCGCAGCGCTGTCTGTAATGGGGAAGTAGGCCTTGCAGGCTCCGCGATTGATTCGGCTCCAGAGAGCACACGCCACGCGGTCCAGTGCCGCTCTGAGTCACTGGATTGCGTCGCCAGCGATGGTTGGAATCATTGGGTCGATTGGCTGCGTCTCCGTGACCCGATACGTGGACCTTCCCTCCGAATCAATGGAGCCAACGACCTTGTACGGCTGAGTCCTCCAGAATTGGGCAATTGCGCCGTCCAAGTCCAAGATGTGCTTGTCGGCTCGCTCGATTTTGATGCTGACTGACTCCGGAATGGACGTTTCCCTTCATCATACAGGGGCAGGATAGGTGACGCAGGGGCTCGCAATCCCGCGAGGGTTACCCTGTGCATTGCGATATCAGAGTCGGGACATACGGCTGTCCGTTTCGCCTGGATCTGCCGGCCAGCGATCTAGCCTGTGACTTTGAGCAGGCGCGGATCGTACTCGAACGGCGCCGCCGGGTAGAATCTGAGTTTTCGGAAATCACGGTGAGCCGGATTGAAAAGCCAGTTGTTGTCCGAGACCGCAAGAGCGGACGGGACAATCAGAATGGCAGCTCGAACTTCCCTGGCGAACGTGTCTCCCATTGTGGCTAATGCCTCGGGGGGCGGGTAGGCCCGCCATCCATTAGGGAGATCGGCGGCCTTTATCTGGATTCGCGAGACCCCATCCGGCACATCCGCCTTTGCCAGCATGATGTCTTGTGGGGGGCGATTCGCGTCCAGATGAGCGAGGTATTCGATCATCGCCAGCGAAAGATGCTCCGCCGTGTAGACGAGGCGGGTTCCGGGCCTGGACCACCGGCCCCCGTACCGATAACTCCCCTCTCCGTCGAACGGAGTTGCAGAGAATGGTTCTCGAAGCAACCGGTAGACAGATCTCAACTTACCCCGCCGTAACCAATGCGCCCGAGGACATTTTCGACCTGGCGTGCGCCGAGTTCCGTATCGACGATACTGAGCGGGGCAACCCCACCCAGGACGTAGTTCGGGCGCTTTAACCATGCAATTGCGAGTTGGTGGTCTCCAAGAAAATAATCAGCCAGCGCTACCAATCTGGCTAATCTGTAGAGACGGTCGGACTCATACCCGGCCAGGCGCCCCTCGCTCTTGCGGCGTTGCAGGCTACGAAGCGAAAGATCGAGTGCCGAGGCAATCTCCTGGAGCGAGAGGCCGGAGGATTTCAACAAACCTTCAACGGCGCTGTGCGGAAACCCATCCCGTATCGCCGCGCTCATATCTGCGTCCGACTGAACCAGCCGGCCGACTGCCGCATGCCCACCGAGTTCACCGACCACCGCACTGAGTTCGTTTACCATTCTGTCGTTAAGAATACCGCCAAATGGCGGTTATGGCAAATCTGCAATCAAATCTCGGGTTTGGTCGCAACAGCTCGACCCCCTGTGCCAATCATGTTGAGACAAGTGCCCCTCGGCAATTCCTGTAGGGCGGAGAAGAAAATCTCATCGTGGAACACCGTGCATCCCTCCCAGCTCGGTCCTTCCCCCGGCCGCAGCGTCGACAACACCTCAGCCGGCACTGCTCTTGGTCGAAGGGATCGCCCAGCCCACGCTCCGGCGCTGTCTCTCAACCTTCCTTCAGTGTTAACCTCCCTCAAGGAGCAAATGAACCATGTCGACCCTTCGCCGCATCTCCCTGGCCTTACTCAGCGCATCCGCCATTACTGCCGCTGCGCAGTCCACCCCCATTACCCTTGCGGTCGATCTTACCGATGCTCCCCGCAAGATGCTGCACGCCGCAGAGACCATCCCGGTTCCTTCCAGCTCTCAGCCCATGCCGATGACTCTTGTCTATCCCGAATGGATTCCCGGCGAGCACGGGCCTACCGGCCCCCTCATCAACCAGGCCGGCTTCACCATCACCACCCCCAGCGGCCAGAGCGTGAAGTGGGAGCGCGATCCGGTGGACATGTACAGCTATCACATCACGGTTCCAGCCGGGGTCTCCCAACTGGATGTCAAGATGGACTTCCTGGCCACCGGAGCCGGCAACTTCACGGAGGGCGGTTCTACCAGCGCCAATCTCGCGCTGCTGAGCTGGAACACGGTTCTGGTGTATCCCCTCAACGGAGACATCGCCCACACCAAGGTGGATGACATCATGGTCTCGCCCTCCATCACCATCCCCGCGGGCTGGCGGTTCGGAACGGCGCTGGAGCCCACCGGAGGCGCTACAGAGACCTCCTCGCATGTGGTCTTCCAAACGGTGTCTTTGTATCAGCTCATCGACTCGCCCGTCCTCGCAGGCCGCTACTTCCGCGAGATCGATCTGGCCCCGGACGTTACTCCCAAGCACTACCTCGACCTGGCCGGTGACGGTCCGGAGGATCTAGCTCTCTCCCAGCAACACATCGACCAGTTTTCCAAGCTGGTGCGAGAGACCGGAGTTCTCTACAACTCCCGCCACTACACCTCCTATCACTTCCTGGTCACGCTTTCGGATCAGGTTGCGCACTTTGGGCTCGAGCACCATCAGTCGTCCGACGATCGCGTCCCGGAGAAGACCTTCATCGATGAGGGAATGTTTGATGAGGCGGGCGATCTGCTGCCGCACGAGTTCACCCACTCCTGGAATGGCAAGTACCGCCGGCCTGCCGGTCTGGCCACTGACAACTATCAGGAACCGATGAAGGGCGATCTGCTCTGGGTCTATGAAGGACTGACCAACTACCTGGGTGACGTTCTCGCCGCCCGTTGCGGCATCTGGAGTCCCGAGGTCTTCCGCGACCGGCTCGCCACCATCGCAGCCAACCTCGACGACGCCCGCCCGGGACGAACCTGGCGCGATTTGCAGGACACTGCAACTGCCGCGCAGATCCTCTACAACGCCGGAGGCGCCTACGACAACTGGCGCCGCAACGTCGACTACTACAACGAAGGCGACCTGCTTTGGCTGGAGGTTGACGAGACCATCCGCGCGAAGACCAAAGGCAAGAAGAGCCTGAACAACTTCCTAGCAGCCTTTGAAGGTCTGGGCGGCAATACCCCGCCTGAAGTTGTGCCCTACACCTTTGCGGACATCGTCAACGGCCTCAACGCCGTTGTGCCCAATGACTGGGCAACCTTCCTCCGCACCCGGTTGGACGCCAACCAGCTTCATGCGCCGGAGATGGCGGGCATCAACGTCCTCTCCGGCTACCAGTTGGTCTACACCGACAAGCCCAACTACTGGTCGCAATTGAATGAAAGCGATGGTCTGGACGCAACCTACTCGCTCGGCTTCACGGTCAGCGCCAACGGCACGGTGGGCGACGTCATCGTCGGCGGCGTCGGGTACAACGCGGGCCTGGCTCCCGGTTTCCAGATCATCGCCGTCAACGATCGGGCTTTCACCCCCGGCTTGCTCCGCACCGCCATCGACAACGCAAAGGGCAATGGTCCGGCCATCAACCTGATTGTGGAAAACACCGGCGTCTTCAAGGTGATCTCCATCAACTACCACGGCGGTGAACGCTATCCGCAACTGGAACGCGTCGACAACACGCCGGACCGTCTCGACGCCATCATCGCTCCGGTCTCCGGCCAGTAAAAGCCGCCTCCGATTTGTGATACCGGAACCTGGAGAACCAGGCGGCATCTTCCCTCGCGAAGACGCCGCCTGAGGTCAGCCCGGGCTGGATCGGCCATTGCCGCAGAGCCGATTCGGGCGGCCGCTCGCTCGCGTTGCCCCTGTCCGGCGGCCCGCAGTCTCTCTGTGCTCCACGCCGAAGCCGCGCCAGCCGGCGCGCCCTCCGCTCCCACCTCCCGGGAGGGTGCGCGGATGGAAGAGTGGCGTCTGCGCCGATCAGACAGAGTTTGCCCCCCCGCAACGGCTCCTCTTTTTCTCCATCCGCTCCTTCGTCGGCTATCGGGACGTATCCGCTTTGGTTCTTTCCCGTCCAGAGCTTTCTCATGCATTGTGAAGACAGTGCTGCGTTTTGGAACATTCATGAGAAGTCTCTTTTAAAAGGTTCGTCGAGTATTTGATTTATTTAGTGAATCCAACGGGGGAGATGGTATTCTTGGCGCGTCACCACTCGTTTTATGTGTCTGTTTTCATCATGAAGACGGACAGATGGACTGAACTGCTGAAACGATTCCTGGCAGGGAATCCTCCGCCGTCCGGCGCCGGGGTTTGCCAGCGCCCCATTCGTCAGGGCGGCCAACGCTGATTGACCCCGGGGGCCCAAGCTTGTTCTGCGAACTACCGGCCCTTGTTGGAGGAATGATGACTGTCTCGCTCCGCTGCAATCTCCTGAGCAGGCACGGAATCTCGCTCGCGGCAGCTCGTTCCTGGTTTCTAGTTCTCTTTTTGGGGTTCTGCGTCACATCCGCCTTGGGGCAAGGGCTCTCGCCGAGCACGGCGATCAACTTCAGCAGCGTGGATGTTGGCGCCACGGGGACTTATAAACAGGATTTCACTGGTAGCCCTGGCGCCGGCGGGATTGCGATCGCGAGCGTTACGGCGGTCACGTACGGGGCCTCCAAGGAAGATTTCTCGGTCACCTCGACCAACTGCACCAATACAACGATCACTTACCCGGACACTTGTGAGGTGAAGCTGGCCTTTACGCCCACGCAGGTCGGTCTCCGTCTGGGTGCGCTGCTGGTCACCAATACCGCTGGCGCCATCGTGAACACCATCTATCTCTCCGGCGTTGGGGTGGGCCCGCAGGTTGTGTTCTCACCGGCCATGGCGGTTACGGTCAACAGCGCCCCGGCTCTGAGCCCGAACGCTTTTACCTCCGGCGCGGCGGTACAAGATGGATACGGGAATACCTTCTTCACGGATGTATCGGACAACCGCATTCTGGAGGAGTCCAGCACCGGGGCCTTCACGGTAGTGACATCTGGCGCGCCGCTGAATCTCTCCGTCGGCTCGGGCCTGACCATCGATGGCGCCGGCAACCTGTTCGTTTCCTCGGGAACCTCGGTTTATGAGATCCTCTACGGCAGCTCCACCGCAACCGCCCTCACTCTTCCTGACGGTATTACCCTCACCCAGCCCGCCGGCCTGGCCATTGACAACTCCGGCGACCTGTATATCGCCGATACCAAGACCAACACCATCTATCAGGACGTGTTGGGAGGGAATCTGGCGATGGCGCTCAAGCTCACGGGGCCTGGCGCAGGTCTCTCTGGCCCCACTGGCCTGGCCATAGACGCGAACAACAACCTGTACGTTGCCGACACGGGCAACAGCCGCGTGGTCGAATTCCCCATCACCACTCTGGTCACAACCGTCCTGGACCTCACCTCCCTTACTCTGAAGGCTCCCACAGGCGTAGCCGTGGATGCGGCGGGAACGGTCTATATTGCCGACACCGGCAACAGCAGGATCGTCGAGTCCACCGTCAGCGCCGACCAGTTTGTGCTGAACGCTTACACCAGCACCTCTTCAGGCGCCCAAACGCCTTATACCCTGGAGGCTCCCGCAGGCATCCTCATCGAAGGCAACGGAGACCTGATCCTCAGCGACACCGACCTTGGGCTGATCACGATCGAGCGCTCCACCGCTACGGTTAACTTCCCCACACCGACCATTGTTGGAGACCTGGACAGCAGTGATGACCCGGAGGTCCTCACCGTTCAGGAGACGGGTAACATGGCCAGCTCGCTGAATGGCAGCAATGACCCGGATTTCAGCGGCGCCAACCCCACGGCGTTCCTACTGGCTCCCAGCGGCAGCACCTGCCCGACCGGCAACGGCGGAGCCATTGCCATCGGCCAGGTTTGCAACGTCGACCTGGACTTCCAGCCCACGGTGGTGGGTCCAAACACGGCCAACCTGGTGTTCACCACCAGCGCCACAGGTAGCTCGACGAGCGCCACTGGAACCGTCTCGCTCTACGGCATCGGCCTCTCCAACGTGGCCTACTTCACCTTGGTCGCTACGCCTTCGACCATCAATAAGGGCAGCTCCGTGGAACTGATCCTTACTGCCTATCAGTCCAATGGCAGCGTGGCGACCGATTTCAGCGGCAGTGTCACCTTCAGCTCCAGCGCCGGGAGCAACGGTGTTTTCCTGGGAGGCGCCACCTATACCATCCCGGCGTCCGACAACGGAGTGCTCACGATACCGGCCACATCCGGTCTGGAGCTGAACGCCTACGGCACGTATACCGCCAGCGCCACGCTATCCTCTCCCTACATTCCCAGCGGCGTTGCGACCAGCGTGACCAGCAATGACATCTATGTCGTCGAGCCCGCCACGTTCAACCTGACCAGCAGCGTAAACCCATCGGCGATCAATCAATCCACCATCTTCACCCTGACCATCACAACCACCGGTCCTACCCCTCCCGGCGGTACGGTGTCCTTTTATAGCGCGGGGACGCTGATCGGCAGCGCCACCGTCACGGATAGCTCAGCAACGGTGGGTGTGGCCAGCATCAGCGACAGTTTTCCGGCCGCCGGCTCCTACCCCATCAAAGCGGTGTACGTCAGCACGACAAACACCCAGGGCGGAAGCGCCTCCCTCACTCAGGTGGTGGGCTTCACCACTTCGGTCAGGCTCACCAGCTCGGTGAATCCTGTCGCCGTCAATGGCAACACGATGCTCACAGCGACGGTTTCGGCAGCCTCCGGCACGGCCACGGGAACCATCACCTTCCAAAGCAATGGAGCGACCATCGGCACGGCCACCCTCAACGGCGGCGTGGCTACACTGGTGACCAGCTTTCCTCAGCCTGGAGTCTACAACCTGGTTGCCGTGTATTCCGGTGACGACCAGACCTCGACCTCCAATACCGTGGTCGAAACGGTGCTTGGCAGCGTCAACATAGCTCTCACCAGCTCGATCAATCCTGTCTTCCTGGATAACCCCACGATCCTGACCGCGATCCTCACACCGGTCGCCGCTGGCCCCGCGCCAACCGGAACGGTGAGCTTTTTTGATGGGACCACACCGATTGGCTCGGGCGCGGTGGTCAATGGTTCGTCAACCATCTCCGTGAGCTTCGTCTACGCCGGTACGCACAGCCTCACCGCCGTCTACTCCGGCAGTTTGGCCTACGCAGGCGTTACCTCACCGGTTTACTCGCAAACCGTGGCGGACTTCTCGATCGCGGTCGCCTCGGGAGGATCCAGCAGCGCCTCTACCATCGCCGGCGGGACGGTGACCTATCCGCTGGCCGTCACTCCCATCATCACCAGCACTTTGCCCGGCCCCATCTCGCTGAGCTTCTCCGGTTTGCCCACTACCGTCACCGGAACGCTCACCCCCACCTCGATCGCCGCCGGCTCCGGTACGACCTCGGTAGCCTTCGCGGTTACGGCCGCCAATCTGCTCCAAACCTCACATCTGCAGCATCCGGGCCGGAGCCGTCCCTCCGGGCGCTCCCACTCTCCGCTGGGTTATATTCCTGCAACCCTGGCCATGGTTGCGCTTCCCCTGGGGTGGTTCCGGCGCCGTAACCGGCTGGCCTCCATCTTCGGCTCCATCTGCCTCCTTCTGGCGATGACAGCCGGCCTCTCCGGATGCATCTCGTCGGCTTCCAGCGGTTACTACGGCCAGACCCCGCAGACCTATAACCTCACCGTAACCGCAACTTCCGGCAATCTCACCCGATCCACCTATCTCAAGCTCACCGTTCAGTAATCAGGAGTGACTCACGGCATGCGCCAGACCAATACACCACGATCCAGGTTGATGCTCCCCGGCTCAGGAGCGACCGGGATCATCCGCTGTGTGGTGAGTAGGATGAGCGGCTCCTGGCGCATGGACCTGCGGGCTGCCCTGCTCGTCTGGCTTGCCTTGCCGCTGGCGGCAATCTCCGCCCGCGTTCATGCCCAGACTCCCATGGATCTGGGGATGACCTACACCCAGCAGCGGTCCAAGTTCGTGGGATCCTCACCGTCGGATTACTTCTATCTACGCGGAGCCACCGTGGATCTGGCCTATACTGCCTTCCACGGCTTCGGCCCGGTCGTCTCACTGAATGGCCTGGCCGTCACCAACCTACGCACCGAGATCGACATCCATCAGGCCAGCTTTCTGGGCGGAGGACGATATACCTTCAACCTGGGCCACATCTCGCCCACCCTCTGGAGCCGCCGCGGCGGCATCTTCGCTGAGGCTCTGGTGGGGCTTACGGACGCCACCGACGGCGAGTTTCCCTCGGGCAACACGTTGGCGAGCTCGGCCTTTGGCTACACCTACGCGCTGGGTGGCGGCATCAACTACAACGTATATCATCGTTTCGAGCTGCGCCTGATGAGCCACTACTTCGTCACCGACCTACCCAATGGCGGCAGCAAGCAGCAAAAGAACATTCAGGTGAGCGCCGGGGTCAACTGGCACTTCGGCAATTAGGGCCTTGGCCTGCAGAGGGAGCCTGGCCCACGCGGCCATGCCTTCAACCGCCCGGCAAACTTGCTCGCTCAGACTGCCCGAGCTACGCAGCGCCGCATCTAACTTGGTTGATGGAATTCGACGTCACACAGTCTCCGCCTGGTGGCCCGCAAACCCAAAAGCATCTTCGTCTGCTCGTCGAGACAGGCAGCCTGCTTGCCTCGGAACGCTCCCTGGATGCCATCGCGCAAACTGCGCTTGACGCAGGCTTGCAACTCTGCGGAGCACGGTTTGGAGCCTTTTTCTACGCTCCGGCAGAGAGCCGGAGCCGGGCGGGAGATCCAGACCCACCTTACTGTCTCTACAAGGTGACTGGCCCGGATATCGAGGTCTTCCGATCTCTTTTGTATCCCCGGTCCAACGGGAGCTTCCGTATTGGCTGGTTGGGCCAGCAGATCCTCCGCTCCGGCGACATCACCCAGGATCCCCTGTATGGGCAGAATCTGCCCTTCGCTGGTATTCCTCCCGGCCATCCGGGGGTTCGCAGCTACCTTGGCGTTCCGGTCAAGGACCGCTGCGGAGGACTTTTCGGCTGGATGGTCTACGGCCATCACGAACCGAATGTCTTCACTGCCGTCGGCGAAGATCTGGTGACCGCAATTGCCTGTCAGGCCGCCGTCGCCATGGAGAACGTTGCTCTCTCCGAGAGACTCGACCAACAGATATCCTTGGCCGAGTCTGCCCGAGCGCTGCAACGCCAGACCGCCGACCGCCTGCGCCAGGCCCTGGACGCTGCCCAGTTCGGTACATGGACCTGGGACCGCGCGACGGACAGTCTGGTTCTGGATGAGCGTGCAGCGTTCCTGTTGCGCGCCCCGTCTCAGGCGCCTATCCGCCGCACGGCCCTGCGCAAACACGTGGTTTCCATCGTCGACCAGCCTCCCACCGCAGCAAGTTTGCAGCGCTTGCTGGAGTCCGGAGGACTGTACCGCGCCGAGTTCCGCATTGACTCGCCCGAAGGCATCCAGACCTGGATTGCGGCCAGCGGCATGGCCTGCTTCGCTCCTCAAACTTCACGGATTACCGGCATGATTGGCACGGTCCAGGATATTACCGACCGGAAGACGCAGGAGGCTGCTCTGCGCCAGAGCGAGAAGCTGGCTGCCACTGGCCGACTGGCCGCCAGTGTTGCGCACGAGATCAACAATCCGCTGGAAGCTGTTACCAATCTGATCTATCTCTCCCGCACCGACTCCGGCGTGCCTGCCTCGGTTCGGCGCCTTCTGGAAGCCGCTGACGCCGAGATTGCCCGAGTCGCCCAGATCGCTCAGCAGACCCTTGGCTTCTACCGCGACACGACCCAACCCATTGAGATTGACCTGAACGAACTCCTGCCCAGCGTTGTCGAACTCTTCGCCCACAAGATGGAGTCCCGGAAGATCATCTGCACCCTGGACCTGGAGCCGAGCTTGCATATTCATGGTCTCCGCGGAGAGATCCGCCAAGTCTTCTCCAACCTCATCGTCAACGCCATTGAGGCCTTCCCTTCAAGCTTCGCACTCCAGTCGGGCCGCATCCATATTCGCGGTCGCCATCTTCGCGGCCAGGGGAAGGTCTCCGTGCTGATCGCCGACGAAGGCTCCGGAATACCTTTTGCTGCTCGTCCGCGCATCTTCACTCCGTTTTTTACCACCAAACGCTCAGTGGGTACGGGCCTCGGCCTATGGGTGACCCGCGGCTTCATAGAAAAGCACGGTGGCTCCATCCAATATCGCTCCCGCACCCTTTCTCCGTCGGGGACGATCTTCCGAGTTGTCCTCCCGAGGTGGGTGGCCGCGGAGGAGTCTGCGGCCGAGAGCTATCTCGATGGACAGCCGGAGAGGTTCGCCCAGGGCCAGGATCCAGAGCTGGCGGCTCCGCGTCTGATCGCCTGATCCCTCCTCTTTTGGATCAAGGTTGGCTGTGTCGGCCAGAACGCGAAAGGTCGGCAGCGGCAGCCTGTGGCCGGGGCGATGGACAGCGTTCCAGGCTTGGCTCATCTTCGACGCCTTAATCCAGAAAGTGGTTTTTTATTAGCACGTTATGGTCCTAAAAACGGCCTAGCCCAACTTCTGCAGTTGCTGTGGTAAGTTCTTTGTTTGCAATGCGGGTATAGCGAAGTCTTCACTACAAATCCGCAAATTCGATCGAGGTGGGAACTTCGAGTCCGAGCCGCTGGAGCAGGTGGCTTGGTGTTGGGTGGGGCGGCTCACGCAGCGTTTGCGGAGGGTGATGCCGGATCGTGTGGGCAGCACCACGTCGACCAGACGGATCTGCTCGAGTTCGGCGAAGATCTTGCGTGGTTCGTCTCCGAGGCCTGCGTCGTGGCGCCAGAGGCCCAACGTTTTCCAGAGCACGTAGGTGAGAAAGCAAACCAGGATGTGGGCCTGTACGCGACGCTCGAGATGGCGCCAGACCGGACGCAACGCCAGATCGCTCTTCTGGATGCGAAACGCGGCTTCGGCCTCGGTCAACTGCATGTAGGCGCGCCACAGCTCCTCGCCGCTCCAGTCGGTCACGTTGCTGCGCAGCATATAACATCCCTCACTGAGGCGCGCCCAATCACGCCAATCCTCGCGCTTGCTCCACTCCAGGTGGGCCGCGCCGCGCGCGTCGGATTGGATGCGCACGTGAAACAGACCTGCGGCCCGGCTGTTGCGCCCCAGCAGCTTGCCCAGCCGTTCGGCCACCCGCAGCGGGTTCTGCCGGCGG
>DAHWOF010000226.1 GCA_027335345.1 Granulicella sp. | reverse complement strand
CACGGCGAGTTATTCGGGAAGTCCGCCGTGAGATGCAAAAAATGCAGCCAGAAAAAGATGGCCGAAAGGCCGAACAGCAGGATCTTCGCCAACCCCGCCGCTTTCCATCCGTCGCTGCTCCACCTGCTCAACCGCTGCGCCCACAGCTCCTTCTGCAAAAGCCTTGGGATCTTTCCCCCGACAGCGAACGGATTGGAGGCCGATGACATGCTGGATCCGGGCAGGTTCGGCGCCTGGAGGAGAATTGCCGATCGAGAGCGAGTTTGGTCTTGGTCGGCTTCAAGCGAGCGGTGCGCTCGCCCTTCCGCCCTTCAGGGACCGCACCTTGGAAGCTCTATTTATTATATGAAAGCCCTATCCTCTGGACTCTTGCCGACCGCGGCAAATCGCTCCCATGGCTACTCGGCTCCGCCGCTGAACAGCGCAGCCGCCGGTCGTGGCGTTCCTCCCGCCGCGGCGCATACCTGCTTGGCTGCGGCTGGCGATGCGATCAAATAGTGCAGATCAGCTCCGCGCAGGTTGGCAAAGTCGTAGACCGAACAGATCCACCAATTCTTCAGGCTCATGCTGTTGTTGAGAGCGCCCAGGTCCGTCGCCCGCAAGAAGGCGTATTGGGGACGTTCCGCGGCGCACCGGTCGACTCGCTCCTGGTAGGAGAGCCGTGCTTGTGCGCGGCCATTGACCAGGCCGGCTAGATCGCAGACCGGCGACTCGGTAAAGTACCCAATATAGCCGATATCGAAGGCGATCAGCTTCATGGAATGAAGCCGGCCCAGGTGTTGCCCGCGAATCTCAGCCAGGCTCGTCTCTCGAATTCTGAACTCCCGGAAAAGCAGCACGGATTCGATGGGCATCAACATGAGCAGCAATCCGGCCACACCATAGGCCGCGAAGCGCAGAACACGAGCCGCCGCAGGCACTGGTTCCGACGGGCTCCAGCGCAGCTCCAGCGTATTCCAAAGCAGAGGAAACACCAGCGTCCAAAGAAGGTAGCGCACACCCTGAATCTCCTGCCCGCGCCACATGGCGAGCGCCAGAGCAACGGGGAAGAGGCTGTTGGCCGTCAGGATCGATGGTGAGAGGCGGCGCCGGTACAGAATCAGGGTGGCCAGCGTGAGCGCCCAGAAGAGGAGCAGAACGATGCCGATCGACATCGAACTGACAAAGACGGAGAGGCCCGCCTTGAGCACGCCGAAAGCTACGCCCAGCTTGTCTGCCCAGGAAATCTGTAGATCGGCCTTGGCGACAGCCGTATCTGGAAGCAGGGAATGCATGGTGGCGTAGATCAGCCCCGCGGCGACCAAGCCCCCCGCCAGGGGCGATCCGCAGAGAGAAACCTGCCGGACTCCGAGCCGGGCGCGATTGGAATCGCTTCCTGGCTTGCCGGTGCGTTCTGTGCTGGGTGCGGGGTTGGCGCCCATCCGCTCGCTGCTCGCGAAAAAGAGCGTCATACTGGCCACTGTCATCAGCAAAAGGTATTCGACACGCGCAACCGTCGCCAGAAACCCGAGACTCGCCAGCCATGCCATCGATCGGTTGCGAAAGATCTCCGCATGTCCAAGACGCGAGACGGCAAAGGCCAATAGAGTGATCAGGCAAAGGGTCAGCGAGGTCTCCATGCCATCATCCAGCCAGCGCACCGCCATGGGGGTCACCAGGATGCCCAGGAGCAGGATGGCGAAGGTCCAGGCCGGCCGCGGCGCAGCGCGCAGAGCCTTGGGAAACTCCCATGCCAGGCCGGCGAAGAGCAGGAGATGAAACAGCGAGGACAGCGCACGGGGCATCACCGGCGAATTCGTAAGACAGCGAAGCCCGGCCAGCAGCCACACATAGAGCAGGCTGGAGGTTCCATAGTCCGGATGCACCCCGTCGTAGGAGATCATGTGATAGCGGAGCAGATGGACGGCATAGCGAAGGTGGATGAATGCGTCATCCTGCATGGTTGGCCAGGACAAGAACAGCCAGCCCAAAAGCCAGACTGCAAACAGAACCGTGAGGCTTCGATAATGTTTTGGCATCTCGCTCCATCATGCACAACAAGCAGTTGTGGCAAACCGTCCCAACGCTGAAGGCCCATTGAGTAAGAACATGCTACCGGAGAGTTGCCCGGCCAGGTATCTGGACTTGCGTTAAAGCCAGTGGAACCTGCCGCCCAGGCGGTTCCAAAGTGCAGCGTAGCCAGGAAGGCTCCTCCTTTGAAAGGCAGGGCGGATCGGGCAAATCATGGCTCAGCGGTTCTTGCGTTTCCGTCCAATGCAACCTCCGCCGCCCGGGCGAGAAACAGATAGACGCAGAAGAGGCAAAGGAGTATTGGCATGCTGATACGCAGTTCACGGAAGCTGCTTCCAATAAAGATGGTCACGATGTATGGCGAACACATCGCGATCAGCACCATCGCGGGGCGAACCGTGCGATGCAGCTTCATGGCGAATACGATCGCTGCCGCGAATAGCAACGTCAGCTCCACCACGCTCTCCGGTGCCCAGATGCCGCCGTGGGTGGGATACTCGATCAATTTGACGCTGCCAGGCGTCAGCAGACGAAGAGCGATATAAACCGCGCAAGAAAGAGAAAAGTCGACTGTAAGGTAAATCCAATACCTCCTGGCCCGCGGTGCGGGAGAAACCAGCGCCATTGTTGCAAGAAACGACGCCAATAAGAATTCCGTCTCACGGTTGAGCGTCCCGGCAATCGCGGAGATCGCAATCAGCAACGTCCCCACAGCGGCCGAACGTTGCCGCGCGCCCCAGATGCCAACCAGCAATAGCAGATAGGCAAGCTGGTCATACGGGGTTACAACCGCCATGGAGAGCGCGAGCAGTAGGGTGTAGTACAGGTAGAAGAGCAGTTCGCGGTCGGCGAAGCCCCTTCCTTTGATCCACAAGAGAGACAGCAACATCAGGTTGCTCAATGCAAAGTACAAGCCGTTGGACAAGGCAAACGTCGCGTAGGAAAGAAACCATGCCTCCCGGTCGCGCACCACCGGATAGGGCCGGTCCGCAAAATGAGCATGAAGAAACCGATACAGAACCAGAAACTGATCTCGTCCGAGAATTCGATAGCGGTAGATGCCGCTGAAGTACTGCTCCCTGAAATGGCCGATGCTGATGGCTCCCGAATAAGTCGTCACCATCCACAACTCGACTGAGAGAAGAATCACAACGGGCAAAGCAACCGCAAGCACGACGAATAGAAGATATTGCTGGGCCATCGAAGTTTTCGATGGAGCGTCAGGCTCGGGCTGTCGGCGCAGCGCATTCAGGATCTGGTTCAAGGGGTAATCCTCAATCGTTCCGCTGGGGCAAGCTTACTCATATGCCAAGGCATCGATCGGATCCTTGCGCGCGGCCTTCATCGCTGGATACATAGCTCCCAACAAGGCTCCGCCTAACGCAATGGCAATCGCATTCAGCACCCAATGCGGCGTAATCTGAAAGCTCAGGGTTGGGAAGCGCGCATGCAGCAGATCGCGCAGGACATAGGTGGCCGCCACACCCAGAGCGGTTCCCGCAATCGCCAGCAATAGCGTCTCCCGCAAGACCACGGAGACAATCGTCAGCCTCCCCGCTCCCATGGATTTCAGAATGCCAATCTCTCGCGTACGCTCCAGAACCGCCGTGTACATCGACTGAAAGATCACCAGAAACCCTATGATGGTGGCAATGCAAATCACCACATTCAACGCAATGTTGAATCCCGGCAGATGATCCGGCGTCAGCAGGGAGAGGAACTCCTGAATGGTCTGCACGCTCCAATCCTGGAGTCCGTCGGTGGATAAAATCTCCTGGCGCACCGCCGCCTGATACGCAGGAGGATCCTCGGTTCTCACATAAAACGCCGAGGCCTTGCCTGGATTGTTGTCGATCTCATCCATCGTGGTGAGCGGTATGTACTGTCGCGCGCCCTTGCCATGTTCGACAATGCCGCAGACCGTGAAGGTGTGATTCAACTCCTTCACCGTATCTCCCACCTTCAACCCCTTCCCTGACTGGGCCTGCAAGTCATCCACAATCAGATCGAAGGGTTGTCGGAACGGACCGCCGCTGAGAAACACAAAAGGGCGAAGAGCATTGTAGCTCTTGAAGTCGATCCCATAGATGTTTTGCGGGGAGCTTCCCCCTACGCTGAACTTGATGTTCACCGGCGCCACCACCTGCACATGGGGCAGAGCCTCCAGCACCTTGGCGATACGCACGTCGGCGGAGGCCGAACTGGTCATCATGATGGCGGTCGCAGCGCCGGGATGCACAATCATGTCCATCCCGATGCCGGTAGTCTCCGATCGGCTTCCGTTGACCATCCCATAGAAGAGCGCCACGACGGACAGAATCATGATTACCTCGATGGCGACAGCGAGGGCGCTGATCACAGAACGCAAGGGACGATGCACGAGATTGCCGAGAATCAATTTAATCATGATTTTAGAGAGGCGTTTCCTAGTCCTGGCGGTAACTTTCATAGTAGCGCACCGCCGGTCTTATGCAGGTGGGCAAGCTTGCCAAGGTCAGGAGAACATCCTCATGCCTGCCGGGCCTTGCGCGGGTGCAACGACCGGGCGGATCGGCACCGGACGGCGGGCGGGCGGGGAGACGACCTTCCCCATGAACAATGCTCCCAGAATCGGCGCAATACGGGTGACCAGAATGATCGCCAGCGTCATGCCAAAGTTGCCGAAGCCTAGAAAATAGATCATGCCGCCCAGCAACTGTTCCGGCACCAGATGGCCAAACCACACCACAACCATCAATCCCCACGGATACTTCATCACATCCCCAACCACGAAGTCGACCGTGCTGAAGAGCAGGATCCAGATCGCCGGCATCAGCCAGAAGATCCCGCCCCACCCCTCGCAGTGGAAGGCCTCTCCCACCGGACTGAAAGAGATGCCCGTCGAAGTATCGTTCTCAGATAGACCATAGCCCATCTCGTGGGAGTAGTAATTACCTCCATAGATTCCGCCCTTGTTGGGGTTGATAAAGTGAGGCAGGAGATTGCCAAAGTATTGATAGACGGGCCCCATCCCTTCGTAATGCCCCTTGGCGGAAAAGGCAATGAGTTCATCGTCCACCGGAAACATGCTCAGACGTTCCACAAGAGAGCTCTGAGGCTGGTTGTACCATTCGCCTACACCGTTGGACTCCGCATTCTCCTGCAGCGCCTGCACATGCGCTTCCAGCTCTGAATAATGCGTCAGCAGATGGACGATCAGCTCCAGACGCTGTGTGCTATCCAGCCCCTCCGCCAGATCGCGCGATGCCGACAGCGGAGAGATCGCCAAAAAGCTCGCGACCACCATTAGAAACATCATCACCACGTGAATCACCCGCACCTTGAGCCGCGAATAAAAGGCTCCCACCATCCAGCAGACCATTGGCGTCAGCATCGCCTGCTTGGAGAGCGAGATCAGTCCGAGATAGAAGAAGTAGAGAAAGGCCAGGATGCTGATGATATTCGTACTGCGCCGTCCGCCACTGTCTCTGATAGCCCCAATGGTTACCAGGATCAGCCCTAAAGGGCCGAATACATTCACCTGGACCAGGGCGCTGACCAGACTGCCCGGCGCCTGCCCGAACATCACGTCAGCATAGATAATCCCCAGCCAGACAACCAGACATCCCAGGCCAGCGCCGGTGTAGTTGAGGTCCGTAAAGGTGAATCCGCTCGCCACTCCCATCGCTCGAAAGTCAACCTTCTTGTTCAGCATCGTCACCAACACCAGCATGAACATGCTGGTGGTATAGAGCGACATATCCAGCACAGGGGTGAAGAGATTGGAATCGGCGGGCTCTCCCAGCAAAGCCTTCCAGGTTACGCCAAACATGACAATCAATGTTGCGTACCAGAAGATGTAAGCTCCCGCAATCCGCGAAAAACCTTCGGCAATGTTAAAGGCGACCACAGCGAGCAGGAAGAAGGCGAAGTAGAGCAGACTGAAGAGAAAATTCGTATGTTCCAACTGCTGCACGCAGAAAAAGAGCGACGCAAAAAGAAAGGCCTTCGGCAGCGAAACCCGCGTTGGAAGTTTGAGGCGCACTAGCTCGAGTCTACAGGACATACCCTATGCCAACGAGCATCGCGGAGGCGCCTCTTGTCCCCCTCAGGAGCCCGGTTGGCGACTAGATCCCAAGGCTCCCTGGCCGCTCCCGCTCGGCTGCATGCAAGAAGCCTCTGCCGCCGCAGCCTGGGTCAGCGGAGACGGCCTCGCTTCCGTCTCGCCCCCTAGACCCATCCAGTCCGGAAAGTCAGCTTGATCCTGCACGGGCTGGTATCTCCCCATCATTTAGCCCGTATCTCCCCGTCATTTAGTATGGTGAGGAGTTCAGCCGAGCCCATGCCCTTCTTCCCCTTACAGCAAATCGCAACGGAGACGCTGCCTGAGGAAGCTCTCCGCCTGCACTTCTGCGCAGACCGGAAAACAGGCGATCTTGGTCAGGAGGAAGCCAGATGATTACTCTCGGCTCCCTGCTTCATCTTCTCCTGGCCCTCTGCTGGGTCAGTACCGTCTTCCTTGCGATCTCCGGACTGGGCGCTATTCTGCTCCGGTGTTCGGGTCTGCGCAGGGCATCACTGCCCCTGGCTGCCGTATCCGGCTTTGGCGTAGCGATCCTTCTCGGCGGCTGCCTGAATCTCTTGCATGCCATTAGCCATGCGGCACGGCTCTGCCTGATTGCGGTCGGACTGGCCGGCTTCCTCATCACTCGCCCCAGGATCCTTGCCTACCTCTCCGTCTCCTCTTCCCCTGCCAGACCCAGGCTGGACATCCAGTCCGCCGACTTGGCGCGGCAGCGTGCCGGGGCGCGGGTAGTTTTGTGGCTCGCTGTTCTGGTGTTCGTGGTGCGCTTCGCGGCTACGGTCCACACTCCGTATTACCAGCATGACGATGACTACAACTTCTATCTTGCCGCTCCCGTCAAGATGGATGCCCTGCATGAATACGCTCCCGACCCCTTCAGCGAACGCCGCGTGATGTCTTCCCTGGGCGGCAACTACTTTCTCCAGTCCCTTGTCCTGACCGAGCTGCCCCTGGAGGATGTGCAGATGGCCGACCGCGCCTTCGGGCTGCTGTTGCTGGGCTGTCTTGCCGGAGAACTTGGGGCCGTCTTTGGCCTCTACCCCCTGCAACGCGCTCTGCTGACCCTATTCCTGCTCATCACGCCTCAGCTTCAGTTCAACCTCACCTTTGTCGACCTGCCGTTCGC
Organism: Granulicella sp.; assembly: GCA_027335345.1. Classification (GTDB taxonomy): domain Bacteria; phylum Acidobacteriota; class Terriglobia; order Terriglobales; family Acidobacteriaceae; genus Granulicella. The sequence goes on along the minus strand of DAHWOF010000226.1, from coordinate 3,487 downwards.
CCTCTTCGTCGGCCTGGTCCTTCTGGCTGCGGACCTGGACACTTTTCGAGCTCATCCCTGGCTCCAGGCGTTTCTGCTCGGCATCACCGCATCGGGCATCTCGACCCTGAAGTCCACCTACCTTCCTCACGGAGTCCTGTTTCTTGCCTGCATCGTGCTTCTCCACGCCCGCTACCGTAACCTTCGGGCGGGCGTTCAGATGCTGCTGCTGGCTGCACTCGGATCTCTTCTGGTCCTGATGCCCTGGATGATCGCCAGCCACAGCGCGTCCGGCACCTGGTTCTACCCCATCCTGGGCAAGGGCTATCAGTACAGCGCCTACGGTCTCTTCCCTCCACCATCAGGCGGTCACACTCTAAAGATTGTGGCCAAGGTCATGCTCTTCAACCTGCCTCTGGCCGCCGTTCTTCTGCTGGAGTGGTTCTGGTGTGAACGGGATGAACGGACGCGCGTGCTCGCCGCGCTCACCGCGGCGGCGCTCAGCGCGTCGGTCCTGGTTGGCTTGGCGACGGGCGGCGACTCCGTGCGCCGCTACAACTATCCGGCCATACTCGCCGCCATCCTCCTGCTCTATCTCGCCACCGCCGTGAAAGCGAATCTTGCCCCATCCCTGCGATCCCTGTCTATCCAATGGGGCAGCGCCGCACTCTGCCTGTGTCTGGCGATGTACGTCGGCTTCAACTCCTGGACCCACGAGTACGCCATGACCTTCAAGTGCCTGGCGACCAGCCTGACGGACTTTCACATCGAGCCGGAAGCCACGGTACTGGCTTATCGCGCCATGGAGCGCGCCATTCCCTCCGCTCCTGGCCAGACTCCGGATGGTGCAATGGATGGGACCATTGCTACCGTTGACTTCCCTTTCCTGCTCGATTTCCGATCGCATGCCATTGATATCGCCGATATTCCCGGAGCCGCCAGCCTGCCTCCAGGCTGGCCCAGCCGCTCCGATGGAGATGCTCTGGCGGCCTACCTGCTCTCCCACCACCTGAGGTACCTTGCCTTGACCTTTGACAGCTCCACCCTGCCCAACGTCTCCCTGCGGGAGCAGGAAGAGCTGGCCGATCCCAACACCACCCAGTGGATCCGGAGTGAAGCGCAGATCCGGCTGGCCAGCTATCGCCAGTTTGTCCAGCTCCTGCAAAGCCGCCGCCATATCTACGATCACGGAAATCTGATCGTTCTTGATCTGGCCGCGCCGGCCCGCTGACCTAGCTTCTGCTCTTGATAGCCTCTTCAGTGTTGATGCGTACCGCGAAAAGGGCTTGCAACGACGTTTTCATTCCACCCCAGCCAGCAGGCCTGCTGGAAACAGTCGGGAAGACGCCCAACGAGGCCGAGGCGCCCCTCTACGCCTACACTGAAAATGCTTAGCGTATCTGCACCAGACCGGAAGAGGCGCCGTGGCCCTCCCCGCCGGGCGTCACCGTGGTCTTCTGCGGCGCTCGCCAGTGGTCAATGTAGCTCACCTGATGCACGCAACTGATGGTGCAGTTCGGCGCGCAGGACTTCTCGGTCAGGAACTCGCGCTTGACCATCGCGGTGGTGTACTCGGCGATGGGAACCCCGGGATACCCGCGCTGCTGCGAGCAGTAGGAGACGATCCCGTTCTCATCGACATACAGGTAGCGGGAGCCCGCTCGGCAGCGCCAATCGTTCGGCATTCCGTTGGCGATCGCCTCCTGGAAGCCGTTGAATCGCGAGTAGCTGCGCCGCGTGAGCCGTCGAACCTCATCCCAAACCTTGCGTTCTCGGCTCCCCAGCGGCTTCAACTGGCCACTGCCGTCGTGGATGATCCCGATCGTCGAACTGAATCCCAACTCCAGCGCCCGCCGGGAGATGGTCAAGGCATCCTCAGGGTTCGCTATACCACCGCCCACCACGGAGTTGATGTTGACGTGAAACTCCGCATGCTCAGCCAGCATCGCCAGTTTCGCGTCCAGCACTTTCAGCGACTTCTTCGAGACCTCATCTGGCATCACATTGTCAATCGAGATCTGCATGTGATCCAGTCCGGCCCGGTTCAAACGCTCAATCCGCTCCGGCATCAGAAGATAGCCGTTGGTGATCATGCCCGCAATCGCGCCTGTGCCCCGTATGCTGCGGATCACCTCCTCCAGCTCCGGATGCAGCAGAGGCTCGCCCCCGGAGATGGTGATCACCGAGGTTCCCAACCGCCCCAGATGAGCCACTCTGCGCCGCATCTCCTCCACACTCACGGGGCTGGAGACATCGTCGAACTCATTGCAGTACGTGCAAGCCAGATTGCAGCGCCGCATGGGCACAATATGGGCCATGTACGGGTGAGCCGTACTGGCCAGCGCGGAGGCGATCGACCCGACCTCGCGCAGCCTGCGGGCAGCGGCAATCAGCCGCCGGCGGGCCGTGCCACGCCGCCCGGAGTTCGTCCCGGCAGCCTGCGCCTTGGCCGAGGAATGCCGGGGAGCTTGATTCGGGGCTTGGGAGGTTGTGGTCATAGAAGCTGGCTGGTTCCTGCCTTGCTGAACCAGCTTGTTTATTCTATCGCGCCACTCCCCTCGGCCATCCCGGCATCTTCCTGCTCCAACGGAAGTAAACTGGTGATCAGGAGGCGAGACGGATGCCGCGCGAACTTGACTGGTCCGATGCTCTGGAGATTGGCATTCAACTGCAGGAGATGTTCCCGGATACCGATCCCTACTCAGTTCGATTCACTGATCTGCATAAGTGGGTCACCCAACTTCCGGGCTTCATTGGAGATCCCGCCAAGTCCAATGAGAGCATCCTGGAGGCCATCCAAATGGCCTGGCATGAAGAGTACGAGGACGCCAAAAACCCATAGCCCCCAACGCGCAGCAGGGAGAGGCCAACGCGGGAACCGGATCACCGCCTGCCCTGCCCGCCTCTTCTCGCGGAGGCATCTTCAGCCGCGGTAGAACCCAAAATCTCAACTTCTTTGTAGGTCTACCACAGGCCCGGGTCCCCGCCGGCGGGTAATCTGTCCTGTCTATCGAAAAATTCTGCTGCGCAAGTCACCGTGGGGGAGATAACATCTTTCGGTATGAGTCTTTCGGCTTCTCCCGCGCCGTTTCTCACCCCGCCCCCGATGGCTGGAAAGCCCCACCACGGCCGTCCCCGCTCCTTTGATCGCGACCAGGCTCTGGACGCCGCCATGCGTGTCTTCTGGAGGCAAGGCTATGAAGGAGCATCGCTGAGCGACCTGACGGCCGCGATGGGGATCAACCGGCCCAGCCTGTACGCCGCCTTCGGCGACAAAGCCGGCCTCTTCCGCGAGGCGGTTGCGCGTTACGGCATCGGCCCTGGACGGTACGTTCGCCGCGCTCTTGGCCTGCCCCGGGCCCGCCAGGTTGCCGAGATGCTCCTGCGGGGCACAGTCGAGATCGCTACAGACAAGGCCAATCCCGGCGGCTGCCTTTGGGTCCAGGGAGCTCTGGTCACCAGCTCCGAAGGCGAGCCGATCTGCCGCGAGATGGCGGCCATCCGGGAA
>DAHWOF010000221.1 GCA_027335345.1 Granulicella sp. | reverse complement strand
GGAACAAGGGCGGAATCGCCGATTCTGGATCTCCACCCCAGCGACACGTCCCCTCGAAAGAAGGCGAAATACCCTCACCCAAAAACGCTATCCCCGACAGCCACCTAGGGGCCAAAACTCCCAGGAAACCCGGAGCCAAGCGGGACACCGGAAAGAGACGGCGCACCGACCCGGTCCCGCTTTCCTCGAAAATCGGGCTCGCGATTCGGGTTTGCCCAACCAGACGTAACTTTTGCCCAATTTTTCTTTCCGCACCAAATTAGTCCGAGTTATCATCTAATCCAGACAAGATGGAGGTTGGGGGCCCTGTGCAAGGCGGCACCCACCTCACCGGAGAGGGACACCAACTATGTCATACAGCGAAAAGGTAGTCGATCATTACGAGCATCCCCGCAACGTCGGCACGCTTGACAAGAGCTCTTCCGAGGTTGGTACCGGCTTGGTGGGCGCGCCGGAGTGCGGCGATGTGATGCGTCTCCAGATCAAGGTGAATCCAGAGACTCAAATCATCGAGGACGCCAAGTTCAAGACCTTTGGCTGCGGCTCGGCCATCGCCTCCAGCTCACTGGCTACTGAGTGGGTGAAGGGCAAGACCGTTTCCGAGGCCCTTACGATCTCAAACACCGATATCGTCAAAGAGCTCTCCCTGCCGCCGGTGAAGATCCACTGCTCCGTTCTGGCTGAAGATGCGATCCGTGCCGCCATCGGCGACTGGAAGGCGAAGAACGGCGTCGCCAGCGAGGCCATGGCGACGGTCGCAGCAGGATAAGGAACAAAGGCCCCGAAGGCAGTCAGAGGCGCAGGGAGACCAGACGATGGTTCCGGCGTCATCGACGCTGGAAGCTGGCGGACGCCTCGGTTGGGCGCGAAGAACTTCGATCTCCCTTTCTCCCAAGGAACCCACCCAGGATCTCAGCGACCATCGTGGGTGGGAGATGCGCCAAGGGAGTCCAGTTCGACCTGCGGTCGAACCGGACTCCCTCCCCGATCCACCTGGCGCTGGGTGAAACCTGGCGCCACAAACCTTGAGAGCCCAGCATGTCCACCGTCTCTATCTCAACCACGACCAGCCGATCCATGACAGCGCAGGACGAGGCAAAGCCCAAAGATCCCTTTGCCGGGATGACACTGCTCACCCCAGAGGGCCAGGAGCCCCGTTCGCGAACCTCCATTGAGATCACCAGAAACGCTCTGAAGCGCATTCGCGTGGCCATGGGCAAGGAGGGCATCTCCCCCGACCAGGGAGGATTGCGCCTGGGAGTGCAGGGTGGGGGATGCAGCGGTTTGAGCTACAACATCCGCTTTGACACCCAGCCTCGCGAGCGCGACCGGGTCTTCACCTTCGGCGCCGGAGTTGAGACTCCCAACGATCCCTCGGGCGGCAGACCGGTGCGCATCTTCGTCGACCCCAAGAGCTTTCTCTACTTGGCCGGAATGGTTCTGGACTTTGAGGAGACGCTGATCCGGCAGGGCTTCAACTTCATCAATCCCAACTCGACCAAGAGCTGTGGCTGTGGCTCATCGTTCTCCGCATAGGTTCCCCGGCTTCGGCGTAGCATCCGCGCGCCAGCCCTTGGCCTGAATTCCTTGCGCGCCCCCCTCACCCGACCAGCACGGCGCCTCCGTTCACATTGAAGATCTCTCCAGAGACAAAGCCCGCCCAGGGCGTGCAGAGAAAGACCACCGGCCCTGCAATCTCTTTCGGCTCGGCCGCCCTGCCGAGTGGAATCAGGCGCAGTGCCCTCTGTGCGGCCAGCGGATCGCCCAGGGTTGCCTCGGACATCTCGGTCCGCACCCATCCCGGCGCCACGCAGTTGCAGAGAATCCCCTCGGGCGCCAACTCGCTGGAGAGGCTCTTGGTCAAAGACACCAAGGCTCCCTTGCTGGCCGCATAGTCCGCATGAAACGCCTCACCACGCTGGGCTGCGGTAGAGGCAATCAGCACCAGATGGCCACGCACGCCGTCCGGCGGCCTGGGCTGGCCGAGCATCTGCTCCACCCCGGCCTGCACCAGCCCAAAGACGCTGTCCAGATTCACCCCCAGGGTGGTTCGCCACTGCTGCGCAGGCATCCTGGCCACAGGTTGGTCGTGGGACGGCCAGATTCCATGGTTGATCACCAGGCAGTCCAGCCGCCCAAAGACTCCTGCTGCAGCGGCCACCAAGGCTCTCCCATCCTCCACCGAGTTCAACTCCTGGCCTAGCGCCCGGCAGACGCTCTCTCCGCCGCAGGCCAGCGCCAGCGTCTCCGCCTGAACGCGCGCCTGGCGATAGCTGAAGACCACTTGCGCGCCAGCCTGCCGAAACAAGCGCACCGTTGCGGCGCCAATTCCCCGCGATCCTCCAGTGACAAGGGCCACCTTGCCTTGCAACGAGAGAGAGAGTCCACCCCCCTGCGCTGAAATGTCCATAGCGATGTTGTAGCAGTTCCGCCGCCGTTGAATCCAACGCCCGGCCCGGCAACTCCATAGCCCGCACAAGGCAACCCACCCCGAACGGCACAAGAAGAAAGGACTGCCCGACCACAGAGAGAACCCGGCTAGATTCACCGAGGCCAAGTCTGTCGCAGTCCAATCTGCCCGTTTGCTCGGTCTCAACAGAACCAGATCGCTCCCCATGCCGTGCCTCCGGGTGATAGGCTTGCGAACATGACGATCCCCGCCTGCCCCTGCTGCAACCCCTTGCTTGCAACCCTCCGTCGCGTCCTGCTTCCGGCAGCGATCTCCGCTTCTCTCTGGCCGCCTCTGCCCGCTCAGGCAACCAGCCAGAAGCCGGCGGCTCCGCAGAGCGCGCCCATGGTGCAGTTTGGCAACGTCGCACTCTCACCCGACGGCAAGACCGTTGCCTGGACAACGCGCGGACCCGATGCATCCACCGTTCACCTCGCCCAGGTCTCCGACCCCGCAGCTACGGAGGCGATTTCGCTCCCTGTGGCCGCTCACTGCAGCAGCAGCGACCCTGCTTGGGCGCCGGACGGAGAGACACTGGCCTTCCTCTCCACCTGCACCAATCCCAGTGACCAGAAGGGCCAACCCAGCAGCAATGCAGCCCGGCTTGCCCAGGAGCAGATCTTCCTGTGGAGCAAAGCCACCCACCAGGCAACTCAACTCACCCACTTGGTTGGGGAGTTGCAAGAGCTCGCCTGGAGCCCGAGGGGCCATAGCATCTCCTTCCTCTTTGTTAAGAACGCCACCCGCCACGCCGGAGCGCTGGATGCCATGCCACCATGGAATGGGGTCATCGGCCAGGAAGGCATCGAGATCCAACGCATCTACTCCGTGGATGCCAAGACCGGAACCGGTCGATTTCTCTCCCCCGCCAGCCTGCATGTTTACGAGTTCGACTATGCTCCCAACGGGCGTCATATCGCTTACATTGCCGCCAATCCTCCGGGTGAGAACAACTGGTGGACAGCCAAACTCTACGTTCAGCCGGTCTCTGGCGGAGCGCCGAGCATCGTCCTTGATCCCACCACGGTCTCGGGCTCGCTGCACGGCCTGCAGATCGCGGTGCCGCGCTACTCCCCGGATGGCAAAAACATCGCTTTTATTGGTGGCCTGATGAGTGATCAGGGCTCAACCGGCGGCGACGTCTACGTCATCTCCAGCAAGCCTCGCTCGACAGCCGAAGAAGCCCCAGTCGATGTCACAGCGAACATCGACGGCACCCCTTGTTTCGAAGGCTGGCTGAGCCGCCAGGTCATCGGTTTTGTCGAGGATCGCCGCGGTCATATCCTGCTCTCCAGCTACAACCTGAACACCCACGCTCCTACCGCAACCGCGGATGACCTGGGGACGGTCTCCATCTATGGAGGCCCTATCAAGGATGCGGCCTGGACAAAGTTGACCAGCGGCTTGGCCTTTGTGAAACGGGGACCGGCATTGGCGCCAGAGGTCTGGGCCGGCCCCTGGGGCGATGTTCAACAGGTGACGCGCCTCAACAACAGCATCAAGCTGAACCCACCCCGGTTTGAATCCATCGAATGGACGAACGAGGGCTTCAACGTCCAGGGCTGGCTCACCTTTCCCAAGAACTACGACCCGTCCAGGAAGTATCCGCTCATCGTCGAGGTCCACGGCGGTCCTTCCGCCTCCGCCGGCCCCCGGCCCAACACCATGTGGTCCGAGCAGGGTTACTTCGTGCTGGCGCCCAACCCGCGCGGGTCCTTCGGGCAGGGAGAGAAGTTCGTCCAGGCTAACCGCAAGGACTTCGGCTACGGCGACCTGCGCGACATCCTCAAAGGGATGGATACCATCGAGGCCAGGTACCCCATCGACAAACAGCGTGAGGGGATCACCGGATGGAGTTACGGCGGGTTCATGACCATGTTCGCCGTCACACAGACCCATCGCTTCCGCGCCGCTGTCGCCGGAGCCGGCCTCTCTGACTGGCTCTCCTACTACGGAGAAAACTCCATCGACCAGTGGATGATTCCGTTCTTCGGGGCCAGCGTTTACGACGACCCAGCGGTCTATGCCAAGTCCTCCGCCATCAACTATGTCAAGAACGTCACAACCCCCACATTGCTGGTGGTTGGCGATCGCGACGGGGAGTGCCCGGCGCCTCAGTCCTTCGAGTTCTGGCACGCCCTGCGCGACCTGGGTGTCAAGACGCAACTGGTGGTCTACCCCGACGAAGGCCACGCCTTCCGCAACCCTGCCCATATTCGCGACGTCATGGCGCGTTCGATAGCCTGGTTTGCAACCAACATGCCGGCTCACCCCTGAGGTTGCGGGCCAAACCGGCTTCTCAGAGTCCCGGCCGGCCTCCTGGGCAACCGCCCCCGATCTCCCTGTGAGCAGACAGGGGACGGAAGCCATTTCCCACCCGGAGCAGAGCCGGAAACACCATGGCGGCGCTTGATTTCTGCTCGCGGACCGTTTTCCTGGCAGAAAACTCCCCCGGCACGAAGTTTTCTTGCGCTCCCTATTTGCTCAGGGACCGTCGAACCTTTAAACTGAAAGCTCGAAAGTTATCTACAGTTGACGGTATGACCGTTCAGCTTTCGTTCTGGTTGAACGGGGAGGTTCTTAGTGCAGTTGTTTCTCTTGAAAAAGGTGCGTCGCTTCATTAGTCTCGCGGCTCTTCTCTTCCTTGCGCTTCCCTTGGGCCTGTCCGTGACTGGCTGTGCTCACCACTCGGCCCCCCCGGTCTACTGCAATGCGGGCGACTCCGGGCCGATAGTTGGCCAAGTAAATTACATCGTCTTGTCGCCGACCCTGGCGACCACCGGTGAAAGCCTCAACTACACCGAGATGGGCGTGACCCTATCGGCCACGGCCTATGACTGCAAGAACAACACCGTGTCGGTCAAATCCTTCACCTATGGCAGCACCTCCAGCTTCGAGGACAATGTCAACGGCGGCCCGATCTTCGCAGATATCAACCCCTCCAACGGCCAGGTCTGCGGCGGAACATGGAACCGGTTCACTGGCGGCGGAGTTCCGGACTATACCATCTGCTACGCTCCCAACCCTCTGCCCACCCAGCACGTGGCGCAGGTGACGGCGGAGGCAGACGGCGTAGTGAGCAACGCGATCGACGTCTATGTTCATCCTGTGGTCACCGGGGTGGTGCTTGGCCCGGCCTCGAAATCCTGCGCCGCCGGCACCGATGAAGGCAGCGACTGCTGTCCCAACGACACCGTGGGCACGCCCGTCGCCACTCCTGCAGGCGTGGTCGACGGCAGCAAATGCATCTCGCAGAATCAAGTGGGTCAACTGGTCGCCCGAGTCTACGATAACGGCGGGACAACCGGAGACGCGGCCGATAACATTACCTGCCAGGTTGGCCACCTTACGTTTGGCGCCCAGACCTCCGGCATTGTCTCGATCGATCAGAATGGAGCGGCAACAGCGGAGATGCCGGGTTCGACCGTCATAACCGCAACCATCGCCAACTCCGCCACAGCCAACAACGCCGGCATCTTCGCCACCTGCCCGCCCGCATCCATTTCGCTCGAGAATCCTGACGATCCCTCCTCAAGCACAGTCAACGTTCCAATTTTGACGGAACAACCGCTGAACACAAAAGTCCTGGACACCAACGGAAACATCATCACCGGCCTTAGCCTTGAGTTCAACTCCACCAATCCGCAGACGATTCCGACAGCTGCCGGCGGCTCAGTCACCCCGCAGTTTCCGGGTTCAGTGAACGTTACCGCTGTATGTCAGCCCTCCTCCTGCAACCCTGCTCCCTTCAGCCAGCTTGGGCTGTATGGAACCGGCAAGGCGGTCACCTCCAACCCCATCACGGTGGTCGCTCCCGGCACCAGCAGCACCGTGGTCTACATGGGCAGCACCTCTTCGCAGTTCGTCGCCTTCCGTGACTTCACCACCAACGAGACCAGTTCGCTCATCGATCTGCCCTTCGTGCCAAACTCGATGGTGATGAACCTGGCCGGCACCGAGATCTATCTGGGCAGCCAGGAAGGCTTGATGACCATCGCGACCTCCTCCAACAGCGTCTCGGCGGTCGACCAGAACGTCCAGGGCGAGGTTCTCTCCGTTTCTCCCGACGGAACCATGCTGGTCGTGACGGATCCGCCTCTGCAGACGATCTCTCTGATCTCGACCTCCACCAAGGCGGTGATCACCAGCTACACCGGCGTCGGCACCAGCGCCTCATGGTCGATCGACAACCAGGCGGTTTACATCACCACCACCACAAATCAGGTCCTTACGTACTCCAAGTACACCGACTGGCAGGTGGCTTCGACCGACGAGATCTATTCAGCGACAACCGTAACCGTGCCTGGCATCGGGGCGTTCTTCGCCGGACCGACCACCACGGAAGCACGTAGCTACTGCCCATCCAGCACCGTCTCCTCCTCCGCCCTGCCGCCCACGATGGCCAACTCCTTTATCCCGCTGGTTTCCACGAATCCAGTGAGCACGGACCAGCTCGTTGCCACCGATAACGGAACGCACATCATCGGCGCCCACGCCAATGGCACGTCCTCCACCCTCACAGACATCGATGTGACGCTGCCGCTGCCAACCACCAACCCCACCTCCGGAGTCAACTACGGTTGCCCGATTCCACCCGCGGCCCAACCTTCCACCACCTACTTTCCAACCACCGTCAACGGACCCTTGCCGCTCAGCGGCATCGACGCCGCCAGCATCACCGGCCTGGAGGCCTCCACCAACTCCGAGGCGGTCTTTGTCAACTACACCCTCCCCACCGGCGCGACCACCGGGGGCGGCATTCTGCCTCTCTACCTGCCCCCAGCCACAGGCAACGGGCCCGGTACGTTCGATATGCTCACCCTGGGCAATGGCGCCACAGCCTCATCGGCCCCGGAATCCGGAGTCTTCAGCACGGATAACTACACCTACTACGTGGGCACGGGTTCCAGCGATGGACTCTCCACCGACAACGATGTTCATGAGATCACCCTGACCTATCCGGCCAGCGGTCCACCGACGGCGGTAGAGAACCCCGGAGGAATCATTACTCCTTTGCTCCCGCTGGCAACCGGTTCCGGATATGCGCCGGTGAACCTCATCGCGCAGTACCCGAAGAAGACGCTCGACTAAGCGTCTTCCGCGCAGGTGTAACCGGGGGCCTCGACCTCTAGCGAGGCCTCCCCAATCATCCCCATCTTGCTGGCCCAGCAGCGACTCCTTGCTCATCTCCAGCGAGGAGACCGTCACCGTCTTCGCGTCACGAACCGCAGTTCTGGACGATATTGATGGCCCACGCCGTCTTGCCCATACTCGGCCGGGCTGAATGGCGGAGTTGGCAACCTCGGCGAACTGCGTCTGGACAGCCTGTCCACGCAGTACAACGGCAGCGGCACGCCCGGATGCCGCTGCAAGGCCGCGCCGCCCTCCCGTCCGCTCCTAGCGGGAGTTTACTGCGAACTCTAATGGTTCGGTGTTCAATCTGGCGGTAAAGGATTGTTCCGCAAGGGGTTGCTTTGCTGCCGTATGCGAAGCCTACGTATAACCCTATATAATCTAGATTCCTCGGGTTTTATCTGTCCGATTGCCGATGATTTCCGCTGACATAAGCTAAGCACAGGCGTACGTATTGCCCTCTATGGCGTCGCTCATTGCCAAGAAGAAAGGCAACAAGCTCTACTACTATGCGGTCGAAAGCCGGCGCATCGACGGCAAGCCCCGCATCCTCCATCAGGCCTACCTCGGCAGCGCCGAAAAAGTCGCCGAACTGATCCGCGAGCGCTCTGCTCCGCTTCCCCTCAGCGCCTCCATGCGTCCGTTCGGCCTGCCCGCCACCCTGTAGCAGGCCGCCCGGCAAACCGGGGTCTGGTCTTGGCTTGAAGCGCTGTGGCCGCAGCCCCGCTCCGGCCCCTCTGCCGCGCACTACCTGCTGCTGGCCGCCATCCATCGCATTTGCCAGCCCGGTCCCAAGACCTGAAGTCGCCGACTGGTACCGCTCGACGGTCCTGTCCAGTTGGTGGAATATCTCCCCCGATCGGTTCAGCTCGCAGGCCTTCTGGGATTGGTTCGAGTCCATCCTTCCGGACAGCCTGCCGGCGGCGGCGCCGGACCCGCTGGAAGAGGCGCAGACACGCCTGCTGGCGCTGTGGAAGGAAAAACAACTGCTCAGCCGCCGTCTGCTGGCTTACGACACCACCAACTTCTTCACCTGGATCGCCAGCACCAACACGCGCAGCCATCTGGCCCAGCGCGGACACAATAAGCAAGGCCGCCACAACCTGCGCCAGGTCGGCTTGAGCTACGTGTTGGACAGCGAGAGCGGGATGAGTTTGTGCCACCACGTCTATCCCGGCAACGTAGCCGATGCCGAAGAGTTTCCTGTCGCTCTGGAGCGCATGACCGCCCTGCTGGATCACAACCGCATTGCGCGCGATACGGTGACCCTCGTGATGGATAAAGGCTCGGCCGCATTGGCCAACACCGTAGCGCTGGACGAAGCCGGGTTGGGGTGGATCTCGGCGTTGCCCTGGAGTCAGGCGCCGGTCCAATGGCGGGAACAACCCTGTGAGCAACTGCCGCTTTGTGGCAGCCGGCAGCCCGGAGTGCGCGCCGGGGCCGGCAAGCTGCTGGTGCATGGCCGGGAGTATCTGTGCGTGCTGAAGTACTCGGCCCCTTTGCCAGCGAGCAACTGCACAGCCTCACCACCAGCCTGGCCAAGGTCATGCAGTCCTTGCGCCGCCTGGCCGCGGAGTTGAACAAGCCGCAGGCGCGCTGGCGGGGAGACCAGATTCGAAACAAGATTCAGCGCTGGCTATCAGGCCAGTTTCTGGCCGGGCTCATTGCCTACCAACTGCACCAGCAAGACGGTCGCTGGCGTCTGCAATTCGACTTCGATCAGGCCGCCTTCGACAAGCTTCTCCGCCAGCGGCTGGGAAGAACGACGCTGGTGACCAACCGTCTGGACTGGACGGCCGAACAAGTCGTGGCTGCCTACGCCAGCCAGCAGTCCGTGGAGCGCGTGTTTCGGGGTCTTAAGGAGGGAGACTGGCTGGGCTGGGGACCCATGTACCACTGGACCGACCGCAAGGTTCGCATCCATGCCTTCTACTGCATGCTCGGCATCTCCCTGCTGCAGTGGTTACACAGGCAGGCGCAAAGGGCCTGGCCCGATCTATCCATGGAACAGTTGCTGGAGGAGTTGGGCCAGATCCAGCAGTTTGCTTTGATCTATCCTCCGCAAGGGCAAAAAGGCCCCCCACGCATGGCCTACGTCCTCTCCCAACAGAGCTTGGTTCAACAAGCTCTGCTCAAGACTCTGGACCTGGAATCACTGCACCGTAGTACCCCACGTGGGTAATACAAGCTGCCGCCTCTAACCCTCTGCAAAAACAGCAGCTTACCGGTGTCTCCTCCCGGCTCGCAGAAAACTCCCGCTAGTTCTGAAACTTGGAGGGGGCTTGCTGGAAGATCACCTGGCGGCTGTGGCTGAAGGCGCGAACCTCCGGGGTGCTGCCGTCGTTCAGAATCACTTGCGTCGGCAGGGAGGCCACCACGACCCGCGTGGTCGCGTTGGAGAAGCCGGGGATGTGGATGCGGGTGGTGGTCGTGAAGGTTCCAGAGCGGACCGAGAGCGGGACATCCACGGCGGGGGCGCCGTCGTTGTGGACCGTCACCGAGACCAGCCAGCCCGCGTCGTGTCCCTTGCCGGCCGGGAGCTGGCTGGGCTCGACGTCGACGATGGAAAGGTCAGGCAGGCCGCGGTCGCGAAGAACCCAGTCGGAGAAGAACCAGCCCAGGTCTTTGCCGCTGGTCTTTTCCAGAAGCCTTTCGAAGGCCACGGCCTGAACCGTCGGGTCGTCCGTGTTGAAGGGACCGTTCTTCTCGGCAGTCTGGTCCCGCCAGAGGGTGAGGGCCTGCTGCAGGGCTGGTTCGCCGGCGATGCTGCGCAGCATCCACCAGACGGCGGCCGCCTTGCGCCGGTAGTACAGCTCATTGCTGGCGGAGATCAAGGGCTCTCCGGTGGGGGCGAAGGCGGAGTCGGCCTGCTGCTCGGAGTCAAAGCTGACTTCGGCGATGTTCAGCGGCTGGATGAGGTTGTTCAGGGCGAGCAGCGCGGCGGAGCGGCCCTGCGTCTGTTCGATCCAGAGCAGGCTGATGAACTGGGCGAGGCCCTCGTCAAACCAGGGCTGCCCGGTCTGGATCCAGGCGTGCGTGAGGGAGTGAGCCAGTGCCGGGCTGGAGGCCGAAGAGGAGAGCTTGCGGATGGGAGCCACCAGCAAAGCCAGGTCCTCAAACGGATCGCCGGGATGGTCCAGCACGCTCAGGGGCATCAGAGGCGTCGGTCCGAACCAGGCTTGCAGCAAGGGCGCAATGCGTTCGGCGGAATCCGCCAGGGCGGGCAGAGCGTCCGGGTCCGCGCTCTCCACGGAGAGCACGTTGACGGGTCCGGTCGGGGAACCATGCGGGGGGCCGGTCGGGCGCATGTTCTCCGGGATCTCGGGCCGCGCCGGCGCGGAGTCCGCCGAGCTGGAGACGGATGGCGGCAAGGAGACAGGCGCCAGGGCCACCTCCGGCTGCTGGATCACAAAAAGGCTGGGCTGGCGAAAGCCGAGGGGCTCGGCAGGGAAGTCGGCGGTGGCGATGCCCGTGCCGTCCGGGACAGCGGGGTCATCAGGATGGGGCGCCAGGCGCAGGCCGCGGCCACAGAAGTAAGCCGCCACGGGCGGCGCGCCCCGATAGACAACCGCGAGCCGCAGGTGGACGGTGGCCTGCTCTTCCGCCAGCCGCTGCCGGCCGACGGCCTGGAAGAGCTTGGCGCCGTCGCCGAGGAAGAGCTGCGGCCAAGCGGCCGGATACCACAGGACATCGCCGAAGCCGCGCAGGGCGACAATCAGGGTCGGCGGAGACGCAGGCGCGGGAGTCACGTCTCCCGAGCTGCTGCTGAAGTTGAAGGCGGACTGGACCGGGTTGGAGCCAACCGCGTCCCAGTCGGTGGCTAGCGCCTCGGAGGGGGAGGCGCCGATGCGCTCCAGCCGATGGCCGCTGGCGCGCAGCAGGCCGGAGTAGACGGTGTCCAGGGTGATGGTCGCCCCCGGATCCAGCGGAGCGGGCAGGTCAATGATGGCCTCCGAGCACTTGCCGGTGTGGTCGGCGTCGGTATCGATCAGGTGCTGGGCCAGGGGAAGTTGCAGAACGTGGGCCGCCGACGGCTGGCTCCCACCGGAGGGAAGCAGGCTGGCGCTGGCCCAGATCAGCGAGGAGGAGATCTGCAGCGCGATGCGAGTGAGCGGCTCGCTGCCGATGTTGCGCAGCGTGATCCGGGCGCGCATGGTCATCTGGCCGTTGGCGGGATCCAGGCGCGCGTCCAGGTCATAGGCGGTGAATAGCAGGGAAGAGCGCTGCGCGTCGGTCAGCACCGGCCCAGAGGGCGTCGTTCCGGGGGTAGCGGCCAGCGGTTGGGGAGGGGGAGGGGCATCGTCGTCGGGGGTGGGGGGTGGTTCGCCGTGGCTCTGGAACAGGACCTGGCCACGCGGCGGCGGCAGAGGCGGTTCGGTGGGTGTGGATTGGGCGTGCGCGGCCAGGCTCGCCAGCAGGAGAGCGAGCGGGCTCAGGCGGACCATGCGCAGGGTGCGGGGTGTGGGCAAGATGAGGAACTCCGTGAATCTTGAATCTTTGGCCGCGTCTTTCGAGGTTTCGAGGGCGGCCGGGAAGAGAAGGCGATAAGAGATAGACCGAAGAGTCTGCGGAAAAGCGCAAGCTTCGGAGCCTCTTGCAAAATTCCGTATCTCGCCGGATTTTGCGGATAGGGGCGTGGATCGCCGGCATTAGAATCGGGTTGCGTCACTCATTCTTTTGCGGAGCGATCCCGCCTTATGCAGTTTAGCGTTTCCGGCCTGTTGCAG
>DAHWOF010000219.1 GCA_027335345.1 Granulicella sp. | reverse complement strand
CTGCAACAGGCCGGAAACGCTAAACTGCATAAGGCGGGATCGCTCCGCAAAAGAATGAGTGACGCAACCCGATTCTAATGCCGGCGATCCACGCCCCTATCCGCAAAATCCGGCGAGATACGGAATTTTGCAAGAGGCTCTGTTGATAAGACCATATACGAGTGCGCGGCCCCGAAAGTCTCGCTCCCGTCGCAACCGCCACTTGCCTCCCATGCAAGGGCCTGATCGGCATCACCTCCCACCGGCAAAGGTTATGCGAAGATAAGCGCAGGCCATGAGCACGCAGCAGCAAACCGAGAGCCTCTCCGACCTCCTCCATCGCGTCTTCGGCTACGGCTCCTTCCGCGCTCACCAACAGCAGGTCTGCGAGACTGCGGCCGCCGGCCGCGACGTTCTCCTGGTGATGCCCACGGGAGCGGGCAAGAGCCTCTGCTATCAGCTTCCAGCACTCTCCCGCCGCTCCTCTGGAGACTCTGGCGCGGCTCTGGTCATCTCCCCCCTCATCGCCCTCATGGACGATCAGGCCTCCAAACTCGCCGCCCTTGGCCTGCATGTTGCTCGCGTGCATTCCGGCCTATCCCGCGACGAAGCCCGCCAGGCCTGCCGCGACTATCTCTCCGGCAGCCTCGACTTTCTCTTCATCGCCCCTGAGCGGCTCCGTGTCCCCGGCTTTCCGGAGATGCTGGTCAAGCGCAAACCCTGCCTGATCGCCGTCGATGAAGCGCACTGCATCTCCCAATGGGGCCACGACTTTCGCCCCGACTACCGCACCCTCGGCCACTATCTTCCCGCCCTTCGCCCGGCTCCCATCATCGCCCTCACGGCTACAGCAACCCCCACGGTCCAGCGGGATATTCTCCACCAGCTTGGCCTCCAGGATCCCGCCATCTTCATCACCGGCTTCCGCCGCCACAATCTGGCCATCGAGGTCATCGAACTCTCCAAGCCTGAGCGCGCCAGCTTCGCCACCAGGTTGCTGCAAGCACCCAACTCCCGGCCGGCGATCGTCTATGCTCAATCGCGGCGGGATGCGGATGACCTAGCCAGCACCCTTCACCAGCACTTCCCCACCGCTGCCTACCACGCCGGCCTTGACCCCAGCACCCGCGAGAAGGTACAAGGAGATTTCTTGTCCGGAAAGCTCGAAGTCGTCGTGGCCACCGTCGCCTTTGGCATGGGGGTGGATAAAGCCAACATCCGCACCGTCATCCACGTGGCCCTCCCCGGATCGATCGAGGCGTACTACCAGGAGATTGGCCGCGCAGGCCGCGATGGCCACCCGTCCCGCGCCATCCTCCTGCACGGCTTCGCGGACCGCCGCGTGCAGGACTTCTTCCTCGAAAAAAACTACCCACCTACCGCCGACCTGGAGAGCGTCGCCGAATCTCTCCCCGCCGAGTTCACCGCGGTCGACGCGCTGCACAACGTTCTGGTCAAAAAGCGACTCGCCATCGACCGCGAGACTCTCGACCGCGTCATCGAGAAGCTCCTCGTTGCCGGCGTCTGTCAGATGGACATCAACGGCGACATCTGCCGGGCAGACGACCCTCCCGCCAAGCAGAAGAACCAGCCCACCTGGAAGTCCGCCTATGAGACTCAGGTCGCCGTCCGCCGCGCTCAGGTAAATAGCATGATTGCCTTCGCGGAGTCCACCACCTGCCGAATGGCTTTCCTGGTGCAACACTTCGGCGACACCACAGACAAGCTTAAACCTTGTGGCCTCTGCGACGTCTGCAACCCCGCTGCTGGAGAAGCCGCCAACGCCGCTCACCAGCCATCCCCCAGGGAACGCAGCTGGCTCCTTCAGATACTCTCCGCCGTCGAGCACCGCAGCACCTCCACCGGCAAGCTCTTCACCGAACTCAACCTGGCCAGGGACCGCAAGACCTTCGATGTCCTTGTCGACGGCTTGGCCCGGGCCGGCTTCCTCACCCTGGCCAATGAGACCTTCCGCACGGAGGACAACCGCGAAGTCACCTATAGAAAGGCAACCATCACCCACGATGGAAGGGCCGTGCTCTCGGACGGCGATGACGCAGCCCTGGACACCGTCTGGCTCCGCTCCGCCATCCCCGAAACCTCCCGAAGGAAGCGCTCGCCCGATACGAAATCGGAGCGCAAGAGACGAGCAGGCCCAGGGAAGACCAACTCCCAGCTGACCAGCCACGGACATGCAGACTCTGTGTATTCAGACTCTGCGCATGCAGACTCGGGTTCGCGCCATCGATCCTCGCAGGAAACCGGCCCCCTAACCCCCGCGGCAGAACAGATTCTCCGTCACCTGCGCAACTGGCGAACCGAGACCGCGCGTCCCAGCGGAACCCCAGCCATCCTCATACTGCCCGATGCCGTCCTGCGCTCCATCGCTGTCTATGCTCCACAGACCCTCAGCGCCCTCCACGCTGTTCCCGGCATCAGCTCGGCCAAGGCCGAGCGGTACGGTGCGGAGCTGATCGCCATCTGCCGCGGCCAGGAGTATCCAATCTCCAGCGCCGCTCGCCGAAACCCCGGCTCTGCTCATCAAAGCGCCGGCCCAACCCAGCCTCAGCCGGCCCCGGTCCCGGCAAAGCCCATCCAGGCCTCGCTGGTGCCCGCGATCTCGCCCAAACCAGAGTGGATTCGCCAAGCTGCAACGCCTTCTTCTCTTTTAGCCCCACCGCGAGTCCGGACAACCATCGCCCCACGCACCCCAACACCACCGCAGCTTTCCCCGCTCACCCCAGCGCAACTCACCCTGGAAGTTCGTCTCAAGGACTGGCGCAGGGATCAGGCCAAGGCAAAGGGCCTGCCCACCTTCTTCATCCTCTCAGATACCCTGCTACACAGCATCGTTCTCAGCGTTCCCCTCTCCATCGAGGCTCTTTCCGCTATTCGTGGCCTGGGCCGCGACAAGATCTCCGAGTTCGGCGCTACCATCCTCGACCTCTGCCACGGCAAATAACCGGTAAGAGAACGCTCCGTTGGATCAGCCTCTCGTACGAACTTGGCTGTGAGACGATAATCACCGTATGGAAACCTCTTCCTTCGGAATCGCTATCATGGCTGCGGGCAAAGGCACGCGTCTGAAGTCCCGCCGTCCCAAAGTCCTTCATGAGATCGGCGGCCAGGCGCTGCTGCTGCATGTCATCGCCGCAGCCAAGGCCATCGCCCCCGCCACGCAAATCTACTGCATCATCGGCCACCAGGCGGAGATAGTCCGTGCCGCCGCAGCCTCCACCGGCGTTCACTTCGTCCTGCAGCCGGAGCAGCGCGGCACCGGCCACGCCATGCAGCAGCTTCGCGAGCACCTCATCGCAAGCGGCCAACCCGCTCCGGAAAACCTTCTTGTCCTCTCTGGCGACGTCCCCCTCATCCAGCCCTCCACCCTCCAGGCACTCTGCAACTTCCACCTCGCCGAACGCGCGGCCATGACCATCCTCACCGCCGTACCACCCAACCCCACGGGCTACGGCCGCGTCCTCCGTGTCTCGGATACTTCGTCGGAGGTGCAAGCCATCGTCGAGCAGAAGGCGCTCACAGACGACCAACTCTCCGCGCCGGAGATCAACTCCGGCATCTACTGCTTCCGTACCTCCGCGCTCTTCGCGCAACTCGACTCTCTCTCCACCAACAACGCCCACGGCGAGCTGTACCTCACCGATGTCGCCGCCCTGCTCGCCGCCCACCGGGAACGAGTCGTAGCCATCTGCTCCTCCGGCCCGACTGAAGAAGTGCTGGGCGCCAACACCATCGAGGAGATGATGCACCTGGACGCCGCCATGCGCCTGGCCACCGCCCGCCGCCTCATGGCCCAGGGCGTCACCATCTTCCGCCCTGAAACTTCGGTCATCGATGCTCAAGTGGAGATCGGCCCGGATACGATCCTCCAGCCCTTCGTCCAACTGCTGGGCAACACCCGGATCGGCTCAAACTGCCGCATAGGATCCTACAACGTCCTGGAGAACACCCAGCTTGGGGACAACGTGCTCATTCGCCCCAACTGCGTCATCGCGGACGCAACCATCGGGGACGACGCGAAGCTGGGCCCCTTCTCCCATCTGCGCCCCGGAAGCCAGATCGGCCCGGAGGCCCACATCGGCAACTTCGTGGAGACCAAAAACGCCAAAATCGGGCGCGGCGCCAAGGCCAACCACCTCGCCTACCTCGGAGATGCCACCCTCGGCTCCAACGTCAACATTGGCGCCGGAACCATCACTTGCAACTACGACGGAGAAAAGAAGTACCCCACCGCCATCGGCGACGGCGCCTTTATCGGTTCCAACTCCACCCTGGTCGCCCCAGTCTCCGTTGGAGAAACAGCCTACGTAGGAGCCGCATCCTGCATCACAGAAGATGTCCCTGCCGGCGCACTGGCCCTGGGCCGTAACCGTCAGGTCACAAAACCTGGCTGGGTCAGCGCCCGCAAGCAGGCCGCCAAACGATGCGACTGACTCGGCGACAGAGGTTGCTGATCCGTCCACCAGAGGCAAACAAAGGCTCCCCGGCAAACAATCGGTTCGCTTGGGCCGCCGGGAACAGTTCCTGACCGAAGAGGAGTGAGGATGCGGGAGATACTTTCAGATACCCAGTTGCAAGAAGCTCTGGCCAGCCTGCCCGCCTGGAGGCTGGAGCACGGCGAACTGACCCGGACCGCTGTCTTGCAGGATTTCAAACAGGCAATGGAGTTTGTCAACCGGGTTGCGGAACTTGCCGAGGCAGCCTGCCACCACCCCGACATCGACATTCGCTACAACAACGTGCGCCTTGGCCTGATCACCCATGATGCCGGGGGGATTACCGAGAAGGATATTAACCTCGCTCAGGAGATTGAAAGAAATTTACAAACTTGATGCATTTAGGGCTAGACATCCCTGACCATCTATGTGCTATATTCTTTTTAGCGTAGATTTCTCCCAAAGAGCATATCTCGCGAAAGTTCCTCGAGACGCTAACAACTCGAGAGCAAGTTGCGTCACTGGCCTCCCGGCACGGACAGAGCAGCGTTCGTGCCGTCTTTTTTTTCATTCGACATTCAGAGCCTGGACGCGGACCGATTCTCCGTAGAATGAGAAAACTATTGATAATAAAACATTAAATGGCGGAAGCCTTTGAGAGTGCGCCGCGTTTGCCTCTCGGCATCGCAGCTGATTCCCTAAGAAGAACGCTCAAAGGAAGTTCCTTGGCCCTCAGATGCCTGGGGGGAAACTTCGCCCCTACCGGGTCCACCGGGTCAAGATTCCTATTCCTGGAAGTCTCTCTTCGTAGCTACGCAATCGCATAGGTTCAACCCAAGTCCTCCCGTCCGCAGGCTTCGGATGGCTCCCTTGGCGCGATTCGTGTCGTCTTGCCAGCCCGGAAAGGTCTGCGCGGGTCACAGCGGGGGACGAAGTTGGAGCGGGCTATGTCCGC
>DAHWOF010000213.1 GCA_027335345.1 Granulicella sp. | reverse complement strand
GCCATTTGCCTTTGGGCAGTGGGTAGAGCTTCTTCGCTGCAGCTTGGTCCACGCCGAGGCTCACACGGAAGTTGCTTGCTTCACGGAACGGCTGGGCCACGCACGATCGTGCTAAGGGTTACGATCTCTCCCGGTTGAATGGTGATCTGCGCCGGCGCCGGCGAAACGGCGTTTTCGAGATAGGGGCTGGTTCTTTCCACTTCACGCCAGCTCACTCCAGGCCAGTCGAGAGCGACGTGCATGGGTTGGGTGGAGCGGTTGAGCAACACGGCCGTAGCTTCTCCATTTGCACCCTGGAAGGCGGTGGAGAGCAGGTCGGAGTTGGAAGATTGCGCGTCAACGCGCACCATCCCCTTCAGGATATGGCGGCTGAAGGCGCCCAGGATGCGCAGTTGCGCGCTCGATGCTGCCGGCAGGAAGCCATCTTGGCGGTCTGGAATCAGAAGGGCGCGGGAGGCCCCAAAGTTGGGCTGCTCCACGTCGAGGATCAGCCAGCAGTACATCAGGCTCACGGCGTCCATCAGGGTGAGATTCTTGTGGTAGAGCTGCCCGACGTTGAACGCTACGCGATACGATCCGGTTTGCAATGAGGGCTTGTTGATGCAGATCTCCGTCGCCAGGAAGGGCTTGCCTGTTGTTGCGTGATGCATCGCCAGCAGGGAGCTGTCGAAGAGATCCGGATTGGCGAAAAAGTCCTGGTAGTCGTACTCATGCACGGCGGCAAAGTCGATGTCCTTCCATGCCTCAGGGTCTCTTTGCAATGCTTCCGCCCGCTGTACGCCCTGCCAGGTAAAAGGCGCATCCGCCATATGGATCTTCACACTGGCGAAGCCGGCCTCATCCAGACGCTCCCGTAAGACGCGCACCATCCGCAGCGCTACGGGACCGGGTTCTTCCACCTCATTCTGCACTCCGACGATTGCCGGGGGGCGTCCCGTGCGCTGTTTGGCGATCCGGCAGTAGTTGACGACGGCGCGCGCGTAGGCCTCCGGGTCGGCGATGCCATGTGTTCGCCAAGGTGCATTGGTGGCCTGCGGTTGAGTGGCCCATGAGGGAAGGTCCCACATCTCATAGATGACGCTACCGCCCAGCTCCTGAATGTGGCGGCTGTAGTCAAAGTCGGAGACCTCTCCGTTGGGAAAGTTGTCTCCATAGTAGTGAGGGCTGGCATCGGCCAGATCGTCGAGATTGGACATCTCCGGATTGAGACGAGTTCCCATGGGATACTCGCGATCGATCAGGAGATTGTAGCTGCTCAGAATCTTCCAGAACTTCTCCTTGCCCGCGGTGCTGAGCATGGCATAGGCGGGAATGCTGGGGCTGCCTCCGAAGCCCATCATGGTCTGATAGGTCTTCCGGGGATGAATCGTCACCGTTGCATCCGTGGATGTTTGTGGTAACAGTTCGCCGGAGATGACATCGTGCGCCGACCGGGGCGCGTCGTACTCCAGTTGACTGCGCTGCACGTCGAAGAGGCAACTTTGCTGGATGAGGGAGCGGCCGTTCACCGCGACCTGGAGAGCCATGTGCGAGTTTAGGCTGACTGTGAGGCTGCGCAGATGACCGGTATAAGGGGCATCCGTTTCAACCACGGTTCTTTGAGGGTACCCTGCTTGCGGCTCGCCGCTTCCATAGAGTGCGTAGGAGTCGTAGTAGCGCTGCGCCACGCGCACACTCTGGGCGTCAACAGTTACGGTGAAGCCGGCGTGCGGGCCGGTAAAGATCCAGGAGAGGCTGGTGCCGCGAGGAATGTCCTGATCGAGGACCAGCGAGCGCGAGAAAAACGCTGGAAGCCACTCGTGCACATAGAAACGGGCAATCTTGTCTCCGTGACCCCAGCCGGAGCCGCGGGGGCCATCCGAGACGAACTGAAAAGGAACGGAGCCCGCCGGAATTGAGGGATTGACAGAAGGAAGGTCAACAGCTACCTGGGCAGAAGTGGTCTTCGCGGCTGCGCACAAAAGAAGAATGCTCAGCCAGAAGGCGCAGATTAGGGCTCGGGTTCGGGTTCGGGCGCAGCTGGTCGGGATCTGGCCTCCAGAATCCAGGCTCCTGCAGCTGCGGGGTGAGGTGGAATCCTCTGAAGAAAACGCCCCTGCCTCGGGAGGATTGAAAACGTCACTGCGCATTCGAATGGATCTCATCTTCACTCCGTTTCGACTTTGCTCCGGGTTTTGTGCCGCCCGGGAGACGAGGCGGCTTGGTCTTTACATAAAGGTCACAAAAATGCAGATACTGTTGCCAATCGAAAACAGTGACGCTGTGACCGCCGCTGCGCACATGGTAACTGACCCTCCCAAAGACAGGCTGATTGACAGGCGGCCACTTGGTCGTGGGCAGACCCTCCACTCCCAGGAAGCGGTAGACGGAGCTTACGGCCACGGCATCCAGAAACTCGCCCTTGGGATCGGAGAACGGATCGTCGATGGCGCTGGCGATGTACAGAGGCCGCGGAGCGATCAGCGCCATCACCTCGTTCTGATCGAAGGGCAGGGAGGTATCCCGGCCGTTGAACTGACGAAAGTTTCGGCAAAACCAGTAGGGGAAGGCGGTATTCAGGTGCAGGATGGTCTCCCCGCCGGGATGGTGGAAGAGCTTGGCGCCGCCGGCGCCGGACTCATTGCTGATCAGAGCTGCAAATCGCGGATCGGTAGCCGCAGCCCATACGGCGGCTTTCCCCAGCCGCGACCAGCCGAAGGCAACGACCCGATGGCCGTCCACTCTCGGGTCGCTCTCCAGATAATCCAGCGCCCGGCTCAATCCCCAGGCCCAGGCGGCGATCGTCGAGAAGTTGTCATTGCCTTTGGTCCATTGGGGATAGGCGCTGCGAAGGCTCTGGGCGTATCCTCCGATGTGGTCCGGGTCAATGTCGCCGCGGTAGGCTGTGGCCAGGGCATAGCCTGCTTGCAGGATCATGCGCACGGGCCAGCGCCCGGAGTCGATACCGCGGCAAGCCGAGGTGGCGCGATGATCCTTGACGCAGGAGAGATCGACGAAGGGATTTTTCCCGGACTCGATCCAGCGATCGTCGATGCGAATTCCTGGATCCGGATCGACGGTCTCGTTGCCCCAGAAGTTAAGGCCAAGTATGACCGGCGGATGGCGGACGGCGTTGGGAATATACACCAGCAGGTCCATTCTGCGCCCTGTGGTGCGTCCGTCGAAGAGGATCGCCACTTGTTCGCGCGTGGCTGTTCCGCCCAGGGCATGCGGATCAAGATCATAGACCTGGAAGCGCATCTTGGCAGGGCGCGGCGGCATGCGGCCGTACATCTGCTCGGTAAACATGCGTAGGAGCTGTCCGCGGCGTTGTCGCCACTCGGCTGGGGTGGTGACAGGCGAGCCGTTCGCAAAGAGCAGAGGATTGGGAAGGTTCGGCGGCAGGCTCAGTGGCTGCGCCTGCTGCTGGCCCACGCACGCCGACCCCAGGCACGCAGCGGCGGCCAGGAGCATGGCTGCTGCACGTAGCTTGGCTGGTGAGCGGAGGTCAGTGGCTCTCATCGGGTTGTGCCTCCTCATACGCCACCGGACCTGCCGATGGCTCGATTCCCGCATTCTTCATGATCTGCAGCGCTTCATCCGGCCAGGCACCATGCGTCACCAGATGATCGTCCAGGATGAGGTCATTCTGGTAGTTGGTCCACAGTCCACCGGTCTTGCTGCTGTCATGCCAGTTGCCTGTGGCTGTGTTGTCCGGTGAGATGCGCAGCGGCCAGGCGTGGTGAACGGTATTGATGTTGAGCCACTCGCCGGTGGGGTCCTGCACCACGTTCCCGCGCACGACGATGTAGCGCGAGCCTTCATCCAAATAGATGGCGATTCTGCCATGGTTCTCGAAGATGTAGTTGTCGGTGATCAGCGTTCCAGGGCTGGCGGAGAGGTTGTAAATGGCGCCGCCGTCATGAAATACCTGCTTCGCATCGTGGATCCTGTTGCCGGCGACGACCGCATTGCGATAGGTGGTGGGCGTCTCATAGACCGGGTTTTGAGGGAACCGGTATCCATGCATGAAGTTGCGATAGTTCGAGTTACCCCCGGGATCCTGAATGCCCCATCCATAGCCGATGTCAATGGCGTCGTAAGGCACGTCCGAGATGTCGTTGTGAAGGATGAGCGGTGAGGCGCCATAGGTGCTCAGGATGGCGCTGTTGTCCTGGTACTCTTCACTGACCGCATGGATGCGGTTGTCGATGACGATGAGGTCGCGGTCGATCTGGCGGGGGTCTTCGGGATGGTGCGCCTCAGCTTGAACGCCTCCGGCCAGAATCGCTCCACCGGCATCGTCGGTGAAGACGCAGGCTCTCACAACAATGTCGCTGGTTGCCAAGCCGACTCCGGAGAGAGTCGCATCCGCGTCGTTGCCGATGCCCAAGGCGTACTGGCCCAGATGAGCGAAGATATCTCCATCAAAAGTGATGCGCTGAGCCGCAGAGACCTGCACGGAGGCCGGCATCTGACTCCATTGATTGCGCCGGCTCTCAAAGTCGGGACAGCCGCGCGCGCAGCTCTGGATAGCGTCCCTCGGATAGATCGGATCGCCTCCGGCCAGATACGATCCGCTCTGCTGGCTGGCGTACCCCTGGTTGCCGGAGGGCCCCAGCCATGTGGTGTGTGAGAAGCGAATCCCGCGGAACTCCAGATCCTGGGTCAGGGAGGAGAGCGTGTCGCCGATGGAGAGCAACACAGTGAGCCGGGGCAGCTCCACGTCCATCGTGGCTACATCGACTCCGTCCGGCGGCCAAAGGTAGAGCTTGCCGGCCGCGGGATCCAGATACCACTGCCCGGGACGCTTCAGAAAGGCCAGGGAGTTTTCCAGATAGAGATGCGCCAGGTCAGGATGGAAGGGCGCTTCGATGGTGTCATAGCCCCACAGGTTGTTTTGCCAGGCGGGCTGCTGCATCACCAGGGTGTTGCCGGCGATCTTTTCGACCGGGGAAATCCTCTGTGTAAAGAATCCGCTGGCGACAACCTCGATCCGGTTTTGCTCGGGAAGTTTGGCAAGCTCTTTGTAGCTGTTGTCGAGCAGCACGATGCCCTCGGCGGTAAAGCGCACCTTGGAACGTGGAATCTCCATGGAGGCAACGGGAGCCAGTTTGTCATTGACCCAAAGTTCGCGGCTGTCCAGGCCCGGCGGCGTATCTGCCACATAGATCTTCCGGCTGCGATCGAAGAGCTTCCATCCAGAGATGCGAACCGCCCCGGAGAGCACAGGATGCGCTCCTGGAGCGGCTTTCCAGGAGACGCGATAGCCGTTTCTGCCGCCATCCTGGGCGCGAAACAGCAGCGGGCTCCGTAGCCGGTAGATGCCATCCTCCACTAACACATCCACGTTATGGCCGGCGTTGACCAGGCGGACTGCCTGTTGAGCCCGCTCCAGTGTGCGGAAGGGCGCCTGCGAGGTTCCGGCTGCACTGTCGCTGCCCGTCGGCGAGACGGCAATTACCACCGCAGCCTCTTTTTTGTGCGCTTGCGCAACGCAGGCCGCAGGAGCGATGACGATCTGCGCCACCAGAACAGTAGCTACGGCGGCAACGCTGCAGGCGATCCGGCTGCGGAACCTTTCAGTAGACAATTTGGACCTCCTTCCCGGTGTAGATTATCTTGCGCCTTGCGCAACCAGCCTGGGAGATCGGGAGAATCTGGGATTCCCTGTGGTGCGTTCCGCCAGCAAAGCCGACTTCGCGGATGGGATGCATCTTCTCCGCGATCGTCCATTCCTTTTTGCGGAATGAGTGCTTCATCAACGTCCGCAGGCTACTGATGCGACGCGGAGCAGGTTTCATGGCTCTTGAAGGCCCTGGCGATGGCATTTTTCTCTCCCAATCTTTCTCTCCGTGCAGACAGGCCGCGTGCTCAGGTCACCGCAGGCGTCACGCGTGACCGATGGCCTGGTGGCGAGGCGTGAGGGGCAGGAAGGCGCAAGGAAGAGAAGGGCGGTTGTCACGGGCGGCTCTGGCTCTCTGACGGCTCAGGCTCGGTAACGGCTTCAGAAGAGATGCAGGGTCGCATATCTTTGCAGAGGATGAGAAAGTTCTTCGCGTCAGTTCTGAGAAGCCTTGACAGGGCGTCGGGGTGAAGTTTTGCATAGGGACTGTTGCGCCATGGCTTCCATTGGCTTCACGGCTTCCTTTGCCGTGAGGACGGGCGCCAGGGCTGGTCCGGCCAGCCGGGGAGCCCCTTCCAGTTGGATTCGGAAGCCAGATGCCGGAAGAACTGAGGTTTGCGTCCCCTGCCGCCCTTGCATCGTCGTCGCTTTCTGTCCCTGGCAGCTTCCGTAGCGGCTAGCGTGCTGGCCCAGCGCAGTTCTGCGCAGGGCGTGGAGCCCGCTGAGCATCCAGCCGCGAATCTGGAGAAGACTGCGTTGCCGCTGAGCGGCAGCTTGCAGATTGAGCCGCAACGCGAGTTGGCCGCAGTTCCTGCGGACTACAACGGGCTTAGCTACGAGTCAGCGCAACTGGCCAATCCCGCGTTCTTTTCAACGCAGAACCGGCAGCTTGTCACTCTTTTCCAGGCCTTGAGCCCCTGCGGCGTGCTGCGCCTGGGCGGCGGCACCTCAGAGTACACCACCTTTGCGGAGCAGGCTCCCGCGGGCCCTCCGCCGTTTGAAGTGTTTGGACCTGACACCAGCAAGACCATCAAGCAGGGCACGGTTACCTCTGCCTCGGCGCTGCGCAACCTGCGCGGCTTTTTGGATGCAACCGGATGGAGATGCATCTACGGCCTGAATCTGGGCCAGGGAACCAAAGAGAATGCCGCCGCAGAGGCTGAGGCCGCCTTCAGGATTCTGGGGCCGCGACTTCTGGCGCTGCAGATTGGCAACGAGCCGGATTCCTTTAGCCACTTTCGCCCCAAGGGATGGGGGCCGGACGCTTACATCCGCCAATGGCTTGAGTTTCACGCAGCAATCGTGGCGCGCGTTCCGCAGGCGAAGTTCGCTGGTCCGGATATCTCCAACAAGCTGGTCTACCTCACAGCCTTTGCAGAGATGGCAGCGCAGCATCCAGACATCGTCCTGCTGACCGTGCATTACTACGCAATGGGGCCGGCGGGAAATCCGTTGGCGACTCTGCAGAATCTGCTGCGTCCGAACCCAAAGCTGACGACGATGCCGTGGGCAAAGGTCGCGACGGTGCAGGAGGCGATGCGCTCGGCCCACCTTCCTTGCCGCATCTCAGAGGTGAACTCCTGCTGGAACGGAGGGCTGGCCGGGGTCTCGGATACCTTTGCCTCCGCCCTGTGGTGTGCGGACATGATGCTGCACTTTGCCAGCCTGGGGATGGCGGGCGTGAATCTGCATGGTGGAGGCAACGGATGGTATTCGCCGATCGTCGGCAGCCCATCCTCTGGATTCCTGCGCCGGCCAGAGTACTTGGGCATGCAGTTTGCCCAGCGCTTTGCCGGCGCCACCATGATCCACACCAACCTGCAGTGCAGCAGTGACAGTGTGACGGCCTACGCCGCGCGCTTGCCGGGTGCGGCGTCTCAAGAGTGCCTGGTGGCCGTCATCAACAAGACAAATGCGCCGGCGGCGATTCAGCTTGCGGGATCCTTGGGATCGTCGCCGCAGGGTGACGGCAGCGTGCTCACAGCTCCATCCCTGGAGGCCAAGACCGGAGTAACCCTGCGCCAACGGAGATTGCCCATCTCCGCGGGCGGAGTGCTTCGCATGGAGGCCCATTCAGCCCTGCTTTGGAACGCCCGATTGAGAGCGGAGTGAAGCAAAGATCAGGAGAACGCATGCCCAGAATCAGCCGCCGCAGGTTTCTTCACGATGCCGCCCTGAGCGGCGCTTTGCTCTCACGCCCCAGGCTTTTTGCTCAGCCTCGTAGCTCATCGGCTACTTCCGCAGAGGCGAACTGGGACGGGCTGCGCCTGTTCTTTGACGAGCCCGCCGCCACCTGGCAGGACGCTTTGCCGGTGGGCAACGGCCGTTTGGGCGCCATGGTGTTTGGCAACACCAGCGTGGAGCGGATCCAACTGAACGAAGACTCCATCTGGGATGGAGAGTATCGGAACCGCGACAATCCGCGGGCCGGGAAGGCAGTTCCAGTGATAAGGCAACTGCTTTTTGAGGGCAACGTGCATGAGGCCGAAGCGATGGCTGTCAAGGATATGCTCTCGCTGCCGCGCCGCATGCCCTGCTATCAGACGCTGGGGGATCTCATGCTTGATCTCTCCGCTTCCGGCTCTACTCCCGACGCAGCGGGTAGCTCGGCGACCACGTCCCAGCCCTCCAGCTATCGTCTGGAACTCGATCTGGATCGCGCCATGGTGACCACGACCTTTACACGCAACGGCGTGAAGTTTACCCGCGAGGTCTTCTCTTCCGCTCCCGATCAGGTGATTGTGATCCGGCTGGCCGCTGCCGATCGAGGAGCGGTTTCCCTGGTGGCGACGCTGACACGTCCGGGCGATCATGAGTCTGCCGCTGCGGGTTCGAACGGACTGATTCTGCGCGGGCAGGCTCTGCCGGTGAACGACAATCCCGGGCAGCAGGTCAAGGAAAGACAGACGGGCGTACGATTCTTCGCCTGCTTGCGCGCTCATGCCGAAGGAGGGGCGGTGAGCACTACTGCGGGCGAGGGCGATCAGCCTGTGCAACTGCGCATCGCGGGAGCCGATTCGGTCACTCTGTTGCTGGACTGCGCGACCAGCTTCCGCTATTCGGCTGGAGAAGCGGCGATGGTTGCTGCCGTGGAACGGAACCTGAAGGCTGCGGGCCGGCGCAGCTACGCCGATCTGCTCAGCCGCCATATGGATGACCACCGCGCGATCTTCCGCCGTTGTTCCCTGCGCCTGGACGCAGGGCCGACGGGTGCGGCCAATGCCCTGGACGCGATGCCCACCGACCAGCGCATCCAGAGGATCAAAGCGGGCGGGGAAGATCCGGGACTGTTTCCCATCTTCTTTCAGTTTGGCCGCTATCTGCTCATCTCTAGCTCCCGGCCCGGCACGCTGGCGGCGAACCTGCAGGGGCTTTGGAATCAGTCGGTGGATCCTCCGTGGGGGTCGAAGTATACCGTCAACATCAACGCAGAGATGAACTATTGGAGTGCAGAGCGCACCGGCATGGCTGAGATCGCCCTGCCTTTCTTTGATCTGCTGGATAGCACACGGCCGGCCGGCGCTCGGGTGGCCAAAAGCTACTACGGAGCGCGCGGGTTTGTGGTCCATCACAACACCGACCTATGGGGGGATGCTGGTCCCATCGACGGGCTCGGGGGCGGCATCTGGGCGATGGGCGCCGCCTGGATGTCCACGCATCTGTGGGAGCACTATCTCTTCTCGGGCGATACCGAGTTTTTGCGCCGGCGAGCTTATCCCCGTCTGCGCGAGATTGCATGCTTTCTGCTCGATTATCTGACGCCTGCTCCCGATGGATATCTGGCGACCGGACCCTCCTGTTCGCCGGAGAACTCCTACCGGCTGCCCGATGGCAGCGCGGCGCACCTGTGCATGTCACCCACTATGGATATCGAGATCACGCGCGCCATCCTCTCCAAGACCGGCCAGGCGGCGAAGATTCTGGGGGTGGATGCGGACCTGCGTCGTCAGATGGAGAAAGCCGCTTCCCGTCTTCCTCCGTTCAGGATTGGGCGCTTTGGCAACCTGCAGGAGTGGCAGCAGGACTATGTGGAGGTGGAGCCGGGTCACCGGCATATCTCGCAGCTATGGGCGCTCTATCCCGATGACCAGATCACGCTGCGGGAAACGCCAAAGCTGGCCCAGGCCTGCCGCGCCTCGCTGGATCGGCGTTTGCAGTACGGCGGCGGCAGCACGGGATGGAGCCGGGCCTGGATCGTGAACTGCTTCGCTCGTCTGGAGGATGGCGACCGCTGCCATGAGCAACTCATGGAGTTGCTGCGCCGCTCGACGCTGGGCAATCTCTTCGACGTCTGCGGAGAGAAGCCAAGCTCCTATTTTCAGGTGGACGGTAGCCTGGGCGCGCCTGCGGCGATGGCGGAGATGCTGCTGCAAAGTCACGGCGGAGTTGTGCGTCTGCTGCCTGCGCTGCCCAGCGCGTGGCCCAACGGCCGGGTGACGGGACTGCGGGCGCGTGGCGGCCTTGCGGTCGATCTGGCGTGGGAGGGCGGCAAGGCGCGGCAGGCTACGCTCCACGCGGGGCTGGACCGAAGTCTTGTGCTGGCATTGCCGGTCGGCCAGCGCATCGAGTCGATTAATGGCCGGCCCGCTGCGAGGGAGACGAGTGGCGAGCACGGCGAGTACCGCCTGGAGGTGCGCAGGGGGCGCAGATATGCGCTGAGCTTGGCTTAGCGCGGGGCTCGGCTTGACGCAGGCTTGGCTTGAGACATCTGGGCATAGCTTGAGGCGGCTGGGCTTGACCTTTGCTCCCGGAGCAGCGAGCCGTTCTTGCTGATTCAATCCACATCTTTATATTTATGCACTACCATGGAGATCTGCGGGGCAAGCGGAGTGCGGCGTGAGTTGCGCGCCGCGAGCCTGCGAGTTTTGCAAGGGGATTCCCATGGCGCAATCCGACAAGATCCGGCTGATGACCAAGATCGCGCGTATGTACTATACGCAGGGCATCAGCCAGACGGAGATTACCGAACGGCTCAATGTTCACCAGTCCACGGTCTCACGGCTTTTGAAGAGAGCCCTGGAGTCCGGGATCGTCCGCATCAGCGTCACCGCGCCGGGTGGCGTCCATGCGGATCTGGAGGAGGCGATTGAATCGCGCTTCGGGCTACGCGAGGCGGTGGTGGTTGACTCGGTCTCCAACAACGAGGCGCAGATTGTGCGCGATATTGGCAGCGCCGGCGCCTCCTTCATGGAGCTTGCTGTCAGGCCGGACCAGGTGATCGGCATCTCCTCATGGAGCCTATCGCTGCTGGAGATGACCAACGCCATGCATCCAGCCAAGACCGGGAGCGGGAGCAAGGTAGTGCAGATCCTGGGTGGACTGGGCAATCCGGGCGCGCAGATACATGCGACGCATTTAACTCAACGCCTGGCGCATCTTATCGGCGGCGAGGCCGTACTGCTTCCGGTGCCGGGGGTTACCTCCTCGGCGGAGGCCAAAGAGGTGCTCCTTCAGGAGAGCTATGTACGCGCCGCAACGAAGCATTTTGAGGCTATGGATCTGGTGCTGGTCGGCATCGGGGCCGTTGAGCCTTCGCGGCTGCTGGCCAGCAGCGGAAACGTCTTTTCTTCTCAGGAGTTGAGCCAGTTGCGGAAGCAGGGGGCAGCCGGCGACCTCTGTCTGCAGTTCTTTGATAGTGAAGGCGTTCCGGTGCATACGGAACTCTCCGAGCGAGTGATCGGCATGTCGCTGCAACAGATCAAGAAGGCCAAGCGTGTGGTGGCGCTGGCGGGTGGGAAGCGTAAGGTGGAGGCGATTCGCGGCGCGCTGCGCGGCCAATGGATCGATGTGCTCATCACCGACTCCTGGACGGCCAAGGCGATTGTGAATCGCGCCTGACTCGTGAGATAAGTCAAAGCCCTGCATGCGCATCGCGCCTGCCGGAGCGTTGGAGCCTGTGTTTCAACCCTCGGAACCAAACCGCTCTGCTTGGCGCCGGAGGAGCCAAACCACAGCGGCTTCGGATGTGATTGGTTTCCGCGCCTCTTGCGGGGATTTCGTTGGCGGAGATGCCATGCTTATATGCATATTTATGCAAAAGCAATTTGTGGAGAGCGATCTGCGTTGGTTCCCATGTAAAAATAACTTCCATCGACCGCTCGCCGTGCAGAGCAGAAACTGGGTTGTGACGATGCGTGAGACAACAGCGACAGAGGACTTGCTGCGCCGGCTGACCTTGGCGGCGCGGCGGGTTCGGATGCGGGCTCTGCAGATGGTGCATCACGCCAGGATCGGTCATCCTGGCGGGGACTTCTCCGCGGCCGATATTCTGGTTGCGCTTTATCTGGGCGTGTTGCGGCTGCGTCCGAGCGATCCTTCCTGGCCAGACCGCGACCGGTTCGTTCTGAGCAAAGGGCACTGTTCGGCGGCGCTCTACGCCACGCTGGCTGAGGCCGGTTTTTTCGAGGAGAAGGTGCTGGGAACTTTCATGGACCCGCTCTCCATCCTCAATGGTCATCCTGATCGCAAGAAGGTGCCGGGCGTCGAGGCCAACACCGGCCCGCTGGGGCACGGTCTTCCGCTGGCCACGGGAATGGCGCTGGCGGCGCGGATGAAGAAGGCGGCGTGGCGCACCTTTGTCCTCACAGGAGATGGAGAGCTGCAAGAGGGCAGTAACTGGGAGGCCGGGCTCTGCGCCGCCCAGTACGGACTGGACAATCTTGTGCTCATCGTGGATCGTAACGGCATTCAGCAGGGCGACTTTGTGGAGAAGATCATTCGCATGGACCCCATGGCGGACAAGTGGCGCTCCTTCGGTTGGCAGGTGGCAGAGGTGAATGGACATGACTTCGGCGAACTTTTGTGCGTGCTTGGCTCCTCGCCACTGCTTCCTGGCAAGCCCACCTGCATCGTCGCCAATACGGTGAAGGGCCGCGGCGTCTCGTTCATGGAAAACAACCCGAAGTGGCACCATCACGTGCCCACGGACAAGGAGCTGGCGCTGGCGCTGGCGGAGTTGGAAGGCGCCGAGCGATGAGTGAGTCCATGAGCAGCGCGACGGAGACCTTTGATTGCCGTGACATCTTTGCCGCCACGCTGGAGGAGATGGCCGCCGAGGATCAGCGCATCTGTGCGGTGGTGAACGATTCGGTGGGGTCCACCAAGCTGGGCGGTTTTCGCCGGCGCTTTCCAGAGCGCTTTGTCAATGTCGGCATCGCGGAGCAGAACATGGTGGGCGCCAGCGCCGGGCTGGCCTCCGGTGGCATGATTCCGTTCTGCTGTGGCGCTTCCTGCTTTCTGACTGCGCGCGCCATGGAACAGGTGAAGGTGGATCTGGGTTATGCCCAGAACAACGTCAAGCTCTGCGGCATGTCCAGTGGCCTGGCCTATGGGGAGTTGGGGCCAACTCACCACTCCATTGAGGATCTTGCCTGGACGCGAGTGATTCCAAATCTCAGCGTGGTTGTGCCGGCAGATCCAGTGGAGACGCGCTCGGCGCTTCAGTGGGCTCGAGACAATGACGGCCCGGTGTTTCTGCGCCTCAGCCGCATGCCGGTGCCCCGTCTGTTTCCCGACGATCATCGCTTCATCCCCGGCCAGGCGCCGGTGCTGCGTGACGGCGGCGATCTGACCATCTTTGCCAACGGCGTGTTGGTATTTCGCGCGCTGGAGGCGGCCGTGCGGCTCGGCCGGCGCGGCATTCTGGCGCGGGTGATCAACATGTCCAGCATTACCCCGCTGGACCGCGAGGCGGTGCTGCGTGCCGCGCGTGAGACGGGAGCAATTCTTACTGTAGAAGAGGCGTCAATCTACGGCGGGCTGGGTGGAGCGGTGTGCGAGATCGTGGCCGAAGAGCATCCGGTGCGGGTGCGCCGGATGGGCGTGCCTGGCGTGTTTGCTCCCACCGGCAGCGAGGCGTTTCTGCTGGAGCACTTTGGCTTGACGGCGGAGGGGATCGAGAGCGCCGCCGCCGATCTGGTGCGGCAAAGGCGAGCCCCGTGAGAAGACCCTGCATTCTGGCCATCGATCAGGGCACCACCAACACCAAGGCCCTGCTCCTGGACCGGGAGGGCAGAGTTCTGTTCCGCACCGCCGCTGCAGTGGAGCTGCTCCAGCCGCAGAGTGGCTTCATCGAGCAGGATCCGATGCACCTCTGGGGATCGGTCTGCAGGGTTGCGGAGGAGTGCGCCGCATTTTCTGAAGCCTCCATCGCCGGCATTGCGATCAGCAACCAACGCGAGACGGCGCTGGCATGGACGCGCCATCGCACGGCGGAAACGGTGGCGGACGAAGAGCGCCTGCCTGCAGGCTTGCCCCTCGGCAACGCCATCTCTTGGCAGTGTCGCCGCTCTCAGCCAGTCTGCGAACGCATTGGCCGGGAAGCGCCGCTTCTGCAGCAGATCTCTGGCCTGCCCCTGGATCCTCTTTTGAGCGCAACCAAATGGGCATGGATGTTCTCCCAGCAACCTGAACTGCTTCGCGCCAGGGCCGAGGCCGGGGAACTCTGCCTGGGCACGGTGGACAGTTGGTTGCTCTACAACCTGACCGGCGGCTGTGTTCATGCTACCGACCACACCAATGCCTCGCGCACGGGGCTGCTGGGGCTGGGTTCGCTGCAGTGGGAGGATGATCTGCTGGGTCTGTTCGGGATTCCCCGCTCCGCCTTGGCGGAGCTTCGCCCCTCGGCGAGTCTGTTCGGCGAGTGCGTGGCCATAGAGTCTCTGCGCGGAGTTCCCGTCCTGGCGATGATCGGCGACTCACATGCCGCTCTGGTAGGGCATGGAGGCCTTACTGCAGGCATGGTCAAAGCGACTTATGGAACAGGATCTTCGCTGATGATGCTCACGGCGGCGCTGCCTGCGCCCACTGCTTCGCTGGCGCGGACGGTCGCCTGGACCGCGCAGGATGCGGTGCACTACGCCCTGGAAGGGAACATCGCCATGAGCGGCGCGGCGTTGCAGTGGGTGGGTGAGTTTCTGGGGTTGGCTCATCCGGCTGAAGATGCGGCGAAGCTGGCGGCGACGGTTCCCGATGCGGGTGGCGTGGTGCTGGTTCCCGCCATGGTAGGTCTGGGAGCGCCGTACTGGGCCAGCGCGGCCCGTGGACTTGTCGCCAACCTGGAGCGCTCGCACACCTCCGCGCATCTGGCCCGCGCCGCTCTGGATGCGATCGCCGCTCAGGTGGCCGACGTGCTGGAGGAGATGCAGTCCTCCACTGGCAACCGGGCGGCCGCGCTGCTGGCCGACGGCGGAGCCACCTGCAACGACAGCTTGATGCAGATGCAGGCTGACCTGATCGGCTGTCCGGTTCTGCGCTCGGCGGAGGTGGAGTTGTCCGCGCGCGGCGCGGCGATGCTGGGCGGACAGACGTTGGGCTGGTGGAGCGTGAGCAGCCAACCTTCTTGCTCCGCGCATCTGGCGCGCAGATTTGCGCCCCAGAGCAGCGCCGAGGAGCGGCGTCGCCTGCGGGCCGCCTGGAGGCTGGCTGTGCAGCGTACCCTGTATCAGCAGAAAGGAACCGGCGCATGATCGGCGTCCATAGCTACGCGGTGGCTGTTCTTCTCTGTGTTCTCACCATGGTTTGCTGGGGATCGTGGGCCAACACGCAGAAGCTGGCTGCACGCTCCTGGCGATTTGAGTTGTACTACTGGGATTTCGCGGTCGGGCTATGGCTGGCCTCGCTGCTGGCTGCATTCACATTTGGCTCGATGGGCTCCATGGGTCGGCCTTTTCTTGCTGATCTGGCCCAGGCAAATTCAGTCAGCATCGCCTGGGCGCTGCTGGGCGGCGCGGTGTGGAATCTCGGCAATCTCCTGCTGGTGGCGGCGATCGCCGTCGCCGGAATGGCGATCGGGTTCCCCATTGGCGGAGGCATTGCCTGGGTGCTGGGCATCCTGCTGAGCTTTGCCCTGGTGGTTCTGGAGAGGCATCACAACCCCGGAAACTCGCTCCTGTTGTTCGCCGGCGTCGCGGTGATCATGCTGGCCATCCTGCTCAGCATGAGAGCCTATGGTCGCCTGGCCAATGCGGCGAAGAGGCCGGGCGCCAAGGGAATCCTGTTGTCCGTTCTGGCTGGTGTCTTGATCGCCTTCTTTTACAGCCTGGTGGTAAAGTCCATCGATCCCCGGTTTGTCTCAGGCGGTTCAGGCAACCTGATGCCGCTGACCGCAGCCATGTTCTTCTCGTTGGGGGCTTTTCTTACTACCCTGGTCTTCAATCCATTTTTCATGCGCAAACCCGTGGAGGGGTTGCCGGTGCGCTTTTCCGAGTACTTCAGCGGCAGCGCCGCTACTCATGTGACCGGCGTCCTGGGCGGGGTCATCTGGGCAGTGGGCATCACAGCCAGCTTTCTGGCTGTGGGCACGGCCGGGCCGGCGGTGTCTTATGCTCTCTCCAACGCCGCTCCCGTTGTCGCCATTCTTTGGGGCGTGCTGGCTTGGAAGGAGTTTGCCCACGCGCCGCGTGGCGTCGGGTGGCTGCTGGTGGCCATGTTTCTCTGTTATCTGGCTGGTTTGACGCTGATTACCTGCTCGCGGCTCTCACTCTGAGGGCGCCGACGACAACTCAAATAGGTCCAACGCCATTACCCTGAGGAGAAAAGATGAGGACAACACTCGGTGTCATTGTAGGAAATCGCGACTTTTTCCCGGATCAGTTGATCGCTGAGGCGCGTGGCGACCTTGCCCGCCTGTTTGCCGAGCTGGGCATTGAGCCGGTCTGGCTCTCGCCGGAGCAGAGCAAACTGGGCGCGGTGGAGACCTGGGAGGATGCGCGCCGCTGCGGCGATCTGTTGCGCAGCCAGCGCGATCAGATTGAGGGAATTCTGGTCTGCCTGCCCAACTTCGGGGATGAGAAGGGCATCGCCGACGCGATTCGCATCGCCGATGTGCGTCTGCCCATTCTCATCCAGGCCTATCCGGACGACCTGGACCAGTTCGGCCTGAGCCGCCGCCGCGATGCGTTTTGCGGCAAGATCTCAGTGTGCAATAACCTGCGCCAGTATGACCTTTCCTATACACTCACCCGGGATCACACGGTGCGGGTGCTGGATCCGCGATTCCGGCAGGATCTGGAGCAGTTCATCGGTTCCTGCAAGGTGGTGCGCGGCCTGCGCGGCGCGCGCATCGGCGCCGTGGGCGCTCGTCCCAACGCCTTCAACACCACGCGCTACAGTGAGAAGCTGCTGGAGGCCGCGGGGATCTCCGTCAATACCATCGATATGTCGGAGATCTTCGGCAGCGCTGCCAGGATCGCCGCCGCCGATCCGCGGGTGAAGCTGCGCATCGAGCAGATTCGCTCCTATGCGGATGCATCTTCGATACCCGAGGAGGCCATGCTGCGTATGGCCAAGCTGGCGCTGGTCATCGATGATTGGATGCAGTCGCTGGGATTGACCGCAACCGCTTTGCAGTGCTGGAGCTCTTTGCAGAAGAACTACGGCGTGAACGTATGCACGGTGATGTCCATGATGAGCGAGCAACTGCTGCCCTCGGCGTGCGAGGTGGATATCGCCGGCGTCGTCGGCATGTACGCTCTGCAGCTAGCCAGCGGACGGCCCAGCGCGCTGGTGGACTGGAACAACAACTACGGTGGCGATCCGGACAAGTGTGTCTTCTTCCACTGCGGGAACTGGGCCAAGGAGTTTCTGCCGGACATCCGCATCTCCACGGCCCCGATCCTGGGCACCACGCTGGGCGAAGAGAACACCTTTGGAGCGCTGGACGGCCGCACCGACACTGGCCCCATGACCTTTGGACGGGTGAGTACGAACGATCGCGCCGGCAAGATCTTCGCCTACGTGGGCGAGGGCGAGTTCACCGCCGATCCGCTGGAGACCTTTGGCTCGCGGGCCGTGGTCAAGGTGCCGGATCTGCCCCGCCTGATGCACATCATCTGCTCCAACGGCTTCGAGCATCACGCGGCCATGAATCGCAGCCATTGTGCGGCAGCCGTCGCGGAGGCGCTGAGCCGCTATCTGGGCTGGGAGACCTACCATCACCATCGCCCATCGGAGCTTCCCCCCATCGGCCCGGCCGGGATGGTGCTGGGATGAGCGCCGGAACTGCGCAGCAACAGACGCCCCTTGCGGCAGCGCACGTTTGCCACGGTCCCCACCTTGCACGGAGAGCTGCGGAGACGCGGCGCCGCCGGACTCTCCGGTTTGCTCTGCTTTTGCTTGCCGTCTCCCTGCCTGCCCACGCAGCCTCGCTGCTACAGCCTCCGGGTCGGCTGGTCTGCGAGCTGCAGAGCGATCCCGTGGCCATCGCGTCCCAGCACCCACATCTGGGCTGGCTGTTGACGGCGAGTCAGCCGCAGGCTCGTGGCGTCGTGCAGAGCGCCTATCGCGTTCTGGCCGCTTCCTCGCAGGAACTGCTTGCCAGCGGCCATGCGGATCTGTGGGACAGCGGGAAGATCCTCTCCAGCCGCACAGCGGACGTCGCCTATCAGGGACATCCGCTCGCGCCAGAGCAGAGAGTTTACTGGCAGGTGGAGGTGTGGGACCAGAGCGGGGAGCCCAGCGGATGGAGCCCGGTGGCTCAGTTCACCACGGCGCCTGCGCATTGGATCGCGCCATGGATCGCGGCCGCCACCGGAGCCGAGGGCAAAGCGGAGGGTGTGACGGCTCCCATGCCAGTCTTCCGCACCACCCTTACCCTGCGCAAGCCGGTAGCCCGCGCTCTTCTTTATGTTGCCGGTCTCGGCCAGTATCAGGTGCATCTCAACGGCGCCAGAGTGGGCCGCCGGGAGCTGACGCCTGCTTGGACGGACTACCGCCGGCGCGTTCTTTACGACACCTATGACGTGACGGCCCAGATGAAACCGGGCGCGAACGCCATCGGCATCCTGCTGGGGAACGGCATGTTCAACGTTGCCCGCGCCAAGGGCCGCTACAGCAAGTTCGTAGGCTCTTTCGGTCCTCCGCAGCTCACTGCGGAGCTGCACCTTTGCTTTCGCGATGGAACCAGGCAGACCATCCTGACTGGTCCCAACTGGCTGACGACTCCCGGCCCCATCGTCTTCTCCTCTACCTACGGTGGAGAGGACTACGATGCGCGTCGGCAGCCAAAGCGATGGGACCGGCCGGGCCGGATCGCGTCGCATCACTGGAGCGATGCGGTTGTTGTCTCTGGCCCCGGCGGAGTGCTTCTTCCCGACCCGATTCCGCCGATCCGGGTTGAGCACGTGTATCACCCCATGTCGAGCAAGGTGCTCCCCTCTGGGGCACAGGTCTTCGATCTGGGCCAGAACTTCGCCGGATGGCCGGAGATCGTGGTCCATGGCAGGTCAGGGGCGCAGGTCAAGCTCATCTGTGGCGAACTGTTGAACGCCGACGGCAGCGTCACGCAGAAGAGCGCTAACGCCGGTCCTGGCCGGGCGCAGTGGTTCAGCTACACGCTTCGCGGCCACGGTGCAGAGCACTGGCATCCGCGGTTCTCCTACTATGGCTTTCGCTACGTGCAAGTGGAGATGAGTGGCAAGGCGCGGCTATTGTCGCTGGCCGGAGATGCGGTGCACTCCTCGGCTGCTCCCAGCGGAGAGTTCGTCTCCTCCAATACGCTGCTCAACCAGATTCACCGCCTGATCCTATACGCCGAAGAGAACAACATGGTGAGCATCCTCACCGACTGCCCGCATCGCGAGAAGCTAGGCTGGCTGGAGCAGAGCCACCTGATGGGGTCGGCGCTGAACTACGACTTTGATCTTCAGAGCCTGTACGCCAAGATCGAGACCGACATCGCAGACGAACAGAAGCCGAACGGCGAGGTCCCCACCATCGCCCCGGAGTACGTTGTGTTTCCCTCCCGGCTGGGCAACGCATTCAACGACTCGCCGGAGTGGGGCAGCGCTGCGGTGCTTGATCCCTGGATCGCGTTTCAGCGGTACGGCGATCTGGATACCCTGCGCGCCCAGTATCCGGTGATGCGCCGCTACGTGGACTATCTGACCAGCCGCAGCCAGAACCACATCGTCGGCTACGGATTGGGCGACTGGTATGACATTGGCCCGCACGGTCCTGGGCTGCCGCAGCTCACGTCGCGGGCGCTGACGGGAACGGCTATCTACTATCAGGACATTGTCACCCTCTCGGCGGCTGCGCATCAGCTCGGGTACAGCCAGGAGGAGGCGCGGTTGAAGCCGCTGCGTCAGGCCGTGGCCGCTGCGTTTCAACAGCGCTTTTATCATCCGCAGACCCATCAATACGAGAAAGGCAGCCAGACCGCCGATGCCATGCCGCTGGTGGTGGGCCTGACGCCTGCTGCCGAGCGCCCTGCGGTACTGGCCAGCCTGGTGGCGGACATCCGCGCCCATGGCAATCACGTTACGGCCGGCGACATCGGCTTCCATTATGTCGTGGATGCGCTGACGGAAAACGGCGCATCGGACACGATGCTGGACATGCTGCTGCGCACGGACGGCCCCAGCTACGGCTATCAACTGGCGCAGGGGGCAACCACGCTGACCGAGGCATGGAACGCGCGCCGCGGCAGCTCGCAGGATCACCTGATGCTCGGCGATGCTGAAGAGTGGTTCTATGCCGGCCTGCTCGGGCTGCACGTGGATCTCTCCCGGTCGGCGCCGCGGCAGATCGTCATTGACCCGGCGATGCCGCAGCGGATCAACTCCGCTCGGGTGGTCTACCAGTCCGTCAAAGGTGCGATCGGCGTGGCCTGGAAGCATCTGCCGGGAGAGACGCGGCTGGATGTAAACATCCCAGCCAACGCCCGCGCGGTGGTAAGGCTGCCCCAGGCCGCCGGTTCTACCCTGCTGGAGAGCGGGCAACCTGTGGCGCAGGCCGCCGGCATCACGCTGCTTCGCGACGAGGCTGGCACAGTTGATCTGGACATTGGATCCGGAGAATATCACTTCTCCATCCTGCCAATCCAGCACCCAGCTCAGTAGGTACAGTCCAGCAGTGGGGTCAGTAGAGAGGCTCGGCAACCCGTAGCCGGACGATGCGCCGCCGGGTGCGCCAAAAGGCTCTTACGCCAAAAGAGGCTCGTTCCGCAGATCGGATTGCCGTCCGCAACTGGCTGGCCCTCGCCGGGGCCAGCCGGCCGCCAGGAGACCGGTCGAGAGCCAGGGTTTGACGGTGCTCTTCAAGGCAGAAGCACCGCGCTTCGAAGGACGAACGGCGAATGGCCTACCAGCTCCTCTCAGAGAGGTCCTATGCTGGTCAGAGCCGCGCGCCTGGCCAACGCCGCGCAGTGTGGCCGGCGATGCGCGGCAAGGAGAGGCTGTGGCGGAGATGCAGCCAATCGGGAGAACTGAAGACAGGTGAATCGACGCACATTCCTCTACGCGGCCGGCGCGGCCTGTTGCAGCGCCAGCCCAACCAGACTCAGCGCCCTTACAGGCATGACCGACCCTGCGAGCGCCGCTCCGCCTGCGCCGCGTGCTCTGCTCTCGCCGTACAAACTCAATCGTCTGGTGCTGGGCGGCAGCGGCGTGAAAGGCGCCTTCGACGAGAAGTTTGTGGACGGGCCCTTTGTCTTCCGCCATGGGGACGAGTTTCGTCTCACCTACATTGGCTTCGACGGCATCGGCTATCAGACCGGAATGGCGCGCTCCTCCAATTTAGAGGACTGGAACCGTATGGGTTGCATCCTGCGGCGCAAGCCGGAGTCTCCGATCTTTCGCTACAACGTCGCCATGATGTG
The DNA here is from genome assembly GCA_027335345.1 of Granulicella sp. Classification (GTDB taxonomy): domain Bacteria; phylum Acidobacteriota; class Terriglobia; order Terriglobales; family Acidobacteriaceae; genus Granulicella. The sequence goes on along the minus strand of DAHWOF010000213.1, from coordinate 8,172 downwards.
GATCGTGCGCGAGAATGAAGCGCTCAGCCCTGCGCGGCTCAAAAAAGTTCATGGCCGCTACCTGGGCGCCTGGCACGCCTATCCGAATCCCGGCATGGAGGCGGGCCCTGCGGTGATCGGCCTCTGCTGGAGCGACGATCTGCAACACTGGGAGCTTGAACCGCCCTGCCTGCGTCCCGATGATCCGGGGGCAGCCGCCTGGGAGCAGGGAGGGCTCTACAAACCATGCCTGGTTGAGGAGGATGGGACGTTTTATCTCTTCTACAACGCCAAGACGCGCAACCTGTCCAAACGCGAGGGCGGCGGATGGAGAGAACAGATCGGGCTGGCGACCTCGCGCGACCTGCAGCACTGGACGCGTTCGCCGCTCAATCCCATCATCCGCAACGGACCTCCGGGAAGCTGGGATGACCGCTTCGCCAGTGACCCCTGCGTGGTGCGCTGGCGACGCCAGTGGGCGATCTTCTACTACGGCCTGAGCAGCCGCGACCGCAAGGCGCGCGACCTGCTGGCTATGGGCCACAGCCCGGATCATCCGCAAAAAACCAGCACAATCTTGGTGAACGCGGGCCCTCCCGGCTCGGTCGACGATGACTTCGCCCATAAGCCGTCGGTCATTGCGTGGAAGGGTGACTTCTACCACTTCTACACCGCCGTCTCCGGCAAGTACCCACACGATGTGCGCGGGATCTCCGTAGCCCGGTCGCAACCGTGGACCTGAGTCAACCAGCCGGTGAACCCGGGAATCTGGACAAGCGCCGTCCCGCGGGCATGCACTTCATTCCCGGCCCACGCTCCTGGCGCAGCAGGAGGCTCCTCATGAAGCAGCATCTCGTCGGAAGTCTGCCGGTTTTGTGCCTCCTCGTCGCTGGATCTCTGGCGGCTCAGCATCGGCCAGCGACGATTCCAGCCGGGCAACTGGATCCTACGCGCTCTGTCGCCCAACCGCGGATGTTCTCCGGGCTGCTGACGCCGCTGCCGGAGCAGTACATCTGGACGCGGGAAGACTCCATGGTGGGCGCTCACGCTCCGCAACACTACCGTTCGCCCGGCCTCTACCACAAAACCGCTCCACACTACTTCCGCGTCACCTTCCATCTTGATCGGGCGCCGGCGCAGGCCACGCTCTATCTGGCCGGCCCGCGTTCGGTCACGCTCTACGTCAATGGAACGCTCGCTGAGCAGATCTCGAGCGATCTTATGAATCCTCTCGACATGCACGTCTTTTCTGTGGATGTGGCGCGACTGCTCCGGCCCGGACGCAATGTGCTCGCCATGCAGGTGGTGCGCGGCCGCGGCGTTCCCGGTTTTGTCAACAGCGCGCTGGCCATGCAGCAGATCTTCGGAGAGGTGCTGGTGGCCAAGCTGATACCAGCGTCGGAAGGCGTGGCCGCGCCGCCCATTCTGGTCTCTGGCCCGCAGTGGAAGGGCACGCTGCATGCCGGCGCCGGGTGGGAGCAGCCCTCCTTTGAGGACTCTGCGTGGCCTGCGGCATTGCCCCTGAGTTCCATCGAAGGCTCCATCGACCTGTACCAGTGGAACGCCGACGCCGGGCTCTACGACTGGCCCGGCTATCAGGGCGCTTCGCCCTTTCTTGCTCACCTGTACCTTCCCGTCGGCAAGGTGGAGGACGTTACGCCTGGGCGCGGCAGCTTTGAGAACATCGAGACGCTCACCCAACCGGAGGGCGCGTCGGCGAAGCAGTTCACCGTCCATCTTAAGAGCGCCGGGCCGGGCGAGGAGTATGCCCCTGGGCTCACGCTGGACTTCGGCCGAGAGGTTGCCGGTCGCATTCAGCTTGTCTCTGGCACGCATTCACCCGTTACGGTTTCCATCAAGTACGGTGAGTCGCGGGGCGAGTTGGACCACGACCCCTATCTGGGCGAAAATGTGCTTCGTCTGGCGGCGAACCAGACCGGCCATGGACCCAAGTCCGCCTTTCGTTACGTGCGGATTCGCTTCCTCTCCGGCGATCCGACGCTCAAGTTCAAGACGATTCGTCTGGAGGATATCTACTACCCGGTCCACTACCAGGGGTTCTTCGCCTGCTCGGACCCTTTGCTGAATCGCATTTGGGAGACGGCAGCCTACACGGTGCATCTCGGCATGCAGGACGATCTCTGGGACTCGCCCAAGCGTGACCGCGGGCGCTGGATGGGAGATCTGGATGTGAGCGGACGCGTCAGCGACAGTATCTTCTTCGATCGCTTTCTCATCAAAGACACACTCTCTCGGCTTATCGGCCCCTCACCCGTCCAGCAGCACATCAATGGCATCCCCGGCTATTCTTCCTTCTGGCCGACCGCGCTGGAGGCCTACATTCAGCACACGCGCGATCTGGCCTATCTGCGTCAGGAGCATCGGCAACTCGTGCAGTTGCTCCAGTTCATGGACCATGAATTCAACTCGCAAAACCAGTTTCTGAATCGCACCGGCGCGTGGCAGTTCGTAGACTGGGCGCCTGACCTCTACGGCGACACCGCGGAGACGCGCCAGGCTACCAGTCTGGAGTACGTCCGCGCCTATCTGGCCGGCGCTGACCTGCTGCAGCAGCTCGGCGATACAGCCAACGCGCAGCACTTCCAGGCGCGGGCCGCACAGTTGAAGCAGAGTTTGCAGGCCAGCCTTTGGTCGCCGACCCAGGGGGACTTCGGTCCCCGCTGGCAGACCAACGCCATGGCGGTGCTCTCCGGCGTTGCCGATGCCAGCCAGTTCAACTCCATCTGGAACAGTGTCCTGGCGCAGGTTGGGCAGCCGACCTTCCGGCCCAACCTCATCACGCCTTACTACGGAGCCTACGTGCTGGACGCGATGGCCAGAATGAATCGCCGTGAGGCTGCGCTGCGCTGGATGCGTCAGTACTGGGGCGGCATGATCGATGAGGGCGCCACCAGCTTCTGGGAGGCCTACGATCCCTCCTGGCCCAAGAGCGATCCCCACTCCGATCTGCAGGCGGACGGACGCACCGGCTACTTCACCAGCCTGGCGCACGGATGGTCGACGGGACCGGCCTACTGGCTGATGGAGCAGGTGCTTGGCATCCAGCCGGTGGCCGCAGGGTTCAGCCGGACTATTCTTCGCCCCGATCTTCTGGACCTGCAGTGGGCGCGCGGCCAGGAGCCCACCCCGAATGGTTTGCTCAAGGTTGACCTGCGCCGGCAGAATGGCCTGGTCGCAACCATCGTCCTGCCCGCGGGCGTGCATGCCACGGTTCTCTTTCCGGTGCCCGCCGGGGCCACGCAGATCCTGGTCAACGGCGCTCCGCGCACGGGTCAACCGGCGGAGGGTGGCGCCCGGCTGGCTATTCCGCTGGACTCGCCGGGCAGCTATAGCCTCCGCGCCAGGTAGGGGGAAGCGCCAGGGAGGATCCGCTCTCATGGACGATCCGCCCTCATTTTGGAATTGCCAATTCCGCAAAACAGAATATAGGGTGTTGTCTCGGAGTTGCAGATCGCAATTTTTGCAAGCTACGGGAGCCGCCATGGCCAGAGATCCACAAGACGACTTAGAACTCATCGATTCGCCCGGCAAGGAGCCGGCTACGCGCGGCGGGGAGCGAAACGGGGACCGCAACGAATCGCAGACCGTGCTGCGAGCCTGTGAGGTGCTCAAGGCCTTTCGGCATCTCGGCGAAGAACTGCCGTTGGCCGAGGTGATGGAGCGTACGCATCTGCCCAAGACCACCTGCTTCCGTCTACTGCGGACGCTGATTCACGGCGGCCTGATCGACCGGGTGAGCGCAGGTGTTTACCGCAACAGCTTTGGCCCGGTCTCCGCGCGGCCGTTTCGCATCGGCTTTGCCACGCAGGGCGATACCGAGTTTGCGCGCGAAGTGACGCGCGGCGTGGTGACGGCCGCAGCTCGCGAGCACGTCCAGTTGGTGACCTTCAACAACCGCTACAGCGCCCGTGAGGCCCTGCGCAACGCCGACGCCATGATCCGGGAGCAGGTGGACCTGGTGCTGGAGTTCCAGACCTACGAGCGCGTCGCTCCGGTCATCGCCTCCAAGTTTCTTGCCGCCGATACGCCCGTGATTGCCATCGAAGTTCCGCACCCCGGAGCAACCTACTTTGGAGCGGACAACTACAAAGCCGGAATGATGGGGGGACGCGCTCTAGGCCGTTGGGCGCGCGACCACTGGGACGGCAAGGTGGATCAACTGGTGCTGCTGGATCTGCCCATCGCGGGCTCACTGCTGGAGTTGCGCAGCGCCGGTCTGGTGGATGGGTTGCGCGCCGAACTTCCCGGTATCATCAACACCCCTGTGATCCGACTGAACGGCCGCGGCACGTTTGAGCAGGTGCTGGAGGTGTTGCGCAAGTTCCTGCGCCGCCGCGGCACGCGCCGGACGCTGGTGGGCGCGGTGAATGATATCTGCGCGCTGGCCGCGCTGCGCGCCTTTGAAGAGGCTGGCGCAGCGCAGCTCTGCGCCATCATGGGCCAGAATGCGCTGCGCGGTGCGCGCTCCGAACTGCGCCGCCCCGGCACTCGGCTGGTTGGCTCGGTAGCCTACTTCCCAGAGCGTTACGGCGATGAGCTTATGGCGATGGCCTTGAACATTCTCCAGCACAAGCCGGTTCCCGCCACCGTCTTCGTCAAGCATCAGCTCCTCACCCCGCGTAACGTCGATCTGATCTATCCGCTGGACGAAGCCGCCGGGCCTGGGCTCCCGCGCAGCTCACTGCTGGAAAAGAAGGATTCCGCATACCGGAATCAGCGTGCAATGCCTGCTTGAGGCTTTGCGGACCCTGTACGCGCTTCTACTCTGAGAGAGAGGAGCAAGAGACGCCGATGCAGCGCCCCGTGACACGAAGAGAGTTTCTGGCTGGCGCCGCGGCGGCGGCCCTCGCGTCGGGTTCTGGGGTCTGCTCAGTCGCGCCAGCACGGTTGAACAACGCGTCTGCTCCCGCGATCGCCCAGGAGCTGGAAGAGTTCGACTATGGCGAGGTCGAGCTCACCGGCGGTCCGCTCAAGCAGCAGTATGACCGGATCCACTCCGCCTATCTCGGCCTGGAGAATGATCGCCTGCTTCGGGTCTACCGTGAGGGCGCGGGTTTGCCGGCTCCGGGAGCCCCTATGGGCGGGTGGTACGGACGCAATGGCTTTGTGCCCGGCCATGCGCTTGGCCAGTATGTTTCAGGTCTGGCCCGCATCGGCCGCACCACCGGCGATGCGGCCTGTCATGCGAAGGTGCAGGCGCTGGTGGAGGGTTTTTCGCTCACGCTGGGCAAGGGGAACCGAGTCTTCGCTGCACCCAACGCGAAGAATCTATGGCCTTGCTACATCCTGGACAAGCATCTGATCGGGCTCATTGATGCCTTTCGCCTTAGCCGCGTGGAGCTGGCGCGCGCGCTGATTCCCCGGGTCTTTGCCGGGGCGCTGCCTTATCTCCCCGCGCGCGGCCGCGACCGTATCGGCAGAAAGAATCCACCCTATGATGAAACTTATGTGCTTCCCGAGAACCTGTTTCTGGCCTACGAACTGACCGGGGAGCAGATCCTGCTGCAACGCGCCCAGGCATATCTGCTGGACCGCGAATTTTTTGATCCGCTGGCCCGCGGAGACGATGTGCTTCCCGGACGTCACGCTTACAGCCACGTCATCGCGCTCAGCTCGGCCGGCAAAGCGCGTCTGGTGCTGGGCGAGGAGAAGTATCTGCACACCATGCGCAACGCATGGAATCTCTTGCGCACCGATCAGCAGTATGCCACCGGCGGATGGGGTCCGAACGAGCTGCTGATTGAACCCGGTAAGGGGATGCTCTACGCCAGCCTCTTCTCCACGCACGACCACTTCGAGACGCCGTGCGGAAGCTACGCCGCTATCAAGCTGGCGCGCTATCTGCTCTGCGCCACGGGCGACGCCCGATACGGCGATGGCCTGGAGCGGGTAGCCTACAACGGTCTTCTGGCCGCCAAGGATCCGGATGGGCAGGGAGATTACTTCTACTACTCCAGCTACAACGCTCAGGCCCGCAAAGGGTATTACCCGCAGAGATGGCCTTGTTGCTCCGGCACGCTGGTGCAGGGCGTCGCCGATTATGTGAAGGATATTTACTTTCGCTCCGCCGACGGCATTGCCGTCATCCTCTACGCCCCCTCGCGGGTGCGCTGGCGGCAGGGAGGCGCCTGGGTGGTGCTGGAGCAAAAGACGCTCTATCCGCTGCAGGGCGCGGTTCAGCTCACGGTGGCATGCCGTCGGCCGGTCGCCTTCACCCTCCAGTTGCGCACTCCGTCCTGGGCGCGGAGCGTCCCGCAGGTGAGGGTGAACGGCAGAGTGGTCCCGCGCACCGTGCGGCGCGGATTTGCGACGCTGGCCCGCACCTGGACGGATGGCGATGTGGTCGAACTGGAGTGGCCGCTGCGCCTTCGCTGCGAGCCGATCGACGATCTGCATCCGCACACCGCGGCTGTGCTGCGCGGGCCCCTGGTCTACGTGGAGCGCAACCCCAAAGCTGCTCCGGTCCGTGGCTCTTCGCCGCTGGATATGGGCAAGCTACAGCCGGTGGCTCAAGCCTCCGCTCTTCTCGCGGCAGGGTCGCGCACCTTTGCGCCCTTCTTTCAGATTCGCGACGAGACCTACACCATGTACTTTGATCAGGCCTGAGCGGACTGCCTGCAACGCGGAGCCAAGAATGGATTGGAGAAGTATGAAGCAGCGTGTGTATGCCCGATATTGGATCGAAACAGCCTATCCGCTGGAGGATGCAGCGGCTATCATGGCCGGGGAGCAGTCTACCGGAACCTTTGTACGCGTACCGGGTGAAACCGATGAACTTCGCGAGCGCTACGCAGCGCGGGTCGAGCAGATTGTCGAGACGGGCGTGGTGGAAAGTCCTTCGCTCTCCGGCTCTGGCGTTCCCAAGGCTCACTCTGGCCCCATCACGCGCCGCACCGCTGATGTCACGCTCTCCTGGCCGCTGGAGAACATGGGGCCATCGCTGCCCAATCTTCTCGCCACGGTGGCCGGCAATCTCTTCGAACTCAAGCCGTTTTCGGGGCTCAAACTGCTGGACGTCACGCTGCCGCCGGCATTTCTCAACCGCTATCCGGGGCCGCAGTTCGGCGTGGGCGGAACCCGGCAGCTCACCGGCGTCTACGACCGGCCCATTATCGGCACCATCCTCAAGCCCAGCGTGGGCATGACCGCGGAACAGACTGCGGAGCGGGCCAAGATGCTCGCCGAGGCAGGAGTCGACTTCGTCAAAGACGATGAACTGCAGGCGGACGGCCCCCACTGTCCCTTTGACCAGCGTGTGCCCGCGGTGCTGCGCGCGCTGAGGCAGGTTGCACAAAAGACCGGCAGGATGCCCATGTATGCCGCCAACATCACCGGCGAGATCGACCAGATGCTTCAGCGCCACGATCTGGTGCTGGCCGAGGGTGGCTCCTGCGTGATGGTGAGCCTGAACAGCATCGGGTTGCCGGCTCTCACCGCACTGCGCCGACACGCACAGGTCGCCATTCACGGTCACCGCAACGGCTGGGGTATGTTCAGCCGCTCGCACGCGACGGGAATGAGCTTCATCGCCTATCAGAAGTTCTGGCGTCTGGCCGGTATCGACCACGTTCACGTGAATGGCTTGGGCAACAAGTTCTGCGAGGAGGACGCCAGCGTGATCGCTTCGGCGCGCGAGTGTCTTACCCCCATGTTCCCGTACCCGCACGCTGGTTGTGAGGTGATGCCGGTCTTCTCGTCCGGTCAGTCGGCGCGCCAGGTTCCCGATACCTTTCGCGCTCTCGGCGATGGCTCTTCCGGAGGCGTGGATCTCATCTACGCCTGTGGAGGCGGAATTCTGGCCCATCCCCAGGGACCCGCAGCCGGGGTCCGCGGCCTCCGCCAGGCCTGGGAGGCGGCCGCGGCCGGCATCTCGCTCCAGCAGTACGCTGTGCAGCACGCGGAGTTGAGATCTGCGCTGGAGACCTTTGCCTCGTGAGCCAAGCTGCTTCTGAACCGCTTCTTTACGCCTGGTACGGTGACGACTTCACCGGTTCCACCGATGTGCTGGAGGCGCTGGCGGTGCACGGCGTTCCGGCCGTCCTCTTCACCCGCACGCCCAGCGGCCAGGACCGTGCCGGCTTCGCCCACTGCCGCGCCATCGGCATCGCCGGAGAGAGCCGCAGCCGCTCGCCGCAGTGGATGGACGAGCACCTGCCGGAGGTCTTCGCCGCC
>DAHWOF010000207.1 GCA_027335345.1 Granulicella sp. | reverse complement strand
CCTCTTCCCGCTCCACCCAGTGTGAAAGCATCCTGCGGTCCTCAAAGATAAGGCGATTGACCGCATCTTCCACCCGGAATAGATCCTCTGGAGAGATCTTCTCCGCATCCAGATCGATCGTCACCGACTCAGCGCCCAGATGGAACGAAACCGTTGGAAGGCCAAGTTCGCGCAGAAACATCGCCGACAGCAGATGCTGGCCCGAGTGCTGCTGCGCGTGGTCCATCCTGCGCTCCGCATCCACCCTCCCCACCACGTGCGCGCCAACTGCAATGGGCTCCCCAACGGTGTGCCAGACCTGGCCCGCTGCGTCTTCCTCCACCCGCTCCACCTCAACCTGCAAGGTTTCACCATTCGGCAAGGTCGCCACAAGCAGTCCCTTATCCCAAGGCTGACCTCCGCTGGCTGGATAGAACGCTGTGCGGTCCAGCGCCAGATGCCAGAGCCGATTCTCCTGCCCATCCGGTCCCACTTCTTGCCCTCCGGGCTGAAGGTCAGTCACAACCGCCTGAAACTCCAGAGCAGCATCCAAGTCGTAGTACAGCCGCTCAGCCAACGTCTGCGGTACGGAACTGCCGTCCATGAACTCCCCTCCTCAATTTCTAGGCGCTCCCGGAACACCCCCTACTTCCACTCAAAGGCCGATCTACCTTGGCCACTCACAGGACTTCTCTCCGTGTTTGCCTTCGGATTTCAATTGACTCTCCCAACCGCAGCTTTTGCAAAGGGGTTTGGAAACCAACCGTCCTCAGCGGCAGACTCAACCTCCTCCGCTCTACTGCGGCATCACCATCAGATCAATGCCGCTGGCAGCCCCCGCCTGATGAAAGATCGTCTCGGTCGCCGGCTTGAAGTCTTCCGGTCTCGCCTTGAAGATATTCATGAAGGTCTGCGGGTTCCGATCCACCAGGGGAAACCACGAACTCTGTATCTGCACCATGATCCGGTGACCCTTCAAAAACGTGTGGCTGATGTCTTGCGTGGTGAAGTTCACATCCGTGATCTTGCCCGGCGTTAACGGCTGCGGATGCTCCCAGGAGTTCCGGAACTTGGCCCTGAAGGGTTCGCCACGCACCAGCATCTGGTAACCCTGCATATATACCGTCGGCGTGGTCGCGCCACTTCCCTTGTGTTCCTTGGCCAGCGGATCCTTGTAGTCCTCCGGAAAGACATCGATCAACTTCACATCGAAGTCGGAGTCCGTCCCTGTGGATGCAATCTTCAGCATCGGCCGGACCGGTCCCACAACTGTCACATCTTCGCTCAACGGAGCGCTCTCGTACACCAGCACATCTCCGCGCGTCGTTGCAAACCGCTGGTCGTCATCCATAAATCTCTGCGGAACATCCACCCCCGTCACGTAGGGGGTATAAGGAACCGGATGCGCCGGATCGCTCACATAGCTGTCACTGGAGTTGCTCACCGTCGGCTGAGTCCATGCCAAGCCGCCGTCTGGCTCCAGGTAAAGCATCTTCTCCACCGCCTGCTTGGGCGGCCATGCATCGTACTTCTTCCATACATTCGTCCCGGTCTCAAAGATATAGGCCTTGGGCAAACCGTCCCAAGGCTGATCTTTCAGGTAGTGGGCAAAGAACGGTGCTTCGATCTTCTCCCGGTAGAACTCTCCGGTATCGGATCCAAAGTCCACATCGCCGATCACGCGTCCTGAACCGCGCGCCCACTCTCCGTGGTACCACGGCCCTTCGATCAGCGTGTCCTCCGCAGCGCCGGGGCTCAACTTCGCAATGGCATGGAACACGGTGACCGGTCCGGAAAGATCCTGCTCATCGAAGAGCCCACCGACCGCGAGCACCGCCGCCTTGACTCCCACCATGTGTGGCGCCAGGTTGCGAATCTTCCAGTAGTGGTTGTAGACGGTATTCGAAACCTGATCGTGGAAGTAGGAACTCGTTCCGCCCGCCGGCGTATCAAGCGCTCCCAGCGTTCCCATCTTCAGATAGTAGGCGTACATGTCGGGGGTGGGAAAATGAAAATCATTCTTCGGCTCCTGGGTGAGCGGGTTCTTCTGCGGTACAAAGAACGGGGCATAGAATCCGTGATTCGCCTGGAGCATGAAGGCCCCGCCGTGATACGCGTCGTCTCCCATCCACAGATTCATGATCGGAGCCTGCGGGCTCGCTGCCTTGATCGCAGGATTGCCGTTCACAATACTCGCCGCCGTATAGAATCCCGGATAACTGATTCCCAGGATCCCCACCTTGCCGTTGTTATCTGGCACATGCTGCAGCAGCCAGTTCACCGTGTCGTTCATATCCGTGGACTCATCCACGCTCATCCCATCATGGGAGGGCGACATCTCCAGCCACGTTCCCTCACTCTCCCACCGGCCGCGCACATCCTGACATACCAAGATGTACCCGCTCTCCACCATCTCCCAATCACCGGTCACCCTGGGCGCAACCACGTCGTTGTTATAGTTCCCGCAGCTATAGGGGGTACGTGACATCAGAAAGGGGTAAGGTCCCTTGTCGGCAAAAGCTCCCGGAATCGGCGTGTACACCTGCGTATAGAGCTTGACCCCATCGCGCATGGGTATCCGATACTCATGCTTCGCATAGTGCGTCTTGAGATACGCCTCCAACTGCGCAATCCATTGCTTCCTGCCTGCCGGATCACTGGGCGGCGTGACGGGGGGTGGGCTGGCCGGGGCCATCGCATTCGGCGCCGTCGGCTGGGACTTGGCTTGCGCTCCTGCCGGCAAGGCAAACAGCGGGCTCAAAGACAGAAGTAAAACTGACAGCGACCTCCATAAACAACTCACACGCATCCGTCCAGCCTCTTGCAGCATCCGACCCTTCCTCTTCCTGTGAAAGTCTTCCTTCTCAAACCCGTTTTTTCCGCGACAACATTCTAAGCAACCAGCCCCGTCTCCATCTCCCCGGTCCTGCCCGCCAGACGCATCACCAATCTTTCCAGCACCAGTCGCTTATCTGCTGGGCTGGAGCGCAATTCGATGTCCGCCTGCGCAATCAGCCGCAATCCCTTCTTCAGCTCGGTACGATCCTTGTACCGGCGCGCCTGCGCAATCAAGGCATCGGCAGCGAAGGGAGCCACGCGAAAGCCGGGCCACAGCACCTGCCACAGCGCCCGCTGGTCTTTTACCTTCTTTTCATTCAGCACCAGCATCTGGCGAAAGATTCTGGCCAGCGAGAACACATGCCCGATGGCGGCATCCTCTCCACCGTCAGAGGCGTTCAGCAACCCTCCCAGCAACGCCAGAGCTCGCGGCGCGTCCTTCAGACTAATGGCATCCGTCAGCTCATACAAACTCCTCTGCTTGGCCGCCGACACCATCCTCTCCACATCCGTCACTTCGACGATCGCCACCTGCGCCGCTCCTTCCTGCGGAGATTGCCCGGAAGGATGGCTTGCCCCGGCCGGATAACCAGCGTAGAGCAGCAACTTCTCCATCTCGCTGGCCACCATCATCATCTCCGCGCCTCCGCTTGCCCCCAGCGCATCCACCAGCTCTCTGGCCGCATCCTCGTGGAAGTTCACGCCCCGCTCTCTGGCCTCCCGCACCACCCAACGCGCCGCATCCTCTTCGCTCACCCGCTGCAGCTCCACCACGCCGCACACATCGCCCAGCGTCTCGCGAATCTTCTCCGCTCTCTCCTTGTCCGTCATCTCCATTCGGCGCAGATCCTGGGGCAGCGCGATATGGTCCGCCACAAAGAGCACCAGCGCCTGAGGATTCGGCCTGCGAAAGTAGGCGTCGATGGCCGCAAACTCTTCCTTCTTCTGCCCCCGTCCATAAAGCGTCTTCACGTTGCGCAGAAACAGCACCTGAAAGGGAGCCATCAGGGAGGGCGTCTGCGCCAGGTCGAGCGCCTCAAACACGGTCGTCTGCCCCAAATCCAGATCATGCAGACAGAAATCTCTCATCTCCTGCGGCACGAGCGCCTGGACAACCCCCTTGAGGCACATCTCGAGCAAAAACGCATCATCACCCAGCAACACGTACCCGGCTCGTCTTGCACCATGATCCTGATCCTCGGAAGAAACCGGCTCCTTACTCACCTCGGCCAGAAAACGCTCCACGGCCGCAAAGCTCCGCAACTCCGATCGATGGTAACCAGAGCTGTGAAGATTCCCCCTTTGGTCTCTTCGGAAGACCATTCGCTCGCTCACTGAAAGCCCTCCAGCATCTCGCTAACCAGCGCCTCGGCAAAGTCTCTTGCCATCCGGCGAACGGCAAAGCCATCCTCCTGAACGAACTGGCTCAGAGCCTCCGTCGACTGATACTGTTGTCGCCAGGCAAAGGCGTCGTTCGTATAGAGCACCTTTCCATCATGCGCCACCAGTTGCACGCTGGCTGTCACCATCACCAGGTAGCTCGAAGACTGTCCGCTCGACGAGTCGTAGGTGAGCGGCGCCACTGACTCATTCGTGATGGTTCCCCGCAGCACCGCATCCGCATTCTTGGTGGCATCATTGGCCTTCATCCCATAGAGAACCCGGTAGTTGGTGCGCGTATTCAGCTCCCGCACCACCGCCTGCGTAAACGCCGCCTCCGTGTTATACGCCTGCACCTTGGAGACAAACATCGGCACGGCCAGCGTCTGCACGTCCGGGGGCAGGTGCGTCGCGGCCCCCATCTCGTGGTACCCGCATCCGGTCATCGCCAACGCGACGCCCAACATCAAAGTCACGGCGGCTGCGCTCATCCACCGCCTCATCGACACGCCTCGCCTGTCCGCTCTCCGATGTAGTAAAGAGTATGCGGCACCACCAGTGAGTCAGGATCCTGCGTCCATGGCATCGTCTTCCACTCGGTGGTCACCGGCGTCACCAGGGTCAGATTCCCGGGCTTGCCAATCTTGATGGGCATGGCGAACGCCGGCTCATCGGCGCACCAGCGGTAGGCAACCGTCCCCTTGACCGCATCGAACTTCAGCCGTAGCACCGGGATCGCCGCATGGCGTAGATACTCGTTGAAGAACGGGGTCAGATCCATCCCCGTGCGCTGGTTCCACCAGGCCACCACATCCTCGGTCATGATGCTCTGGTACTTGAAGTGCTGATAGAAGTCATGCAGATCGGCAAACCACTGGGGATCATCATCGATCACGCTGCGCAGCGTATTGATCATCAATGCTCCCTTGAAGTACTGATCCTCCGTCGGCTCCGCGTTGATACCGTGGGGTGGAATCACAGGCTGCCGGTTCCGTACCTTGGGCACAAGGCCGTTCAGATATCGGATCGCGTCCGCCTTCCCCCACCGGTACTCCACATAAAGTGACTCCATGTAGGTCGTCCAGCCCTCATGAATCCACATATCCGAACGGTCGGCCGCATTGATGGCGTTGCCAAACCACTCATGCCCGCTCTCGTGGATGATGATGAAGTCGAAGCGCGGCGAGATCCCCACCCCCGTCCAGTCGCGCCCGTAGTATCCATTTTCGAAGTGGTTTCCATAGGCCACCGCGCTCTGGTGCTCCATGCCCGCATAGGGCACCTCGATGAGCTTGTACCCATCTTTATCGAACGGATACTCGCCGAAGTAATGCTCGTAAGCATCCAGCATCACCGGGACCTGCTGAAACTGCACCTTGGCCTTGGCCAGGTCCTCCGGGAGCGCATAGTAGTCCAACGTCGTCTTCTGGCCCGTTTCTTTGTTCACATGCACCCCAGACCAGTGCTGATACTCCCCGATGTTCAGCGCCACATCGTAGTTGTTGATCGGATAGTGAACCCTCCACTCCCACTCCGTGTACCCATCGCCCAGGTTCTTGCTGGCCACAAACCGCCCGTTGCTCACATCCATCAGCCCATTCGGCGCCGCAACGTCGATCTCCATGCCCTCCGGCCGATCCCGCCACTGATCCTTGTTGGGCCACCATACGCTGGCGCCCTGCCCCTCACAGGCGGTCGTGATCCAGGGTTTGCCCTCTTTGTCCTTATCGAAGTTAACGCCCCCAAAACGTCCCTGCGTCAGGGGATGCCCATGATAGGCCACGGTAACCTCATACACCCCACCGGCCTTCAGCTCGCGGGGAAATTCCACGTAAAAGGTTCTTAGATCGCTAGACCCGGAAGTCCCTGAACTGGGCCCTGCTCGTACCCACCGAACCGGCTTGCCTTCAAAAACAACGCTGTCAATCGTCAACACCGGGGTGAGTTCCAGTTGGATCTTTCGCCCATCTTTCAACATCTTGAAGCGCACCGCGTTGCTGCCGGCAAGAGTCTGCGTGGAGGGATCCACCTTGAGCGTCAAGTGATAGAAAAGAATGTGGTTATTCTCACGATAGGGGCCGTATCCGCCGCGCAGCAGATCATCTTCCGTCGGCGCCAATCCCGCATTGGCGGGCTGCGCCCCATGCCCTACCGTCACCCCCGGCGTCGTGGTGGCGCTTTGCGCGGAGGGCAAGGCCTTCTGCGCCTGCGCCCCGGAGATTCCCAACGCCAATCCCACCGCAACAACCTGCATCCACCAACCACTGAATCTCTTCATGCGGTTAGCCTATCGCACCGGACCCACTCTCCGCGATACCGCCAACTCCTGCCCTGCTCGGAAAATGATTCTCTTGCCCTGCACCAGAGCCGGGACACCTCCCTCTGCGAAGCCCTCAAAATCACCTCGGCCGTTACCAGGCGGCGAGCAGATTCGAATCCCTGCCTTAAACTGCAAAGGCGGCGCAAAGGCCGCCTTTAACATACCCGTTTGCCACCTATGCCGGGTTGGTCTGCCCCTCGCCAAAGCCCGGCTTGCGGCCTCCCTCCGGCTTGAGCACCTGCTGCTTGTCCTCGTCCTCGCCAGCAGCGGCCAGCGCCGACTTTACCGGCGGCAACTGCTTGCCTTGGATCAACAGCTCGATCTCGGCGGCATCCAGCGTCTCGCGCTCCAGCAAGGCCGCCGCCATCGCGTGCATGATCTCGCGATTCTCGTCCAGGATCTTGTAGGCGGAGTTGTATCCCTCATCCACCAGACGCCGCACCGCCTTGTCAATCTGCTGCGCGGTGTCGTCTGAGTAATCTCTGGACTGCGCAATATCCCGACCTAAAAACACCTCCTGCTCCTTCTTTCCGTAGGTCAGCGGTCCCAGCTCGCTCATGCCGTACTCGCAAACCATCTTGCGCGCCAGCTCGGTGGCGCGCACAATGTCATTGCCCGCGCCGGTTGTCATACGATTCATGAAGATCTCTTCCGCACAGCGCCCGCCCATCAGAATGGCAAGCTGCGTGTTCAGATAATCCCGAGTCACCGTATGCTTGTCCTCTTCCGGCAGATGCATCGTCACGCCCAGCGCCATGCCGCGCGGGATGATCGTCACCTTGTGCAGTGGATCGGAGTGCTCCCGCTTGGCCGCCACCAGCACGTGCCCGGCCTCGTGGTAGGCCGTGTCGCGCTTGTCGTCCTCGCTCAGCAGCATTGACTTCCGCTCCGCGCCCATCAGCACCTTGTCCTTGGCCACCTCAAAGTCAAACATGTGAACGGACTTGCGGTTGAACCGCGCCGCGGTCAGGGCAGCCTCATTCACCATGTTGGCCAGGTCCGCGCCGGTAAAGCCTGGTGTCCCGCGGGCCAGCACCGCCAGATTCACATCATCGGAGAGCGGCACCTTCTTGGAGTGAACCTTCAGGATCTCTTCCCTTCCGCGAATGTCCGGACGGTCCACCACTACGCGCCGGTCAAAACGCCCGGGACGGAGCAGCGCCGGGTCCAGCACATCCGGCCGGTTGGTGGCTGCAATCAGGATCACTCCATCATTGGACTCAAAACCGTCCATCTCCACCAGCAACTGATTCAGCGTCTGCTCGCGCTCATCATGTCCGCCGCCCAGACCAGCGCCGCGGTGCCGTCCCACAGCGTCGATCTCGTCGATAAAGATGATGCAGGGAGCGTTCTTCTTGCCCTGCTCGAACAGATCCCGCACCCGGGAGGCGCCCACGCCGACAAACATCTCCACAAAGTCCGAGCCGGAGATCGAAAAGAACGGAACATTCGCCTCTCCCGCCACGGCCCGCGCCAGCAGCGTCTTGCCCGTTCCGGGAGGCCCCACCATCAGCACACCCTTGGGAATCCGCCCGCCCAGCCGCTGGAACTTCTGCGCCTCGCGCAGAAACTCGATGATCTCCCGCAGCTCTTCCTTGGCCTCAGCTACACCCGCAACGTCCTTGAAGGTGATCTTCTTCTGCTGCATGGAGAGCAGGCGCGCCCGGTTCTTGCCAAAGCTCAGCGCCTTGTTGCCGCCCGACTGCATCTGCCGCATCATGAACATGAACAGGGCGACCAACACCAGAATGGGGGCAAAGCTCAGCAGCGCATTCCAGTAGACGTTCCCCTGCTGGCTCTTGATGGTGACGTTCACCCCATGGCTGTCAAGATCCTGAACCTCAGCCCGGTCCATGTAGTTCGGCGTGATGTCGGTGTGAAAGGTCTCCTTGCCGTCCCTGTACTTCCCCGTCACGTCCGTGCCATCCACCAGGATGTCCGAGATCTTGCCGGCATCAGCCTCTGACTGCATCTCGGTGACACTGATAGCCTTATCGTTTTTCTGGCCCATGTTCATTGTGACGAAGCGCCAGCCCACCAGCAGACAGCCCAGCGTCAGCAACCAAATCAACAACTGTTTGAAAGTTGAGTTCAATCGGATTCCTCGTTTCGTCTTGCTGCAATTTCAACGCCTGGCCCAAATCGTGGCGCTTGCCGACCCATCTTCAGGCTCCCAAATCGTTCGCCAGTACCCCTCTATTACCGTCGCGCTTCCTTGCTCGCAGCGATCCCGAGGGCTCTGCCTGCTCTTTTAGACGTCGACCCCGCAAATACGATGCAGTCTTTGCTGCTGTCCTGCCGTTGGCGTAGATCAATCTTAGATTCTACTCTGGGTCTACCCCGGGGACCAGAGATATCGTCCACGTCGGTCCGCAATCATTATCTTTCCAGGGACGCTCGATCGGCCAGCGGCTGCCGCCACATGCGAATCTCCCGCGCCGACCGTTCTACCCTCAACCCTCCGTGCAGTTCCAGCCGGCTTCCAATCTTTCCCGTAACCGTCACCCTGATCCCTGGGAACCCCGCCAGCGCCAACACCTTGGCCGTCTCCTCCCCGCTTAGGACATACCCTCCCGGCACGTACCCGGCCACCTGAGGCCCCGCAAAGACCTGGCGCGCAGCCGCACGGACCACCCGCCTGCGCAGTGCAGCCGGCATCGATCGCAACCGCTCGATCTCGAGGGCATACTCAAACCCCTCCACTGCCGTGCTCACC
>DAHWOF010000193.1 GCA_027335345.1 Granulicella sp. | reverse complement strand
CGACTCCTATCGAAGAGCTACCAGCGGCAATCAGGCGCGTTGCCCGGAAAATGGCAGAGCAGGATCACTGCGGCGACGACGCCAGGCGCTGGGCGCAGATCATCAACGACTGCATCGCGGACCTGCCACCAGTAGAAATTTGACCGCCAGCCGGAGCGTATCCGGCCAAAGAAGGTATCCACCAAATGAGCATCATGCGACACTTCCAACGCTTCCGGCGCCGCAAGCGTCATAATGCTCTTCTCCGCGCCAACGCCTCGCTCGCGCGCGCTGCCCAATCCATGGTCGAGCGCGACACCACCACAGCCAGCTACCAGGAGCGCGGCACTCTGCTTCCCTACCAGCAAGAGGCGCTCGCCATCCTCATCCGCCTCCAGCGCGACATCGTACGCGAGGTCTACGGGAGCCGCTCCTGATCGTGCTCAGACTTCCTCGATCTCGATCCCCAACAACAGGGACGCCAGTTTCTTCTTCAGTCGGTAGACTGGCGTCTTGAACCCCTTCGCATCCACCACGTGCGTCCCGATTCGGTCGGTGAACACGAAGTCGGCCACATAGGTTATGGGCCTCACGCGGCCCTTACCCTCGACTAGGAGGATGCGCTTCTGCTCCTCAAGATCCCAGATCAAGCCGCGTCTTTCCAGCGCGTGATAGATAGCGGCAGCCTCGGACTCATGCTTGCTCGCGTACCTGCCGGTGCGCTGAGCTCCGTACTTGTTGGTTCGCTTGGCCGGCTTTCGCCCTTCGATGAGCGCCGTCCACGCTTCCCGCTCTCCTCGCCGCATATGCCCTCCCGCTCAGCAATTCCATGCTAGGATGGATGGCGGAGACCGTATTGGGTTGCGATCTCCTCCTCCTACTGACGACTTTGGCCCTCGCGAGAGGGCCTTTGTCGTCTACGCTGGGTCCAGCGCCAAGAT
Organism: Granulicella sp.; assembly: GCA_027335345.1. Classification (GTDB taxonomy): domain Bacteria; phylum Acidobacteriota; class Terriglobia; order Terriglobales; family Acidobacteriaceae; genus Granulicella. The sequence goes on along the minus strand of DAHWOF010000193.1, from coordinate 4,996 downwards.
GGCTGCATCCAAGCGCTCAATCTGCTCGCTCAAAGCGTGCTTCTGCGCCAGCAACTTCTCCCGCTGCGCTTCCAGCCGGTTGATTGCCGTCCGCACGTTGCGCGGCACCTTCTGCCCTTCTTCCTTCGTCTTCGCCATGGTCATCTCCTTCTTTCTGTTGGTGTTACATCCTTTCCGATCGGCCAACAATCAGCCTCCGGCATTCCTCGGTCTTACATCTCATCAACTGCACGACCAATTCATCTGTGAATCGCTCGCGGGTACATCCACTGCGCAGGTTGATCCGCATTCGAGCCGCCCATTCCGTGCGCTCCTCCGCCGTCACCTTGGCATGGGGCGCCGGCCGCTCACGCTCAGCCTTCGCCTTCCGCTCTATCTCAATCTTCAGCGGTCGCAACCAGTAGACAGGCTGCTCATAGTTGATCCGGTCCACACCTAGCACGCCCAGGTTCACCAGGTACGCCAGATCGTGCGCGGGGAACCGCTGCAGCAGGGTTGACTCGCGCACCATGTGCCAGTACTCGCCCAGGATCGTTGCCACTACCTCCGAGAGCGTTGTCATGGCTTCTCCTTCGCCGGTACCACCTTCGGATTGTGCCGGCCGTGGTGGCAGGCTGCGCACAGCCAGAGGTGCTGCTGATGGTCGCTCTCCATCCAGCCAAACCGCCGCTTCCCATGCATGTGGTGCAGATGGCCCTCCACCAGCGGCGTGACCCGTCCGCAGTCCTCGCATCGGCCCATCACGCGCAGGCAGCAGATAACCCGCGCCATCGCCTTCTCATTCTTGGTCGGCTGCCATTTGCGGGGCGTTGATCTCTTGCGTTTGATTGGCGTCTTTTTCATTGCGGCATCCTCCTTGGAAGCATCTTCTGCTGAATCGGGGCACACCTACGGCATGGGTAATACCCAACACTCTAACCGTCATGCCATCCCCGGTTGTCTCTCCGGTTCACCGCGAGGGACGCACAGACGATGCCGTGCGCCGGTCCTCGTTCGGACAAGGCATTAGCTTGAACTTCAGGGAACCCCCGCTACAGAACCTTAACCGTGTACAGAGAGCGTTACTCCGGGAGGGATGATGCGACCGCCGAATCGAGCCGTTTTGCGCCGCCCTTCCCGATGCCTCGGTGGGGGCTGTCAAAGCGCTTGGCGGGTTGTCGATTCAGCCAAAATTCCATCCGACCACTAGCTCACCCTCATCGGGGGCCGGTCGCTGCGCTGCTACGGCTTACCCCCTGTTGGCGATTTAGGTTCTGGGTCGGTATTAACGTCGATACCCTGGCTCAAACTGCGTAACCTCGACGCCCCCCTTTCGGAGAGATGCCTGGTCTGGTAATGGCGGTTCGAGACGAATTTTTGTCGGAGAATTGTCGTCATTTCATTGCCTGGCATAGCCAACATATCACCGGCTATGCTAATATGCAAGTGGCATCATTTTTTTGCCCTGGCAGGCACCGAATGCCTACCTCGATGCCGCGGCGCAAGCTGCTTAGATCGAGGTTCAGCTCTGGCCCCCTTCCTCCGGGGGCCTTTGCTGTGTCTGGGCTCATTGCGCACCCGCTTCTCTGCACCCGACCAGGATGGAGAGCAGGATCGCCTCTGGATCTTCCCCGTTGCGGCAATCGGAGGTCGCCTGTAGGCATACGGCCATGATCTCCCGTAGCCTCCTCTTGCGCCTCAGGATAGCCGCGTGCGGCCCTAGCACCACTCCGCGGGGAATCCCCTCAGTAAGCGACGCGAGGTACGCTGGTCCCCCAATCTGGTCCAGCACGGTGCGGTTCGTGCCCTCTGCCGGCCGGCGCAGATGATCTGCCAGCAGGATCAGATCCGTCTTGCCAAGCTCCTTCAGGGCAGCGAAGATGATGCGGTGGGATCCAACGTGGAAATCGTCCTCGCGCACGCTCTCCGGCGCCGGCTCGCCGAGGATCATCGCCCCTAGGACCACGCGTTCGGAGTCCAGAGCCGAGGGAACGTCGGGCACCCCCTCCCAAGGCGACTGCTGGCGCAACATCTCATCGCGCACCAAGCTCCGCACGAACGTCTCCAGCCGCTGTTTCCTGTCGCTCTGCACTCTTTGCCTCCTTGTCTCTCCGCTTGGCCCACTTGATGCGCCGATGGCGGTCCCACTGCTCCATCTCCCAGGTAGGCTCCATCGCTGTCTTAGCGTAGCCCGCGGGGTAGTGGCCGAACTTCTCGAAGAACGCGTGCCAGGCCAGCCCATCTTTCTTGCCCCCCTCGCGGGCCATCCAGAGCATCCCTCCGTACCACTGGCGCTTCTCCTCGGCAGTGTACTCCCGCTCTGTGCTCTTGGCCTTCTTCGGCGTCCCATAAACGACGAGCTCACCCTCTTCGTGCTCCAGGCCCAGGCTGCGAACCGGCTCTCCACAAGCGCTACAGACGGCCTTCCCTTGCTCGATGAGCGCATTGCAGATGACGCACTTGCGCGGCTTCTTCGGTCGGGGCTCGCCCTCGTAGGCTACGCCCTTCTCGCCCGGCTTGTGCGTGTCAAGGTGGTCGTGATGGATCTCCCAGAAGAGCCCCAGACCAAGCTCGGTGTTGTTGCCAGCGTGATCCAGGCCGATCAATGCGGTTTTCCCCTCAGCCGTGCGGATGCCACGCCCCCACCGCTGGACTAGGCTGATCTCGCTCTTGGTTGGAGCACAGTCGATAATGCAACGCACATCCTCATCCACTCCGGCGATCAGACATCCCACACTGGCGATCCCAGCGTTTTCCCCGCGCTTCATCCGCGCGAACTGGATAGCGCGTTCGTACTGCGGCGTATTGGCATCGATGTAGCCCCAAGGGATCCCGCCGTCGATGAAGGCCGCCATCTGCTGCTGCGCGTGGTCGCGGTTGACCGCAAACAAGAACGTCTTTGGGACGCCCAGTTCCTTCCACGTCTTGACGACGTTGCCTACGATGCGCCGCTCACACATCTCCTTAGCGCTGCTCTCCTCCACGAACTGGCCGTTGGAAACCTCGATGTGCTGCCGGTTGGCGATTTCCTCCGGCACATAGAGCTTCGTTGACGTAAGCAGCCCAAGGTCAATGAGTTGCGGGATGGTGGCAGGGATGATCAGCTTGGTCCAGCGCAACCCAATCCCCTTGACCCACGGCGTAGCGGAGAGCCCGATTGCGATCTTCTTCTGCCATGGGCCGTCCAGGAGCTCATTGAGACCCTTGAAATGGCGATGACATTCGTCCAGGATCAGCAGATCAACCTCCGGGATCTCCCGCTTGAGCAGTGTCTGCACGCTTGCCACCTGCACGCGGGCGTTGCGGTCCGTCCGGATATGCTGCGCCTGCATGACGCCGATATCCCGGATGCCCTCAGCCTCAAACGCTTTGACTGTCTGCGCAACGAGGGTGATGGCTGGGCAAGCGAAGACGACGCGCCGAGCCTTGCGTAGCGCACCGTCGATGATGTGAGCGGAGAGGAGGGTCTTGCCGAAACCGCACGGAGCACCGACAATGATGCGCCGGTGGCCCTCCAGGATGGCGTTGCGTATGTCCTCAACCGTCTTCGTTTGGAGGGGCCGCAGCGGTCGCAGCCCCCCCCCTGAGTAGCCAGATGGGAACGTCAACTTGCTCATGCGGCTCTCAGCCTCACAGGGAAGGGCGCGACGGGCACAAGGCCGCGCTCAGCGATGTGCTGCTGGATCTCGTGCTCGAACTTCAGCGCCTGATCCTCGAAGTACGCGATCACCTGCCGGCCGCGCATGGTATCCCAGGCTAGATCTTCCACCGCGAGGCGCCGGCAGAAGAACTTCGCCTTCTCGTCCTTGATGCGCGGGTCGTAGCTCACGAAGTCTACCCATTTCCGCTGTGTGCAGACCAGCTCCCAGACGAGCTGCGGCATATAGTCTGGCGGGATGCGGTCCTCGGCGATGTAGCGCAGATGTGTGGTCGTCTCTGGGCATTTGACCTCCAGCAGACCGTCAGCGCCTACCAGGCGGTCGGGAGAAGCGCCAGCGAAGTCCCATTCGGGGTGCAGGACAAATCCGACTTTCTCGACCATCTCTCCAGTAGCCATCTCGTAGAACGTTGCCGCCTCGTCCTCGGTGTCCACGCCCCACTGCATCCTCGGCAAAGTCACATTCGGCGAGTCCAGACCGGTGAGCCGCTCGGCGATCAGCTTCATCTTGTAGGTGTCGCGCTCGGCGGAGGGTTCTCCCGCCACTTTGCCCTTGGATGCCCGCGTGAGGTAGGAGCACACCTTCGCCAGTTCGGAGCCGGTGATCCTGCCGATACGACTGCGCAGCCATTCATCTCCCTGCTGCCCCCCATAGACTTCCCTCATTGGCCCCTCAGATCCAGGAGACGCAGCTCCTTCGCGGTGGAGAACATGTCTGCGGCCACCTTGTCATACCCATTCCGGGCCGCCTTGATCGAATCGATGTAGACGCGCTTCAGCTCCTCCTCGTCCGGCGCCTGCTGGATGGCGATCAGCCGGTCCTTGAAGTCTTCAAGGGTCGGCTCTTGGTTGCCGTCATCATCGCGTCCTTCCGGGGTGATCCCGCAAGTGGAAAGCAGAGTGTACCGCTCCAGGTAGGATGTGGCAGAGCCGACACCCTGAATGGGGTTCTTGCCTCCGCTGGTGTCGCTGGGGCCGCAGAGCGTAGCGCCAGCCTCCTGATAGCCGTTGCGGTGGCGCAGGATGCAGGTGCAGCGGACGCGGCCATCCGGGAGGTCTTCTGTCTTCCAGGCGTAGGTGAGCCCAACAGCCAGCAGCGCGGGGCCAAGGATGTCCGCCGCCTTGTCGAGTTCCACGTGCCAGTACCGCGTGCCCTTCCCCTTCGAGTTGCTGCCGAACTCCACCATCTTTGTTTTCAGCACCTTGGGGGCTGACTGCTTGAACTTCATGAAGGCTTCCGCGAACTCCTGCCTATCCGCCCGCTCCTGGAACTGGATTTGAAGAGCCGCGAGGCGCTCGATCACATCGACCGAGCCCTCCTTTGCGATGGCAAGTTGGAGCAGGTCCATCGGGTCCATC
>DAHWOF010000172.1 GCA_027335345.1 Granulicella sp. | reverse complement strand
TCCAGATGGCCAAGGGCGAATGTGGCCTGGACCACTACGAGGTCCGCCATTGGCGGGGCTGGTACCGTCATATCACCCTGTCGATGCTGGCTTTGGCGGCGCTGACCGTACTGCGAGCGAGGGAGAAAAAAAACTTCGTTTCGAAAGGTTCCCCTCAGCGTCTCGGAAATCCGGCATTTGCTGAGTTTCGTGCTGCGCGGGGGCTGGAACGGCCTGGAACATCTCCTGCACTGGTCTGACTGGCGAAGACGAGATCAATTCCTCGCTCAGTTCTTCCACTACCGGAAACACGAGCTCTCACTTCTCCCCACTTAGCTACAACTGTAGTATTAACCGCTCTAAGCTCACCCCTCTGCACTTGAGTAAAAAGGGATGAGACGCGGGCCTCCCGCCATTCAGGGGAACCCTACCTTTCGCTGCGCCTCATTGCCTATTTTCGTAGCTGACCACAACGTCGTCGTCCAAGGTGATCCTGACGCGATAGCGGTTCTTCCCGACAGGTTGGTACTTCCAGACTTCCCGCTTGCGAGTTTTCAGCAAAACTTGGTCGATTGCCTGCGGACTACCCCTCGCGTCCAAGAGCTGTTCTCGAGTCTGCCCCTCCCAGAATTCGTGGCGCATGATTGCCCGGGCCACCGACTCGTCGCTGTACTTCGCCCGCAGATAGGAAAAGCGGGCGGCTCTCTTCCGCCCGATATAGAAAAAGTACGCTGCAATTAGGGCGGCTAGAAAGACGACGAGAATCCCGATGATCTGAATGAATTTTAATGCGATCGCAATTGCCGCCAGCGCCAACATAGCCGTAAAGAATTTGGAGGCCTCTATCTTCATCCCGCGCCGAGCCATTTTGCCCTCTCCCTTTACGTGCCGGAATTATACCGTCCTCCGCGTTAGATCCCTCAAATTGTGCTCGGCAGCGCGCGTCTCGACCGCTCTATCTCGTTGGAACTGCCCCGCATCCTCCGCTCCCTCCTCAGCCTCGGTTGTCCGGTGCTGGATGCCCCACATCTCGGCACCCGGCTTGATAATGAAGGGATTCGATGTGGGCTGCCTGCCGCAATCGCCCCTCGCCACGAAGGGGCCACCAGCACGGCATTTTAAACTTCCGAGGCTTCGGCCAGGATAGGTGTCTATCAAGAGGCATAGATCTCACTTGGATCGTCAGGATTTTCCTTTCGCCAAGTGTCCAGAAAATCTTTACGGCAGGTCTGCAAGGGTAGTTCCAGAGTCTTCAGGCGAAAGAACTCCTCATGCGTCACCAAAACGCCGAGAATGAGGCGATGCGCGGTCATCAGTGCGCGATCTGCTTGCTCGGGCTGGGCACCTTGGTCGAACTTTATGAGGTCGTCAGTCGTTTTACTGAAGCGTGAGATGATCGCATGCACGGTACTGTGCGCTTGCATCATGGGTTCGTAGTAACCCGGAATGATATCGGCACCAAATCTGGTCTTTTTTGCCATGGAGACCATATCCAACTTGTTCCAGTTGTGATTCATTCGCGGCGTGCCACATTTCTTGCAGATCGGAACGCGAAAGTTGTCCTTGACCCTTGCGTACTCTTCCTTGGTCTGTCCGAAGATGTCTCGCCCAAACCGCCCCGCGCCGAAACTGTCTTCAATCGCTTTCACTAGCTTGTGCTGTGAGACCCAGTGGTAGTCAAGGAAGTCGTCAACCTCGGATGGGTTCTTGCTGAGGTATGCCATCGTGACAGCAACTTCGTAAAACGACCGAAGCAGCTTGAGAGCACCAACGCCGTAGCCATTCGCGCAAAGAAGGCCAACCTCCCAAAAATCCTCCGCACACAGATGTCCCATCGTAAAGATCAGGCGATCTGCCGGACAGGTCGATGTGAAGGACCGGCACAACGCAAGATCCAATGCCGCCTTCAGATTCGGCAACCTTTCCAAGAATGTCAGGTGGCGCGATCGAAACGCTTCCCATTGGTCAGGGTATCCGCACAGCAACTCCGGAATGTCCATGGAACCTCTCGATACTCCCTCGAACGGTAGTCGGCTCGTGGGCTGGTCCGTCTCTTCCTGAGCAGGCCCGCCCACCAGGCCTCCCTGCGGGCACTTCGGGAGTGCCCACCATCAGGCTACCCCACACTCTGCGTTCCCCTCCAGATTGAGTGCCCCACATCTCGGGGCGCGCGAGATGTGGGGCACCCAAGCGAATGAGGAAAGTACGGGATGCGGACCACCCAGCACGGATTTGTGCTCTCCGCACCACAACTTTCCGCTGAGACCCCGTTTGGCTTGCAGTCAAGCTCAGCCACCTCGACGGGAACTCGTGCTCATAGCAGTTCCCTGCCTGGGAAGCTGATGTCGATCTGGAGATTGGCGGCGAAGGGGGGAAGCTCGATCCCTTTCCGGATTTCATTCCGGCGCTGCGCGCTCCGGCATCTCTTCCGGCCACCGCTGGGCGCCATGCAGGACGCGGAGAATTCGTACGGTTTCACCCATCACGCGATAGGCTGCAAGATAAGGGCGAGTTTTGGATCACCAGTTCTCGCGTGCCTGCGATGCGTCCGGTCCGTCCCATCTCCGGGAACCGGAAAAGCACCTCTACCTGCTTCTCGATCCGGCCATCCACGGTAGCAGCGGCCTGCGGACTGTCAGCCTCGATGAAGTCGAAGATGGTATTGCGGTCATCCATGGCAAAGATGGACCACTCCAATCTCACAGCTCACCGAGCCTTGCGCCTTGCCGCGGCCCGACGCTTCGCAAAGTGTGCCTTCATGGTTTCATGCGGGATTGCGGGGCGCGCGTCGTCCAGCGCCTCCTGCACCTTGGCGCGAAACCATGCGTCATACTCGGCAGTGTTGGCTACCGGCGTAAAAGGAAGGGCGCTCTCGTTGGCAGTCCTCGTGAGCAAGATCCGTACCGCATCCGAAACTGTGATTCCCAACCCTTCGAGCACTGCCGCCGCGCGCTCTTTCACGGCCGAGTCAATCCGCGTTTGCACCAAGGCGTTTGCAGGCATCAGAAGTTCTCCTGGCATGATTGTAATTCAATTGAATGACAGGCGCCCGATCTCCTCAAACTCTTCCCTCACCTCCAGGCATCAATCTAAGACGAGCCGAGACTCCGACGAGGCGAAGTATGGCCGACAGCGGTAGAAGGATGTGGACACGAAGTAGTGATCGCCGCGGCCGTAGCGCCGTTCCAGCCCTTGTGTCATGGGTGCAAACGTAGCATGCTGCGAACCCACATCTCAAAATGCGCGAGATTCGGGGCGCCCGATCGAATAAGGAGAGGGCGCTCGACGCGGGCCGTCCGGCGATGGGTTCTCCATCGATCCTGAAAGTGATCTCCAGCCTGGCTCCTCAGAACCAGATCAGGAGATTCGACTGCCGCACTTCTGTAGAATGCGAGTCGGAGTCAAACGTCGAATGGCGGAATATCGAACCGAATCGTTGCGGGGCATAAGGGAGTTCCTTAGATTTCGCAGATCGCCTCTTGCCTTCTTGCAGAGCATCTCCAGCCGCGGCGTGGACGTCGTTCAGATCACTGCCGGGAGGCGCCGGATCTTTTTTCTCAATCATCCCAACCTTATACGAGATGTTCTGGTGACACACGACTGGAACTTCATCAAGGGACCCGGGCTGCGCGCCTCCAAGCCTCTGTTTGGAAGTGGTTTGCTGACCAGCGAGGGCGAGCTTCATCGGCGTCAGCGGCGGCTAGCGCAGCCTGCGTTCCACAGCGCTCGGCTAGTCGAATATGCGCGTGAGATCGTCGAGCTGGGCACGGCTACCAGCCAGGGATGGAGCAACGGCCAGGAGATCGCCGTGGATCGGGAGATGATGCAGCTCACGCTGCAGATCGTGGGCCGCACTCTCTTTACCGCTGACGTCCTGCATGAAGCAAAAGATATTGGAGACGCAGTCACCGGTGCGCTGCATCACTTTCGCCAACTGAACAGCCCGTTCATTCAAGCGGCTCAATTCCTGCGCCGCTGGGCGAGCGCACGCGCACGCCGATCTCGGGCGCGATTTGAAGGATTGCTGAGCCGCATCATCGCGGATCACCGCGAGCATCCGCAGCGCTACAACGATATGCTGTCACTTCTGATGGCATCCGACGACGAGACGGGCACAGGCTATATGTCGGATGAACTGCTACTCGACGAGGCGCTGACCATCTTTCTCGCCGGTCATGAGACCACGGCCAACGCGCTGACCTGGACCTGGTATCTGCTGGCACAGCATCCTGAGGTGGAAGACAAGCTCTACGAGGAGATCGAAGAGGTGCTGCAGGGCAAGCAGCCCACGCCTGAAGACGTGCCCAGGCTCGACTGTACCGGCCGGATATTTCGCGAGGCTCTCCGCCTGTATCCACCTGCCTGGATCATTGGACGCGAAGCCGTTACCGGCTACCGGTTAGGCTCCATGGAGGTTCCGGCCGGCTCAACCCTGCTGATGAGCCCGTACGCCATGCACCGTGACCCGCGGTTCTGGAATAGCCCTGAGAGCTTTGTGCCGGAACGGTGGGAGGATCCCCTGGCCGCCAACCGCCCCAAGTTCGCCTTCTTTCCCTTTGGGGCTGGAACCCGGGTCTGTATCGGAGAGCACTTTGCCATCTCCGAAGGCGTGCTGCTGATTGCCGTGATTGCACAGCAGTGGCGCCTGCATCTTGTTCCCGGTCAGGCGATTTCACCGGAGCCGCAGATCACTCTCCGCCCGCGCCGCTCGATCCAGATGAGGCTCGAAAGCCGCTTGGGAGACAGGACGGCCGCTCCGTAGATCTTAGGGGGCCTTCCTGCGCCCGAACTCCTCTGTCGGCCGGCGAAGCGCAGTGGAGGGCAGTGGGCTCGACAAAGGCCCCGGAAGATCACAACCTTTGCGATAGCCCAGAGCGTCCAGCTTGCGGCTCCTGCGATCTTGCTGTCTTGCATCGCTACAAGCGTTCGCAGAGGTGCGACCGAGGCTGGTCATGTTCCAACGGCCTGGCGAAATGCGCAATTTGCCGGGTACGCATTTGCGCCCTTCTCACCGCAACTTTTCCGCTGGAATGCCGTCTGTGCTCACAGTTAGTTTTTTGCCGCTGCTCGATCTCGCGGCCCTCCCCGCCAGGAGAGCTACCATGGATCTTGTAAGGCCGCCACTTGCCACCCTTCTCGCTCTCCTTCTGTGTCTTCCAACGCCGGCATCGAGGGCGCAGACATCCGCGGAGGCGCGCTCGAATCTTGTCTCGGAGCCGTCCGCGCTTCGCTCGGCGCAGTTGCAGGGCGATGCGCGGATACTGCATGCCTTGAACCGCTTCACCTTTGGCCCGCGCCCCGGTGATCTGAAGGCGGTCCGCGCCGAAGGGCTCGATGAGTGGTTCAACGGGCAGTTGCACCCGCAGATGCTGGATGAGTCGGGGTTGGATATGCGCCTGGCGCAGTATCCCGCCATGCAGTTACGCGTGCAGGAGCTGATCTACCGCTATCCCAGCGACGCCCTGGTGCGCATGGCGATGAACGGCAAGGTGGAGATCCCCGCCGACACTATCGAGCGCGCCATCTATGAGAACCAGATCTACCGGATCCGCATCCGGCAGCAGGGGCTTGGCCGGCAAGCTCACAAGAACGCTCCGAGGAACGCACAACCAGACGCAACGGACGCCAACAATCAACCTGAGACCGTGATCGACTCCGAAAGCATCCGCGCCATTCTTGCACTGCCGCCCGATCAACGCCTCTTCCGGCTGGCATCGATTCGTGAACCGGCGTTTGACACCCTCATCCGATCGCTGAGGCCAACTCAGAGGGCAGAGTTGGTGGCGGATATGACTCCGCAACAAAGGGAGGCGGTGGAAGCGCTGACCGGGCCGGAGCAGATGGCCGTTCAGGAGCTTCTCGCCGGCCGGCTCCTGTGTGACGTCTACTCGAACGCGCAGTTGCTCGAAGTGATGACCGACTTCTGGCTGAATCATTTCAACATCTACCTGCACAAAAACGAGCAGATGCCTTACTATCTTGTGAGCTACGAGCGCGATGCCATCCGGTCCTTCGCTCTGGGTCACTTTGAAGATCTGCTGGAGGCTGTGGCCCACACTCCGGCCATGCTGATGTACCTGGACAACGTGGACAGCGTAGGCCCGCATTCACTGGCCGCTGAGCGCTTCAAGCAGAACGCGTGGCGCAGGCCGAACGCCAAGCATCAAGACCCACCAGGCATCAACGAAAACTACGGCCGTGAGTTGATGGAGCTGCACACGGTGGGCGTGAACGGCGGATACACCCAGGCGGACGTCGTCGCTGCCTCCAAAGTGCTTACCGGCTGGACGGTGGACCATCCGCAGTTCGGTGGCGGCTTCCTCTTCACTCCCAACCGGCATGAGCCAGGCACGAAGAAGGTGATGGGGCTCAAGATCAGGCAGAGTGGCGAAAGAGAGGGCAAAGAGTTGCTGCACATGCTGGCCACGCGCCCTGCAACCGCGCAGAGGCTCTCCCACGAGCTTGCCGTGCGCTTCGTCAGCGATAACCCGCCGCAGAGCCTGGTGGACCACATGGCGAAGACGTATCTGTCCACCAACGGAGACATCTCCGCAGTGATGGAAACACTCTTTCATTCGCCAGAGTTCTGGGCCCAATCCGACGAGCGCGCCAAGGTGAAGACGCCGATCGAGTATGTCGTCTCTGCGGTGCGGGCCAGCGAGGCTGACGTTACAAACTATGCGCCGCTGATCAACCAGTTGCGCCTGATGGGAATGCCACTTTTCGGCTGCGTCCAGCCCAACGGCTACGCCTGGACCTCCGATGCATGGGTGAACACCAGCGACCTGGTGGATCGCATGAACTTTGCTCTGTTGCTGGCGGAGAACCGGCTGCCGGGAGTGAAAGTGGATTGGTCGCAGCCTTCGTCAGCCAACTGGAGCGTGGGCGCACAGACCGCTCCCACTCCCGCGCAGGAAGAGGCCCGGCTGGAATGGCTGCTGTTACCACAGGGCGCCAGCGCGACCACGCGCGCCGCAGTGCTCCAGGAGTTCCAACACTTGCAAAGCCAAAACCCGCGGACCAGTGCGCGCATGCGGCCGGTAGCCGCGGCGCAGCGCTCGCATTTTGCTCTGCCGCAAGCGATCCGCGCGCGCGAGGATGCTCTGCTCGCCGGGCTCTTGATCGGGTCGCCCGACTTCCAACGACGTTAGCTGCCGCAGAGACAAACGAAGGAGACAGAAACATGTCGATAACCCGCCGATTCTTCCTGCATCATGGTGCGCTCGCCATCGCCGGCACAGCGGCGCTTCCCGGCTTTCTGGTGCGCAGCGTGCTTGCGGAGGCTGCCGCAGCCGCACCTGGCCGGCGTCTAGTCGTCATCTTCCAGCGCGGCGCGGCCGACGGCCTGAACGTTGTCGTTCCCTACCGCGAAAAGAACTACTATGCGATGCGCCCAACCATCGCCATTCCTCAGAACCAGGTGCTCGACCTCGACGGCTTCTTCGGTCTGCATCCGGCGCTGGCTTCCTTCAAGCCGCTCTACGACCAGGGCCACCTGGCCATTGTGCATGCCGCAGGATCTCCCAGCATGAACCGTTCGCACTTCGACGCACAAGATTACATGGAAGCAGGCACGCCGGATGTGAAGAGCACACGCGATGGCTGGCTGAACCGCGCACTGCAGGCGCAGGATGCCTGCTGCGGTGAACACCACGACGCCTTCCGCGCGTTGGCCCTCGGACCTGAGGTTCCGTTGACACTCACCGGACGTATTCCGGCCATCGCCATCGCCAACGTGAACAGCTTCGCCGTGGCCGGCAATGGGCCGGCACTCTCGCCGGCAGCCCAGGCGTTCGAGGCCATGTACGCCGAAACCGGCGATCAACTGCTGCGCGAGGCCGGCGACGAAAGCTTCAATGCGGTGAAGATGCTGCGCGCCGCGGACCCCGTGCGTTACCAGCCTGCCAACGGAGCCAACTATCCCCACAGCGAGTTCGGAAGCTCCATGCGGCAGATTACACAACTGCTCAAAGCCAACCTCGGCGTGGAAGCTGCTTTCACAGATGTTCTCGGCTGGGACACGCATCAGGCTCAGGGTGGCGTCCAGGGCCAGCTCGCCAACCGGCTGCGCGACTTCTCTGAGAGTATCGCCGCCTTCTGGCGCGACTTGGGCGACAGCGCCGAGAACGTCACTCTCGTCACCCTGTCGGAGTTTGGCCGCACCGCCCGCGAAAACGGCACCGGCGGCACCGATCACGGACACGCCAACGCCATGTTTGTGCTTGGCGGACAGGTAAAGGGCCGCAAAGTCTATGGCCGCTGGCCAGGCCTCGACGACGAACAGCTCAATCAGGGACGTGACCTGGCATTGACCACGGACTATCGCCAGGTGCTGGCGGAGATCGTTACCCAGACGATGGGAGCGAAAGATCTCGATCTGGTCTTCCCCGGCGCGGGACTCGCTCCCAACCGTTTCCTCGGCCTGGTGTGAGCGCCAAAGCGAGCCGTTCTGTCGCCTTGCCACAACCCTCCGACGCTGCTTCGTCGGCGGTGATGGCGCGGATACAATAAAGGCTCTGGCGAGCCAGGAGGCCTAGCCTCAGTCTTGTATTCGTCTTCCTGAGAAAAGCAATGAGCGACTGCGATGAGGAGGTCAAACAGATAGAAGCCGGCGCCTCTGCCGCGCCGCCGTCAGCGCCGCCTCCGAAGTCGACCGCGCGCGGGCCAAGACCGCCTCTACGGCCGGAAGACTTTTACATGGAGGGCCCTTACCTGGTCTTCACCGCCGCTTACCATCTGCGCAGAGGCTACTGCTGCGACTCTGGCTGCCGCCACTGTCCTTACAAATGAGCCGCAGCAAATCAGCCAATCAGCCCTCAAACACCCTCCAGCCGTGATCTCTATCCGCTTAGCCTGTCTGCGACCCGCAAGGAAGCGCTTCGCCGGCGGCCAGTCCGACGGAGGCTGTCTTTCATCGTTTCTCTCCTCGGTGGAGACCCTGCGCCTACGCCCACCATGCCGCTCCCGCGGGCTGCGAGATCACGATCTCTTTCAGGAACTGCGCCGCCTTGGTTAGTCCCTCCTCGGGCGAAAGCAGGCTATCCTCGTGTTCGATCGAGAGCGTGCCATCATAGCCGTAAAGACGAAGCGCGGAGACGAACTCCTTCCACCACTCCGCCCCGTGGCCGTAGCCGCAGGTGCGGAAGATCCAGGCGCGGCGTTGCTCGTCAGTATAGGCCTTGGTGTCCAGCACGCCCGTCACGTCGAGATTGTGGCGATACATCTGCGTATCTTTGGCGTGGACGTGATAGATCGTCCCGCGCAGAGCGCCAATCGCAGCGATGGGATCGATGCCCTGCCAGAACAGATGGCTGGGATCGAAGTTGCAGCCGACATTTGTCCCGGCGATGGAGCGCAGCTTCAACAGCGTCTCCGGGCTGTAGACCACAAATCCCGGATGCATCTCGATGGCGACCCTGACTCCGTGGTCAGCGGCAAACTTCGCATGGTCGCTCCAGTACGGAGCCACCACCTCACTCCACTGCCACTCCAGAATCTTCGGATAATCCGGAGGCCAGGCGCACGTCACCCAGGTCGGGGCTGTCGCCTGAGGCGAATCACCCGGACATCCGGAGAAATCGACGACCACGGGAATGCCCAGCCTTGCGGCGAGCAGAATCGTCTTCCGGCTGATCTCCCGGTCATGCCGGGCGCGCTCGCGGACAGGGTGCAGCGGATTGCCGTGGCAGCTCAGCGCGCTGATCGTGGCGCCGTGGTCGGCCAGGATCCTCTGGAACTCCTGAAGCGCGGACGCGTCTTCCAGCATGGAGAGCTTGCAGTGCGCATCACCGGGATAGTTCCCTGTACCAAGCTCTACGGTTTCAATCTGCAACGTCTTCAGCTTGCTGAGAACCCTGGGCAGGGGAAGTTCGGAAAGCAGCGGAGTAAAGACGCCAATCTTCACAATCCCTCCTTGGAACGATCCATCCGGTAGGCCTTTCCTCCAGACGCGTCCGGCGACCCTCGTCTGGCGAAGCGATTATCTTGCCCGTTCCGGAACCTTCACGTACTCCGTCCAAGCAAACTTCATCGAATCCGGAGACCAGCCGCTGGTATTGCCCGATCCCTGGCCGCCGAAGAAGGTTCTGACTGTCGTCAGTTCGACGCCCGTTGCCGGTAAGCCATCTTTGAGCCGCAGCAGTTTGATCTTCATACCTTCTCCAATGTACCCATGGTCAGGCTGATCCCTGGGATAGGAGATGGTATACAGCCAGCGACCGTCCCGGGAGAGGTGGGGAAACCAGTCCTGCGTGTCGGCGCCATGCGTAACCTGCCGGGCCAGTTTGCCCTCCGGTCCAGCGCCGCTGGCGGGCATGCGCCACACATCCCACTTGCCGGAGCGGTTGGAGCAGAAGTAAATCCACTTCCCATCGGCGGAGTACTCCGGACCATCGTTCTTGGCTATGCCTTCGGTCATCTGCAACTCGCCGCCTCCGTCCGCATCGATCCGGAAGATATTGGACTCATCTCTTACGGTCCTGGTGTAGAGCAGATAACTGCCGTTGGGCGACCAGCCATGCATCCAGCCCAGATGGACCTCCCGCGCTGTGCGCCCGTCGCTGTTCATCACCAGGATCGGATTGGCAAGGTCCGCAGCGCCGTGAGAGTGAGCCGGCATGGGTAGCCTGATCCCGGTAGCCCCAATGTGATTTCCATCCCAGGAAAGAGCATGGTCGTTGGTGATGGTCAGCTTTGGGCTCGCATAGATCTTCTCCGGCTTCCCTTGGTTGGCGCCGCGCACCGGGATGCGATAGAGCGAGCCGCCCATATCAGACACGAAGTACTGCCCATCCGGGGTCCAGTTGGGAGCATGCCACTCTCCTTCCAGCGAGAAGAGCTTCTGCACCACCTTCGTCCGCACGTTATAGACCATGAAGCTGGTGCGGTACTTTGCTACCACTGCGGGGGATTGTGAGCGAGTCTGCGCCGCAGATCCAGCGGAAGCGAACATCAGCCCCAGCGTCAAGTTCGAAAGCCACAGAAATCCCCAGCGAAGCCACTTCACAGCAGATCCTCCTTGTCTTGCGCCCGATCTCCGGCCCAGCACAGTTTACGACCGCCGAGCCCTCCTCTGCCTGAACTCTCGACATTTTGAAGGGAAATACCGGAGAACTCTGGACCTGGGTTTCATCTCACCCTTACCCATGGACACCCGGCCCCGCTTTCGCTCGCCAAGGGTTAGCCCAGTCTCACTCTCCCTCGAACGATGGGGATCCAATCACTTCACCCCGCTCGCCTGGGGCGCGGGCGCTGGCGCGGCGGTCGGTTCCACCTTGAGCGCCAGGCGCGGAAACCGGAAGCTGGCCGCTGCATCGTCAATCACGTTCACCTGGCAGATGTAGGTTCCCGGCTTCAACTGCTCCACCGGAACATCGAACTGGAAGACCACAGCATCCTGCACCGGATCACTCACCTTCTGCGCCGTCACCACCGGCGTCTCATAGACCTTGGTGCCCTTGTGCATGAACTCGATGCTGGTTTGAACCCGGATCGGAGCTCCGTGTGCAACCTTCTCCCGCGCTGGATCATACACCTCGTACAGGAAGTAAAGATGCTGCCCCTGACGGAAGACGTGAGGCACATTGGGAACCCACTCCAGGCCGTCCCGCACCAGAGGGTTTTCGCCATGCTTGTCCTTGTCGGGCACTCTTTGGCTGGCGATCAGCACCGAACTCATCTTCAACGGCGCCTTCCTCAGATCGGGAACCTGGATATCGGTCTCAAAGCTGCCCATGTTCCCCGTCTGGTCCTCGCGCACCACAAACTTCAGGTGGTAGTGCCCGGGCGCCAGGTTGAAGCTCGTCGTGTACTCGATGTTCTTCTGTCTCACCTCCTGCGACTGGTTCACGGCGAGCTTCACTGTCTGCCGCACATTGCCAACCACGATGCCCTCGGCGTTCTTCACCTGTCCCAGGATGTCCAGCGCGGCCTTGTCCCGGTCCCCACCCTTTACAAACGGAATCTGCGACCCGGGCACAATCAGGCTCACCGGGATGGAGTACATGTTTCGCTCCTCCCTGAAGTAGAGCGCCTGCAGATACACCGCCACGTCGGTCGCCGGCAGGTCACTGTGCATCTGTTCGTTCAAGGCTTCCTCGCGATCCTCGCTCTTCTGGTGCTGGAAGTCGGCCGCCGCATAGTACCCGGACCTGTACTCCAGCTTCACATCCGGACGGTCTACCTTCACCAACAGATGCCGATAGGAGCCATCCATCTTCGGGTTTGTCGACCGGAAGCCCAGGATGTAATAAGCGTCCGTGTCGTGCTGGATCTGCTGGAACGCCGGAGCAAAATCATTGGAATCAAAGAACGCTTTGCCCCCCGTCTCCATACTCAGCGTGCTCAGTGTCGACTGCGAGCCATAGTTGGAGCTGAACTGCGCCGTCGCCGCGGCTCCGCTGTAGGCTGAGTTCCCGCGCAGGCTTCCCTGGGTCGCATCGCCCAGCGGAGAGAGGGCCTGCAGCCCTCGCGCATCCACCGAGTAGATGGCCATATTCGCCTTGGCTGCTTCATTGGTCGCGGCTCTCAGGCTGGCCTCATTTTCAATGCCATTCTTGGTCAACCCGCCAGAGAAGTACAGCATCGACTTGCGCTGCGCCGTCTTCTCCAGGCTTTTGGCGATGGCGCGAATGGCGAGCAGTTCACGATCCGTATTCAGGCTATTGAATTCGGTGTCATTGGGGGCAAACGATCCCGAATCATCTGGCGTTCCGCTGGTGGAACCCGTGGTGCCGTTGGCGAACCCGGTCTCATCGGTGCCGTTGTAGTTGGCCAGCACATGCAACAACGCCGCCTTGTCAGAGGTAAAGTCCTGGTCCAGCGATAGCCCCGTCGACATGCTCACCAGCGCCACCAGATCCGCCGGCCGCATCTGGGTCTTCACGTACTTCTCGGCCGCGTCCACCGCGCGATCGATGTCCTCATCCTGCATTGAGCTCAGATCGAAGAAGATCACGATCAGACGATGATCCTTCAACATCTTCTGATCGGCCACATAGTTCCCGTTCAGCAGATCCGCCACCGACATCTTTCCTGCGGCCGTCGTCCCCTCGGCCAGTGTTGCTGCATGGTCCACGTTCTCGTAGTCGAAGCTGATGATCTTCTGTTCCCGCTTGTTCTCGTAGATATGGAAATCGCTGGCTTTCAGCCCCTTGACCACCTCGCCTGTCTTGCGGTCCCGCACCACCACATTGGTCAGCACAATGTTGGTGCTCACCTTCATCCGAAAGGTCCCCGCACTCATCTTCTGCACCGCCTGTGCGGACGCCGGACTCTGCGTGGACACCGGAGCCGGCGCCGTCCGCCTCCCTCCCTGGCCAAGCACGGCTGCTGCGCCCGGACCCAGGCTCATCATGATCACCAACTCCGATGCTACGATTCGCCGCATCTGTCTCCCTCTGCCGTCCACCCTGTACGCCCCTGGCTCTAGAACCTGTAGCGCGCCTGTACTAGAAGCGTCCGCATGGTGGCCGAGCTGGTCACCTCGCCAAAGTTCGCTGAGTTCTCTATGGTATCGATTTGGCTGTACTGCACCGTATTGAAGACGTTGTCCGCCGTCACTCGCAGCTCCAGGGAGCGCGTGCCTGCAAACTGCATGAGCCGCGAGAGCGAGGCGTCCACGGAAACCGTCCCCGGCCCCTCAATTGAATCGCGCGAAGCCGTCCCATACTCTCCCGCCGGAGCGGTGAAGGCAGCCTTGTTGAAGAAGTCATCCACCCTCCCGGTTCCCTTGATCGGCTGGCTGAAGACCCGGTCTGGCCGCAGCGTGAATAGATCGCCGGAGGCGGCTTCGGCCTGGCTACCTGAGTAGGAGGGCGTGAAATACTCTCCGGTGGAGAACGTGAAGGTTCCGCTCAGCAGAAATCCGTCGAGCACGCGCGACCAGAACCCGCCCTGATTGAAGAACCTCCGGTTGGGCCCGAAGGGAAGCTCCAGCAGCCAATTGCCGCTCGCGCTCTGGCGTATGTCAAACGATGAGTTCCCCTCCTCCAGATACAACTTCCGGAAGTCCTGTACGCTGGTGGCGCTCGATCCACCCACCGAAGACGCATCATCGATCGAGTGCCCATAGGTGTAGGTGATGCCCATCGAGATCCCCTTCTGTTGGTTCTTTTGAAAGCTGACCACCAACGAATTGTCATGCGATCCCGCCACCGAGGTCTCATAAGAGAAGGGAGAGATCCCCGGCGTCAAGACTCCGTCTGGGGTGCTGTTGGGCGAACCCACAACGTCTAGATCGCTTCCCTTGGCGCCGCTGTAGCCGATGTTCATCACAATCTGCATCGGCAGCGTCCGCTGCAGGTTCAGGTTGTAGGCCTGCACCATCCCCAACCGGTAGTTCTTGTTCACCGCATAATCGTTCTCGATGGACTCCGCCGTCGAGCATCCAAACCCGTTGCCCAGCGTCATATTGGCCGTCGTCGTCGGGGTGGTGGTTACGCATCCGGTCGCGGTTGGCGTTGGATTCGCTAAGCTCGCCACCGGAATATCGTTGGTCTGGGTGATCGCGAACGGCGGCTGGTAGGCCAGCGACCTGGCGATGGTCGCAAACTGCCCAGTGTTGTAGTTGATGCCATATCCGCCGCGCACCACCCAGTGTTGCAGCAGCGTACCCACCAGCTTCTCGATCAGCGCGTTCCCGTTCGCCAGGTTGGAAGCGCCTGTCGGCCGCCACGCAAACCCCAGCCGCGGAGCATACATCGCCCGGTCGGGATTGATCAGCCCCGCCGGAAATTTGCCCTCATAGATTCCCGTGCCTCCGGGCTCTACCGGATCCACCTCGGTAAAGTCTGCATTGTGATCCAAGTTGACGATCCGGTTGTTTATCTCCGTATAGGGCGCAAAGTACTCGTACCGCACCCCATAGTTCAACGTCAGGTTGGAGGCTGCCCGAAAGTCGTCGGTGGCGAACCAGTCCAGAACGTTCTCGCGCAGGTAGATCTTGTTGAGCAGCGACTCAATTGCTGTGCTCTGCGGAAGTCCCAGCAGAAAATCGGCAAATCCCGATCCGGTCGTCGCCTGGCTCCCTTTGGCCTGGTCTGCCGGGCTCTCCGTCGCATAGCCCGAAAAGGTGAACTGCCCCAGCGGATCTCTGCTGCCGAGCTCATTCGCCTGCACCCGCCGATAGTCGAATCCCAGACGCAGGTTATGTTTGTTGTGACGATAGGCGGCGAAGTAGGAGAAGCTGATGGCTTGGTTGATCAACAGGCTCGGCGTGGTATTGGAGAGTGTGGCAAAGTTGGAGATCTCCAGCGTTGGCAGGCCGTAATAGAACTTCGCATCAACCCCGCCCCCGGTATTTGGAACCGTCACCCCCACGGTCGCGGAAGGGTCATTGGAGGTATTCGTATAGTAGTTCTGGGTCTGGGTGTTCAATCGGTTCCAGGTCACTGTGGCGTGGTTCGTGAACCTCCCATACCCAATCGTGTATCCCGCGCTCAGCAGATTGCCATCGGTCGCCGTCGTTCCCCCCAACGGAAGAAAGATATTGCGCAAATCGCTGGCCGAGTGCGAGTAGTGATAGGCGATGTTGATGTTCTGTCTGAGCGACGGCGGCAGATTCGAGTTCCTGCGGCCAAAAAACATGAAGGGCGACCCTCCCGTGCCCCCTATCGTGCGCACATAGCGGGTGTTGATCGCAATCTGGTTGTTGCCCTCGTTGGAGATCGTCTCGTAGTTATACCCTTCCGCATTGGTAGGGATATTCGGCGCCGGATAGTACTGCAGCAGCGCCAGCGCCTGCGGAGAGATTGGCGTAGTCGCGTTGGCCAGATTATTGTCCGTGACCGGCAGGCCCGTCTTCGGATCATAGATCTCCACCGGCACCTTCACGCCGTTAACCACTTGCGTCGACTGGGAGAAGTTCCCCTGGCGCTCCAGCGCGGTGGGAACCCGCGAAGGTCCACCCAGAAATGCGTTCAGATTCTTCTGCCCCGTCACATTTAAGAACATGAACTGGCTGATGTTCGGCTTGATCAGTCTCGGAATGTAGGGCGACCCAGCCAGCGTGACTCCAAAGTTGTTGGCGTACGACGAAGGTTTGGCCTGCGGCTGAAGATCAGGGGACCACTGGGCCGAGTCCAGCGCCGCATTGCTCGTTTGATAGAAGATGCTCCCATGCGGCTGCGCCGGATTGAAGCCACGGAACCCTCCACGGCCAAATCCGCCAAAGCCTCGGAAGCCGCCAAAGCCCCCAGGTCCCCCGCCAAAGCCTCCAGGTCCGCTCCTGAAACCGGGTCCTCCCATCATCCCGCCCAGCGCTCCGGCCGCCACATTGGCGGGATTCGCTCCCGCCGGCAGCATGCCGCTGGCGCGGGCTCGCGCAATCGCGTTCTGAATGCGCTGCTGAATCTCCTCTTCGCTCATGTTGGCCAGGCCATTGGTCGCTCCCGTCACGCCATTGACGGACACCGAATCCTCAGCCTCATCGCCTGCCCCCTGCATCGTCGGAAGAGCCGCGCCGGCATTCTGCTCGCCCATGGTCGCATCGAGCCCGCCTTCACTGCTCATGCTCAGGCTAAGCCCCTGCATCCCAAACCCGGCGCCGCGGCCACCATTCTGCTCCGCTCGCTTCGCCTCGGCCTCTGCCTGGCTCGCCAATTGCAAGCCGAAGTTGGTGTCTGTGGGCAAAATCTTTATCCCCTGTCTCGCCGCCTGCTCCTCCACGCCATTCAGCAACACCTCCTGCGTGGCTGTAGCGAAACCCATCAGTTCGGCTCGCACCACGTACCTCCCATTGCGCGGAATCGCCATGGCAAATTTGCCGTCGATGTCTGTAGTGGTGGCATACTTCCTCCCCGTCAGCGTGTTGGTCGCTGTTATCGCAACTCCGGGGAGCGGAACCCCTCCGCCCTTGGCCATGGTCCCGGCGACTACGCGGCCTTGAATGCTCCCACCCTGATTAGTCTCGTCAGGCAGAGAGACGCTGCCGGCGGTCCCATGCGCGGGCACTCGCTGGGCCGGAGCAGGTTGCAAACCGCCCGCCGGCATCGAACTGCGCTGGGGTGCAGCCGGACTCTGGACAGCCGGGCTCTGGGCTCCTGAGATCGGGGCATTTAAGCCCTGGGCCAGCGATGTGGCGCCAGACAACAGCAACCCCATGAGGGTTATCGATAGCCCCAGTGCTGCACTGGGGGACCCTTTGATCTTGCACCCCTCCACGTACACGTCTCCTTCCGCTTGTGGATCGCCTCCGATCCGACAGCAGCTCTGCCAGGATGGAATGTCTGTTTACCTCATCTGCAGCGCGTCGCCTGTTGTCCGCCGTTCTCTCTTGGGGAACTCCGCAACCAACAACCGGCCCTATTGCGGACCCGGACCAGAGCTTCCACCCATGGCTGCGCCTCCCTCTCTGCGTCGCCCGCGCTCCATGACCACCAGCTCCGTTGGCACAAAGATTCCATTCTTCACCGAGCCCGTTCCCCGCACCATCTCGCCCACCTTGATATCAGCCAGCGTGATGCTCTCGCCTCCCGCTCCGGGAGCTGCCGCACCCGACCCGCCTGAACCTGGACCTCCTGAACCTGGCCCGCCGCCAAACATGCCTCCCATCATCCGGCCACCTCTGCGGAAGGATGTTGTCTCATCGAACCCGATGGTCTGTGAGACGTGGTCCGTACGCTCCACGGTCATCCGAGCGTTGTCCAGATCCACCGCCGTCACCCGCCCCACAATGTACGTCTTGCCCAGATTCGCCTTCATCGCTTGTATCTGGGCCGCATCCACAACAAACAAAACCGCGGCATGAAGCGTATGGGTGGTAGTATCCAGCATCCCGGCCGCCATTACCCCATCGCCGGCCTTGAGGTCTGCCACCTTCACCATCTGTCCGCGCCCCTTCATCACCCGCGTATTGCCGGTGGTGATCACCTGGATGGTGCTTCCCTCATCCGTTTTTATGGTCACTGTGTCTCCGTTGACCGCCGTCACCTCTCCACGCTCGCGCTGCATCCCGGCGAATTGCCCGCGGCCACGGTACGATCCTTGCCCGCCGCCCTGCGCCCTGGCGCCTGGCCCCGCCGCCAAGCCAATCACCAACATCCCCAGCAACACACTCTTCGTGGTACAGCGCATCCCAAGCTCCTTCTCCCACCGACCCGGCTTCTATAATTGCAAAGACGGCATCGCCGCGCAGAAGACGCATATTGGACCAAAAATTCTCATTTCCACCTGCAGTG
>DAHWOF010000150.1 GCA_027335345.1 Granulicella sp. | reverse complement strand
AGACTGATCAATCGTCGCCCATACTGCCCTGGCTGCCGCTGGCCCTGTCCTCGAAAAACAAAAACAACCCCACGGGTGTGCGGAGGTTGACGGCGTCACTCCATATCAGGGACGTAATCTCTCGGAATGATCGAATGCCCGCAAGTCGCCGGTAAAGATGCCTACCGTAGCTGACGGCGGCAATGCATAGCTGAGCAACTCCGCCGCCAGCGAGCCGCTGACGTAACCGTCGATGGCGATGGAAGCAAGCCGCTCGCTACGCAGGGCATCGGTCGCGACGCACACCACGGCGGTTCCTTCACGCTCAAGTTGGTTGATGAGCGGCGTGGCCGCTCCGGCGTTGCTGGGTGCGCACACGATGCCGTCGTAGTGTTTCCCGATCAAGTTTTGCAGCAGGACAACATCGCCGGAACCGAAGCGGGTGTCATCCTCAAAATGCATCTCCAGACGCGCATCGGGCCAGACGGAGGCCCCGGCACGTACCCCTCGCGCAGCGGCTGGAAAAAGGTTGCGATCTCCGCCGGGAGCAGCACAGCGATGCGAAGACTGCGATTCAACTTGAGAAAGCGGGCCGCTACGTTCGGACGGTAACCTAGTTTCTCGGCCATTTTCAGAACCCGGTCGCGGGTTACGGGATTCACTCCAGGGCGGTTTTGGAGGGCGCGATCGACGGTGCCGATAGAGATGCCAAGGCTTGCAGCAAGGTCTTTGATTCCGACTTGCCGCGATGGCTTTGAACGACGCAACGTCTTCGCGCTTGTCATGGCAGCTACCTTGAGGGCAAGAGATTGAGCGGCCTGCGGCGCACGGGAAAAGGAGCGGGCGAACGCAGCGCGTGACGGAACAAGCACTATCATACCCGATAGAGTTCCTCCGTCTCCGTTCGGTTTCCTCGAAGGGCCGGAGCAAGGATCTCAGCCGTCGCGTGACTCTTCTGATATAAATATTACGTGAACGTACACGAATAGAGGTCGGCGAGTTGACTGCGTCATGACGCGCAGCCTCGCAAACTTATCCAGCGGGGGAGTGGTATGAGAGATGTGGTTGAACCGGTGCGAGCGTGGGAAGAAACGATTTCCCTGCAGACGTACGTAGCGGCTCCTGCCGATCCCAATCCAATGTTTCTGGAGAAGAGGGTCTATCAGGGCAGTAGCGGCAAGGTTTATCCGAATCCCTTCACGGACCGTATCTCCAAGGAGAGAGCAGAGCGAAGCTATCGGGCGATCCATCTCGAAAATGAGTATGTGCGTCTCATGATCCTTCCGGAGATAGGCGGCCGCATTCATGTCGGACAGGACAAGACGAATGGCTACGACTTCTTCTATCGCCAGAACGTGATCAAACCGGCGCTGGTCGGTTTGCTGGGGCCCTGGATCTCGGGCGGCGTGGAGTTCAACTGGCCGCAACATCACCGTCCCTCCACCTTTATGCCCGTGCATGCTGCCGGCAAGCTGCCGTTGGTGCTGCATCTTCGCGTTTCGACAGAGGGTGCGCTGAGCGCCACGCTCGATTCGCCATCGCAAGGCGCGATGGGTCTGCCCTGCACCGATGTGAAGTTGAGCAGCGAAACGCTGGATTTTACGGTGCCCGTGGTCCAGGGCGCCTACGGCGGCACGCTCAGCGCGGATGGCAGGACGCTGACGGGCTCCTGGCAACAGGCGGGACAGTCGATGCCGCTGGTCTTCCACCAGACGACGACGGCTGGGGAATTGGCAGCAGTCAAGCCTTCGCCGGTGGACCGTGACTGGGAGGGAGCGCTACGAGCCGGCAACGTGACGCTGCGGCTTGTCTTCCACCTCCACGCGCAGCTCAGCGGCGCCATCGCCGGAACGCTGGACTCCATCGACCAAGGCGCGATGGGGATTGCTTGCGCGCAGGTGAATCTCAAGGGGAGAAATCTGACTCTGACCGTGCCGACCGTGCATGGAATGTATCAAGGCACACTGAGCGAAAGCGGAAAGAGCATCCGGGGTACGTGGTCGCAGGGCCAGCCACTGGAGTTGGATCTGACGCGGATGAAAGGCGAGGCGAGCCAACCCCCAAGGATGCTGCCGGCGCGGCCTCCGCTGGCGCTCCAGGACCTTCCCGGCGTTCTGGGACAGGAGTTCGCGCCCCTTGTGCAGGCGTGGCCGCAGGGCGGAGTGGTTGTTGGGGTGTTGAACCACGGGCTGCGAGAGGTGATGGCTTTTGGCTCGGCGGAGGCTGATTCGATCTTCGAGATTGGATCGATTACCAAGACCTTCACTGCCCTGGCTCTGGCCCAGATGGTTGTGCAGAAGAAGGTGACGCTGGACCAGCCTGTGCGGGAACTACTGCCGGCGGGTTGGGTGGTGAAGCCGGATGGGCCGGAGATCTCTTTGCTGGATCTGGCGACGCACCGCTCAGGTTTGCCGCGGCTGCCGGATAATATGAAGCCAGCGAATCTGGCCGATCCGTATGCGGATTATGGTCCCGAGCAGTTGCGAGCCTACCTGAGCGAACATGGCGTGGGGCGACCGGAGCAGCCGGAGTTTCTCTACAGCAATCTGGGAGTGGGGCTGCTGGGGTTTGCCCTGGCGCAGAAGGCCGGGATGCCCTATGAGGAGTTGATCCAAAAGGAAGTGACTGGACCGATGGGGCTCAAGGACACGGTGATTGCGCTTTCGCCTGCGCAACAGAAGAGGTTCCTTCAGGGCTACCAGGGCGCGCACGATCTCGCCGAACCATGGAGCCAGAACGCGCTGGCTGGGGCGGGCGGGCTGCGGTCTACAGCGGCGGACCTTTTGACGTACTGTGACCTCCTGCTGCATCGGGAACATACCCGGGCCGGAAAGGAGACCGGAGCCGAAGCAACCCTCTCCAGGGCGATCTCCATGGTGCTGGAGCCACAGGCGAATGTCGATCCCGGCGGGATGGTGAAGGTGGCTCTGGCATGGCTGGTGCGGCCGGGAGAGGATAAGTACTTCCACGATGGCGGCACGGGCGGATACTCGTCGTTAGTCATCTTCCAACCGAAAAAAGACAGGGCGATTGTGGTGCTGTATAACTGCCAGGACATGATGCCGGGGCGTCTCCAACTGGTGGACCGGGTGGGCGCGAATGTACTGGCGCTGCTGGATGGAAAGCGGACGCAGAGCCTGGATTGAAGCGTCTCCGTATGAATCGGTCTCCCGACACGGGCTTGCTGTGACATGTTTGTTACGTTCTGGGAGGAAACTCTGCCGGGAACGCCGGAAAGGGAGCGCGCATGAAAGCTCGATGCATCGGGTTACACCCGTCAGGTAACGTGCGCAACGTCAACTTATACGCACCGGCCTGGCGAGCCGGAGGGTGCCGGCTCGCTCCGGAAACGTGATTACGGATGCAGAACGAGGGTGCGCTGCAACTGAAAGCTGAGGACGGTTTCGGCAGGGATCTTGACGGTTTTTCCGTGGGTGAAGATTTGCGTGCCGATTCCGCCGGCTCCGCCAGCGAGGGCGCCGATGGCCGCGCCGGTTCCACCGCCAAAGGCTGCGCCGAGCAGTGATCCGAGGGCGAGTCCGCCGCCTCCAAACAGCGCTGTACGCTTGTTCATGCCGACTCCCTCCTGGCCTCCGACGGAGCTGGAATCGACCAGGTAGGGCGTACCGTTGACCAGGATCCCGTAGAGGTCGACGGCGTAGGCTTGGCCGTGGATGCCACCTTGCGACGCGTCAATGACCTGAAGCTTGGCGCGTGTACCGGCGGGGATGCTGACGACTCCCGTGCTGTCGCGAACGTTGTTCTGGACGGTGGCGTCGTACTCCATGCCGAGGGTGTCCTTGGTGGTGTCGATGGGGACGTCCGTGCGGACATCGATCTGCGTGCCGGCCGGAACGACGATAGCGTTACGCATGTTGGCCGCCCCTGATGGGCCGTAGGCCACTGCTCCATTCGCCATGGGTGCGCCGTTCGCCATCGGCTCGCCAGGCTGGCCCATCGATGCATTCTCCATCGGCGCCGACGGCGACGGCTGCTCGGCGAAGATGACCGTGGTTACGTCAGCCAGAGGGAAGACGTAGGAGACGCCGTTCTGGCCGTTGAAGGGTACGGTGGAGAGGCCGACCAGTTGGCCACTGTAGGCGTGGCCTCCACGCAGGGTGATATGGTCGGCAACATTGGAGAAGACGATGGACTGTACCTGCGCGAGCGGAAAGGTGTACTGGGTGCCATGCAATCCCTTGAAGACGAGTTTGCCGGTGGGGGCGCCGGTGAAGGTTCCGGAGTAGCTGCGCCCATCATGCAGCACGACGATATCTGCGAAAGACGCGGTGGTGAAAGCGAAGAGCAGAACCAGAATTCCAGCCAGTTTTTTCATGTGTTCGAGTTGTCTCCTTGCGACGTGGCGGCGCAGGCGTGCGCGCGCCACCATGATTATCGCTCAGCCGCACGGGTTTGGGCGAAGGTGGCCCGGCGCAGCGGAAGGTCGGAGAGCAAGGCGACGGCGAAGAGCGCCGAGGAGTGTAGAGGAATCTTCCGGGAGTAGCCGGGTGGGGCGATTGTGGATAGGATCGTCTCCCGGAGCGGGTCCACCCACCCCTCCTCAAACCCTCAGCCGTAGGCATGCCGAATCCGCATCCGGTTCCAGAGGAGCGGCAGGAGACCGACACTCTGTGAGCCTGCTTCTCAAGAAAAGGGAGAGATGCGACGTTGCCCTGAGCATGCGCATACTCCTGGTGGACAGAAAAAGATTGATCCAGTTCGTTTTACGGGCTGTGGTAGCGTGGAAACAGGCTTCGGCGATCTTCAAGATAGGTGGGAAGCGTGGGAAAGCAGTCCCATTGTCTTCCAGGCTTTTCATCGGCCGGCATCTCTGAGGCCCGTCTCGGTTGCCGCGGATTTCAGGCTGCGGCCTGCAAGTTTGGGCTCTCCCAGCGGTTTCAAGCTTGTGGCTGGGCTGAGGCTTTTCAGTCCGGATAAGGTTTGTGCGGACAAACTCAACCGGTACTCGCCAGTCTGCATTTGGAGGCGTTCAGGTGTTCCCTCTCTCTCTTGCCGCTCTGCTTTTTCTCGTCGGGCAATCTGCTTCCGCAGCCAAGCCGGCGCAGGGTAAACCGGCAGTTCCGAGCCAGCCCTCCTACGCCGCAGAGGCCGATGTCGTCGAGCAGTCCGAGATAGCATTTCGATACAACGATGACGGCACCGGCGTGGAAGAAGCCCATCTTCGGGTGAAGGTGCAGAATGAAGCCGGCGTGCGAGCCTTTTCTGTTCTCAGCGCAACTTATGCCTCCCGCACTCAGTCTGCTCAGGTAGAGAGCGTGACGGTGACGCACGCGGACGGCACAAGCACTGCTACTCCTGCCACGGATGCTATGACGCAGCCGGCGACGGTCACCCAGCAGGCGCCGCTGTACTCGGATCTGGAGGTTCTGCAGATTCCCGTGCGCGGCCTGCGGCCGGGCGATCTCCTGGAGTACCGGATCAAGATTGCGCAGACTCACGCCGAAGCTCCCGGCGAGTTCTGGAGCAGCCTCGCTCTCCCGAAAGACTCGGTTTATTTGGCAGAGATCGTAAAGCTGGATGTACCGGCCAACAAATATGTTCAGGTATGGAGCCCTGGCCTCCGGCCGGCCATGACGCACTCGGGTGGCCGCATCGTCTATCGCTGGACGACCAGCCAACTGAGCCCAACCTCTGAAGCCGACAAGCAGGCCACGCCCGCGCCCGGAGGTGCCAGGCCAGATATTGCATGGACCAGCTTCCGTAGCTGGCAGCAGGTAGGCGAGTGGTACCGCGGGCTCGCTAGTCAACAGTCCGTCCCCAACGATGCGATTCGCGCCCAGGCCAACACGATCACGCAGGACGCCAAAACGCCTGAAGACCAGGTCAAGGCCATCTATGCCTTTGTCTCCACCCACATCCATTACATCGGTGTCGATTTTGGCATTGGCAGATTTGAGCCGCATCCGGCGGAGCAGGTTTTGGCCAATCAATATGGCGACTGCAAAGACAAGGGCACGCTGCTGGAGGCATTGCTGCATGCCAAGGGATTCACCACGGCTCCCGCCATGGTTGGCGTCGGTGTCGATGTTATACCAGCGCTTCCCTCGCCAGGCCAGTTCAACCATGTGATCACCACCGTGCAACTGGCCACCGGGCAGATCTGGTTGGACAGCACGCCAGAGGTGGCTCCCTATCGTTTGCTGGTCGCCGCGCTGCGTGACAAGCCGGCACTGGTGATTCCGGCATCCGGCGCCTCTGCGCTGGAACAGACGCCCGCTCTGCCTCCCTATCCGTTTTTCGACCACTTCCTTGCAACCGGGGCGCTGAAGACGGATGGGGAGTTTGACGCTCACATGCAGATCCAGGATCGCTCTGACAGCGAGATCCTCCTGCGTGGTCTCGCTCGCCTGGTGGCGCCTGCGCAGTGGGACAAAGCTACAAATTATCTCTCCGTGGCGATGGGCTTTAGCGGCAGCACCAGCAACTCGAGTTTTGCCGCCGCGGATAACTTCAGCGTTCCGATGCAGGTTTCCTGGGACTACACCCGCAGACCTTACGGGGATTGGGACAACTTCCGTATTGTGGCTCCATTTCCTGTGATCGAGTTGCCTTCGGCGCCCGATCAGAAGCCGAGTGAGGATCTGGACCTGGGTGCGCCGCGCACCGATACCGCGGTCGCACACATTACTCTCCCCGCCAACTTCAGCGCAAATCTGCCCAACCCTGTGCATGTAAAAACCGCTTTTGCCAGCTTCGATGAAACCTACGGCCTGGAGGAAGGTGTGCTCAGCATCAGCCGCACCCTTGTTGTCCTGCAGCCAAAGCTGGCTGCTGCATCCTGGCAGGATTACAAAAAATTTGCCGGCGAGACTTCACTCAACGAAAACCCCTACATTCAGCTCACTTCCACCAATGCCTCCGGCCCTGGGCCGCATCCGCCCGCGGTCAGAACAAACAATCCTGCGGCTAGGGAACTCATGACCGAGGTCGTGGCTCTGGAGCGCTCCGGTGACTGGTCCGCTGTTAGCAAAAAACTCGACGAAGTCAAGGCTATCCAGCCAGATCAGCCCTATCTATGGAGCACCTATGGCTACATACAGATGAGGCAGGGCTCGTTTGAAGAAGCGGAGAGGGACTTCAACCGCGAGATCCATCTGCACCCGGACGAAACCAGTGCC
>DAHWOF010000132.1 GCA_027335345.1 Granulicella sp. | reverse complement strand
CGACTTATCGCCCTGGCGCAGAGCCTCGCGCAGGGCAGCCAC
Organism: Granulicella sp.; assembly: GCA_027335345.1. Lineage (GTDB taxonomy): Bacteria > Acidobacteriota > Terriglobia > Terriglobales > Acidobacteriaceae > Granulicella. The sequence continues at coordinate 2,620 of DAHWOF010000132.1, read as the reverse complement.
GATGGCCTCGCGGTCATGCCGGTCCTTCGTGGCCTGATCCTGGTTCACACAGACCACATACCGACGCGCATCCTCGACCCAGACCTCTTTGACCTGCAGTGGCGAGGGAGCATCGCGATCCTCGCTCTTGGGGTAGACCTCCGCATAACGGCCGGCGCGCGCCACCACGGCCTTGGCCTCGGTCGAGCTGCGCATGCGCACCCCCAGAAGGTAACGCCACTGGCGCTGCTCGACCGCCTGGATCGTCTCGGCGCTGATCATGCCCCGGTCAGCCACGATGCACACCGATCCAATGCCGAAGCGGCTCTGCAACCGTTCCGTGATCGGGACCAGACTCCGAACGTCAGCCGTGTTGCCCGGCCACAACTCGCTACAGACCGGATGACCGTTCTGGTCCAGCACCATGCCCACCACCATCTGCTTCAGCTCGGGACGATGATCCTTCGAGCGCCCGTGCTGGCCGATACTCTCACCACCCTGGCCCTCGAAGTGATTACGTCCCTAAAACTTCTGTAGAAACGCTTGGGCGGCGAGGGGGAGCGAGCCACCGGCCGGATTCCTTAGGATGTTGTTGACAGACGACATTGTCCAAGGAGGACAGACGAGATGGCTCGCAAGGGAGAGGGTGTTGAGATTTTTTCAGGATGGCAAGGCGGGATAGGCGGCGAGGATTTTCTGCGCCAGTTGGTCGAGCGGGCGGTGCAGCAGCTTGTGGAGGCCGAGATCACCAGTTTTCTGGGTGCGGAGACCTAGGAGCGGACGGGAGGGCGGCGCGGCTAGCGTAACGGATACAAGCCGCGCATGTTGAAGACGCGTGTGGGCAAGCTGGAGCTAATGGCGCCGAAGGATCGCGACGGGCAGTTTCAGACCGAGCTGTTCGAGCGCTACCAGCGGAGCGAAAAGGCCTTTGTGGCGGCGCTGCTGCAGATGTACGTGGAGGGGGTCTCGACGCGCAAGGTAACTGAGATCACCGAGGCGCTGTGCGGGCTGGAGGTGAGTAAGAGCCAGGTCTCGGCGTTCACGCAGAAGTTAGACGCGGAGATCGGCGCGTGGAGGCAGCGGCCGCTGACGGAGGCGCCGACGCGTGAGGCTGCTAAAGCCGCTCTGGAAGCGGCGATTGCGGAGTTGGAGAAGAAAGCGCCCAGGGTGGCGCAACGGTTGGAGGAGCACGGGGAGGAGATTCTGGGCGTGTATGCGCTGCCGGAGGAGCATCGCAAGCGGATGCGCACGACGAATATGCTGGAGCGGCAGAATCAGGAACTGAAGCGGCGCACTCGCGTGGTGCGGGCCTTTCCGCAGGAACAGTCGCTCCTGCGGCTGATCGCCGCGCTGTTGATGGAAACCAACCAGGAGTGGATGGGCAGGGTCTACCTGCGCATGGAAGAGGAGCCAGAGAGAGTCAGCCAGACCATCGCCGAAGCCGCCTGAGCAGTGCCGGCTCGCTCCGGGCTACGCCCTCCGCAAGCCGGTACTGCTCAACCAACAAAAACAGAAACCAACAGACCTCAGGAATGGGATTCTACAGAAAACTTCGGACTTGACTAGGCCTTCGGACCGGCCGCCAAACTCGTCAGTGTATTCAACTTCCAACGTCATCGTCTTTCCACTGGTTCTGAACCTCAATCTCCACTATAGCCTTCAGTGAATATTCATTCGGGAATAGTTTAGAGGTGTTCCCAGCAAGTGAAATGTCCGGTTTTTTGGCACATGATATGTCCGGTGGCGCTCACCACCGAGCATCCGAATCTGGATCTGCCGGCCATCGCTGCCGGAGCCGGAGGCCGGTCTTTGAAGCTGCGTCAGGTTTTGGAGGTTGCCTCAGATGCCCACTGGGTAAGGCTTCTCATGCATCTCGCCGCCGGCGCCCTTGCGCTCGAAGAGACCCTGGAAGATGCTCAGCAGTCCGGTGTACCAGTAGCCCAGGACGAACAGCAGCAGGAAGGGCACGGTGAAGAAGTTCTCCGTGGTCACCGCGTACCAGACCGTGGCGGCGAAGTAGACGCCGATGGCGATCTCGATCCAGGGAATGATGCCCAGACGCTTGCGGTACTTGCGCGCCTGCGACCGTTCACCCTTCTTCTGCACGCGATACTTGGGCGTTCGGGCAAAGGCGCTCTTGACGCCGAACAGAGCCTCCAGCACCGCCTTGGTGTTGGTCACAGAAAGGCCCACGCCCAGCGACATCAGGAACGGCAGATACAGGAAAGTCCTGTACCAGGTGCGCGGAAACAGCTCCCGCTGGCTGACCAGGTAAAAGCTCGATACGCTCATCGTGGAGGCCATGAACAGCGGAAAGTCGATCAGCATCATCTGGATGGGGCCCTGCCAGGAGCGGATGATCATGGCCGGCATCAGCAGCACGGAGAGCACGATCATCAGCGGATAGCTGATGTTGGCGGTCAGGTGGTACCAGGCCTCCAGCTTGGTATGGAACGGCGCATCGGAGCGAAAGACCGAGGGCAGAATCTTCTTCGAGGTTTGGATCAGGCCCTTGGCCCAGCGCGCCTGCTGGGTCTTGAAGGCGGTCATTTCGATGGGAAGCTCAGCCGGGCACTCGACGTGGGGCAGGTATTTAAACTTCCAGCCGGCCATCTGAGCGCGATAGCTGAGGTCAGTGTCT
>DAHWOF010000122.1 GCA_027335345.1 Granulicella sp. | reverse complement strand
CCGCGGCTCCGCTTCCGGTATGGACGGGGCGTCCTTGAGCACCGGCCCCAGCTTATTCTTCCAGTGGTAAAGCAGACGCCGGCAAACGCCAAGTTCTTCGGCCAACCGACCGATCTTCGGGCAGTTCTTCATCCGCTCCACGGCCATTTGCTTCAACGCCACACAACGTCGCACATATCCTCGCTTCTCAGCCACTTGCAGAACCTTTCCCTGCATAGTGTGCTATTTGCGACTGTCTCCAGAAAAGGGTTCAGTCCATAAGTCCAGTCTCCACCGCAAAGCTCACTATGAGCCTTTCCGAAGATGTCCCTTTGAAAGTCCAGCAGCTCGCTGACCCGTGCCGGGCGGGTTTGGAGGAATCCGGCGAACCCGGGAAGCAGATCCTGACGGAGGATGCGGTTCGCGTTCCCATCGAGGTGCTTGCCCGCCCCGGCAACTCCCAGACACGGAAAACTGCGCCTGGGTATCATCGTTGCTAGCAACAATGATGCCGGGCGGGATTACCGGATGACGGCCATCGTCTCTAGCGGGAGGTTGCGTGAGGAGCTGCCCACCAGCACGGGACGCGGGCCGGTGGCTCGAGTCCATCTGTTGCCGGACTCCGACCAGTAGTCCAGCCTGCGCGGGGGCACAGCGATGGTGACCGTACGAGATTCGCCGGGGGCGAGGTGGACGCGGTCAAAGGCAACCAGCGCGTGGATGGCGAAGTTGCCGGCCTGAGGCTGCTGCGGCTGGCCAAGGTAGACTTGTGGGACTTCGTCACTAGCCACAGAGCCGGTGTTCTTCAGCGTGAACCTGACGGTGAGTCCGCCGTCAGCGGCCGGGGTGACGTTGAGGCCCGAGTAGGCGAAGTGGGTGTAGCTGAGTCCGTACCCAAAGGGAAAGAGCGGGGCGATCTGCTGTTTGTCGAACCAGCGATAGCCGACGTAGATTCCTTCGGAGAAGGTGGTTTTGCCGTCGATGCCCTTGGCGGTGCGTTCGGGGTGAGATGGATCGGTGGCGGCGTAGTCAGTGAGCCTGGCGGCCCAGGTGAAGGGCAGGCGACCGGCGGGACTGACGCGGCCCAGCAGGATGTCTGCTGTCGACCAGCCGCCCTCGTCGCCCGGCCACCACATCTGCAGCACGGCTTTCACCTGAGAGAGCCAAGGCAGAGCAACAGGCTGGGAGACGTTGAGGACGACCACGGTGTTGGGATTGACGGCAGCCACCTCTTCGATCAGCTTGTCCTGATCGCCGGGCAGGGCAAAATCAGGATGGCCGCGCGTCCAGACGAAGACGACGGCGACCTTGGCTGCCTTGGCGGCCGCGATGGCGGCGTCGTGGTTGGCCTGGCGTGCTTCGGGGGTCATCCAGTTCAGGCGGACCTGTTCGGGATGGTTGGAGGTATCGCCGGTGACGGTCAGCGTGACGGGGTGGTCTCCGGCGGTCAGATCGAGCGCGACGCGGACGTTGTCGAGGCCGTCGGTGGTGGGCATCAGACCGTCCTTGCCGGCCAGGACGGTATCACCGTGGACGCCGCCGCGAAGGCCGTTGGCGGCAGCGACGTCCTTGCCGTCGATTTGCAGGCTGCCGGCCGCGCCGAGAAGCTGGAGATAGATCCAGTAGGAGCCGGAGCGGGCGATGTGCAGGACGCCGGTCCAGGTTGCGTCCGTGTTGGCGGGCAGAGCCTTGTGATTGCTGACGGTGAAGTCAATGGTCGCGTCTGTGGTCGGGTTGCCGGTTTTCAGGGTGCGGGTGATGCCGGGTCTGCCGCCGCTGGTCCAGAGCGATGCAGGAATGGGCGAGCCCGTCATGTCATCGGCGACGGAGTAAGTGATCCTGGCCGAGGGATCGAGGGTGCGCATGGCCTGCACGGGGCCGACCTGACGCCATGGGAAGCCGATGGAGCGTTCACCGGCGGTGCCGATGGCCACCACCTGTCCGGCGCCGGGGCCGATCATGGCGATGGAGGCGAGATCGGCGGGCTTGAGCGGGAGGATGGAGCCATCGTTCTTGAGCAGAACGGCGGCATCGTCAGCAGTCTTGCGGATGACGCGGGCGTTGGCTTCAACGGCGTGAACGGGAGGATCTTTGGGCGCGAGCTCACCCGGCGTGGGGTGGTCGAGGTAGCCGAATCTATCCATCTCATACAAGACGTAACCGGCGGCGCGGGTGATGGTCGCGTCGGAGAGTTTGCCCTCCTGACGGAGATTCCAGAAGTTGACGTGCGGATCGTGGGCGGAGCCGAAGGCGCCGGCATCGAAGGGCTTCAAGGGCGGTTCTTCGGGCAAGGGACGGCCGAAGAAACCGGCCATCATGGCGGTGTTGAACTTAAGCGGCTTGGGTGCCTCCGGTTTGTCCGTGGTGAAGTAGGAGAAGATCATGGAGCCGAGCGGGCTGCCCTTGGGTCCTGGACCGGGCATCTCCATGGTGAGGCCATTGTTGATGAACTCCGGCGAGTGGACGGCGCCCCAGTCGGAGGTGACGAAGCCTTTGAAGCCGGCCTCATCGCGGAGGATGGTGATGAGCGTGTTCGGGTTGCCGCAGGCGGAAATACCGTTGACTTTGTTGTAAGAGCACATGATCGATGAGACGTTGGCGCGGACAGCGTCGATGAAGGGCGAGACATAGATTTCGTGTAGCGCCTGTTGGCCGACCCACACGTTGCCGCCGTCAGTGTCATAGGCGACGTAGTGCTTGGCCTGAGCCATGACGTCTTCGCCCTGGACGCCGCGAATGAAGGAGGCGGCGATGTCGCCGGTGAGGACGGGATCTTCGCCGTAGGTGTTGTAGCCGCGGGCGAAGGTGATGTCGCGATCGATGTTGATGAAGGGCTGAAGGACAACGTCGATGCCGAGAGCTTTGGCCTCGCGGGCGACCACCTGGCCGTTGGCGCGGGCATCACCGACACTGAAGGTGGCGGCCAGACCCATGGTTGCTGTCTCGGCTTGGGAAGGATAACGCGTGAGGATGCCGGGAGGTCCGTCGGAGAACCGGAGCGGCGGAATGTGAAGCCTCGGGACGCTGGCGATGTAACCAGCCTGGCCCTGGTTGGTGGCGGGATCTTCTGACGCGCCGCGGATGAGCGCCATCTTTTCGTCGAAGGTCATCTGGCTGAGCAAACGGTCGACGCGAGCATCGCCGGTGACCACGGGAACGGACTGTGCCTGGGCAGCGACAACAGGAACCTGCGCCACGGCGACATTCGGCAACAGCGGCCCTGCCCCAAGAAACACCACGGTGAAGCGGAGGAGGAAGTTCGCAAAACTTTCCATTGAGATAGCCTTTCCGAATGCAATCAGATTATTTCGTGGTTGGAGGCTGCGCCATGGAAACAGGGGCTCCGCCGGGAAGTGAAGTCCAAGTCTCAAAAGGTCACAGCATCGACGACAAAACATATGCCGTAAAGCCGGGTACTAGCTTGTCCAGCTCGAAGCGACGCATCAGGCCAGCAGGGGTTTGACAGCACAGGATTCAAACGAACAATGCTTATGCGCTAAGTCCCGCACTTGCTCTCCTTTTCTGGCTTCGGAGCGCGGGCAGTCCCTAAGACCTCCTCCGGAAAGAGCCCGTCGAAGATCTCAAACAAGAGCCGGCGCATCTCTTTTTTTGTCAATTCTTCCGGCTGGAACTTCATGGCCAGTTCCAACCCGCTCTTAACCACGTTCAACGCAAGAACGCGGCTTTTGACCTTGGAGCGCCCAGGAACCTGCTTTGCGCCGAATGCCTCTTTGAATCGGGCAGGGTCATACAGCGTTGCATATCGCTCACGCCAGGCTGCGAGGCTCTCGGGATGCCGCAGCGCATAGAGCTTCAGTTCAAGGTCAAGGATGGAGAGTTCGGGGCCTGTGGCCTCGGCATAATACCTTCTGAAGGCAGCCCGCCGCGCATGCGCATCCTTCTTTTCGATAGCGGCAATCAATTCCCCCACATCTCGTCTTGCTCGCTCGACACGAAGTTCCTGGAGTGCGAAGAACAGATGTTCCTTGGTCGCGTACTGCGCGTAGACCGCACCTCGCGTGCGGCCACACTCATGGGCGATCTCTTCCAACTGAGCCCGCTCGAATCCATCCCGTGCAAAGATCTTCTCCGCGGCTTCGAGCAGCGCGTGTCGAGTCTCGGCGCTTTGCAGTTGGTGCTTGTTCAGTTTCTTGGCTTTCTTCATCGCACTCCTACTCTAGAAGCAACTATCCAAAATTCAATACACAGATGCTCGCATTGATGGTGATGGGGATCAAGGTGTCTGCTCTTGGGGGCTCAATGTGCGGCCGCGGCAGCCTCCGCTTCTTGCTTGCTGGGGCGTTTCATGATGAACGGCAGCGGCGTCAACAGCAGTACCACAAGGCCAAGGACCCAGAAGGCATTGACGAACCCGAGGACAGTGGACTGGAGATCGACCTGCGCCGAGAGTTGTGCGAGCGCCCGATGCGACGCCTCTGTCAGCCCGACGCCGCTGGCAACGAGTCCCTGAGTGATCGCGTTGAGTTGCCGTTCAAAGAAAAGGTTGGAGAGGTTGGTATGCTCCGTGAGCATGGTCCGGTGAATCTGTGCCTGCCGGGAGATGAAGTTGTTGAGCAGAGAGACTCCGATGGCGCCTCCGAGATTGCGCGTGAAGTTACTGATGCCCGAGACTTGATTGAACTTGTTCTGTGGAACTCCCACATAGTTCAACGTGCTGATAGGAATAAAGATCAACGGAATGCCCAGCACCTGAATGATGCGATAGATCACCATCGTATGCAGGCTGACGCCCAGGTAGATATTCGTCACGTGAAACAGACCGAAGGCGGTGAGCGCAAATCCCAACGAGATAATGACCCGCGGGTCAAACTTCATGGCCAGGAATCCTGCTACCGGCATCATGAGAGCCAGGGCTATTCCAGCCGGAGAAAGGGCCCAGCCGGCAAGCTTGGCCGTGTAGCCCAGATCGTTCTGGAGAAACTGGGGCAGCAGAATCGTACTTCCGTTCAACACCATTCCAAGGATGAAACTGAAGAGGACGGCTGTTCCAAAGTTGCGCAGGCCAAGGAGCCGGAGATCCATAATCGGATCTTCGTGGATCAGTTCGCGAATGACGAGTGCAACCAGCGCCACTACGGCGACGATGGAACAAAGGAGGATGGCATGGGATGAAAACCAGTCCTTCTCCTGCCCCTTATCGAGGACGTACTGGAGAAAGCCGACTCCGACGACAATCAGACCGATCCCGGTATAGTCCACTCGTTTGCCACCCCGACGTGCCTCTTTGAGATACAGAGGATCATGAACGGCCCGCTGTGTCAGCACCAGGGAGAGGATCCCGATCGGTACGTTGATGAAGAAGATCCAGTGCCAGCTATAGTTGTCGGTTATCCACCCTCCCAGCGTTGGACCGATCGCCGGCGCAACCACGACCGCCATGCCGTACATGGCGAATGCCATCCCTCGCTTCTCGGCGGAGAAGGTATCGGCCAGGATCGCCTGTTCGCTTGGCTGGAGGCCACCGCCACCGGCGCCCTGCAAGACGCGGAAGAAGACCAGCATCGGAAGGCTGGTAGCCAGACCACACAGGAAGGAACTGGCGGTAAACAGAGTCACGCAGAGCATGTAAAACCGCTTCCTGCCGACCACGTTGGATAGCCAACCGCTCATCGGCAGCACGATGGCGCTCGACACAAGATAACTGGTCAGCACCCAGGTGCTCTCTTCCGGAGTTGCCCCCAGTGAGCCTGCCATATGGGGAAGCGCGACGTTGGCAATGGAGGAGTCCAGTACCTCCATGAATGTCGCCAGCGTAACCGTCATGGCGATGACCCATGGATTGATGACCGGCCGTTGCGGAGATTCAAGGTGATCCATCGTCGCTTCAGCCCTCGCTAGTTGACGTAGACCGTGGGTTCCACCGACATGCCTGGCCGCAGCTTGTCCAGATCCTTCTGACCGGGCTCAAAGCGTATGCGGACCGGCATGCGCTGGATGACCTTCACATAATTTCCAGTTGCATTTTCAGGGGGAAGGACACTGATCATGGAGCCGGTGACAGCCGGCATGCTCTGAACTGTTCCAGCGAAGGTCCGGCTGAGCGCATCGACGTAGATCCGGACGCTTTGTCCGGGATGCATGTGGGCCAGTTGTGTTTCCTTGAAATCAGCCGTGACCCATAGATCCGAAGTTTGGACGATGATTAACAGTTGCTGTCCGGCGGAGACGTGCGCCCCTACCTCGGCACTTCGCTCCGTGACGATGCCGGACACTGGAGCGAGGACGTGCCCGTAGGCAAGATGGAGACGGGCCTTTTCAAGGGCCGCCTGAGCTGCTTCGGCGCTCGCCTGGTCGCTCGCAATGTTCTGCTCGCGAATCGCAATCTTGAAGGGGGCGCTGGCTCTTGTCTCTTGCAGCTTGGCCTTCTGCTCGGCGAGTTGGGCCCGGCGCCGTTCGACCGTTTGCTGCGCGGAGGCCAGCGCTGCCGCATTCGCAGCCACTGTCTGAACCTGCGCTTCTGCGGTCGCCTTGTAGCGGTCGTAGTCGGCGCGCGCAACTTCATCCTTTTCAAACAGCACTTGGTAACGATGAAAGTCCGCCTGATTGCGAACGAGAAGAGCCTGGGACTCGCGAAGACGCGCCCTCGCCGTATCGAGGTCATGTCCCGCAGCATCAAGAGCCGCCTGGGCGCTGGTGACTGCTGCTTGCTGAGATATGACGTCCGTCTTGGTCGAGATTCGGGTGATGGGTAGATCCGGATGGGCAGCCCCGAGCTGGGCAACCTCCTGGTCATACTGGGCTCGGGCCTGATCAAGCGCTACATGGTTGTCACGTGGATCAAGCTCGACGAGCGGTTCACCGGTTGTCACTGCCTGGTTATCGTCCACATGGACGGCGGTAATGGTGCCGTCAATGCGAGCTGAGACCGGGTTCAAATGGCCATCGACCTGTGCATCGTCCGTTTCCTCATAGCGGCTCGAATAGAGATACCATCCGATGCCGGCAAGCGCCAGAACGAGGACGACCGCCCCAAGGACAAGCGGATTGACTCGCCGCCGGGGCGAATTGTTGGTATTGGCGTTGGCTTCGGTCTCCTCATGCAGAGGTCCGGCAGTCTGTGTTTCAACACTCATTGGTTACTTCCTCTTGAACAGATCGGTGACGTCCTTCTCTGCTTCGCCCATTGCGTGCGCGAGCGAGATTCTTGCGACGTACTGCGAAAACAGACTGTTGACATAGTCACGGTTTGCCGTAGCAAGGGATTCCTGCGAGTTCACTACCTCCACGGAATCCGCGACGCCTACAGCAAAGCGATCCTGGGACTGCTGCAGCGTTGCCAGAGCCAGTTGTTGGTTGCTTTCCGCGGTCGTGACTTCCTGATTCGCGACGTCAAGGTCAATGAAGGCGTTACGCACTTCGAGCTCAACGGCGCCGCGCTGGTCTGCGAGCTCGGCCCGCCGCTGTTCAACCACTGCGTTTGCCTGTTGAATATCTGCTCGAATGCGCCTTCCCGTAAAGATCGGAACCGACAGTGAGGCCGAAGCCTGGAAGACATTGGATCCTTCATCAGGATTGACGCCCTGGAGCCCATACTGCCCGTTGAGGGAGACAGAAGGGAGCCGTTCTGAGGCTGCCGCCTTCCGCGCTTCCTCCGCGGCGGCGAACTGGGCTGTCGCGGACTTCAGGTCCTGGCGTTGCGACCAGGCGCGGCGAATGGCCTCTTCGGGTGAAAGCACGACCGGAGGGAGAGATTCCAGAGTCTCCGCAAGATTGATTCTGCGTCCCAGGGGGAGGCCAATCAAACGAGCCAGCTCGTTTTTTTGCTTTTCCACCTCACCGCTCTGCGAGCGCAACCGCTGCTGCTCCGTTTGCAGTTCGACCAGGCTGCGATTGGCATCGATGGGGGCCTTATTTCCTGCATCTGCCTGCGCCTTGGCCTGCCGATAACTCCTCTCCGCGTACTGCACCTCGCTCTGTTGCGCCGCGATCAAAGCTTCGGAGGCCAACACCTGCAGATAGACAGTCGATACTGCCAGCACAATCTCCTCCCGTGCCTGCCTGGCATTGCGGCCGGCCGCAGCGGCGCTATCGTCTTCAGAGCGAAGATTATGAAGAGCTGTGAGGTCAAGGACGCTTTGCTGAAGAGAACCATGGATATCGTAGTAGTGGAAGGGGCCGACAACGGTCGGAAATGCAAATGCGGTCGAGAGCCCAAAGGCGCTGTTGCTGAACCCTTCCGCCGCCAGATCTATCTTTGCGGCGTTCTCCGACATGCTGGCGCTGAGATTCGGAAGCAGAGAGCTTCGAGCCCCTAACCGCTCAGCGTTGGCCATGGATGCTGCGGTGTCAGAGCCGATCCTTCCGAGATTCGTTGCAAGCCCCATACGGATGGCATCCGCCATGGTCAGCGTAATTGCCCCGGCTGGAACGTCAGGCGCCGGCACGCTTCCGCTGTAAGCCCCCTGGATCTGAATCTGGTTGCTCAAGGTGTTGACAGAAGACTCTGATCCGGGCGAAGCCGTCTGTTGCACGGAGACTCCACCCTGTTGCCTGCCGGAGAGCGGGAGCTGCACAGCACGCGAACCTGTACCCTGAGCTCCCCCCTGGATCTGCGCTGCCGCCGGCCTGACCGCTGAGATCAGGGTTGCCAGAACGACCAAAGCAAGCGTGTGCCGGTGGTCTTCGAGATGTCGCCTGATTATTAGATACATACGCGTATGTATTAATATAGACATGAAAGGGACGAGTTGTCACGAGGTGAGGAGAACGATATCAACAGAATTTCCTAGAGAGGACTCTCGCTCCCGGCAAGCCTCGCGGACCGAAAACGCCAAGACGAGGATCCTCAATGCAGCCCAGGAGGTGTTCGTCGCCCGGGGGTCTGAAAGGGTTGAACTGGAGGAGGTGACGATGCGAGCCGGCGATACGCTGGGCGCCATCTATGAACACAATTCAAGCAAAGAAGACCTCTCCTTCATCGGTCGAGCAGCGTTTGCTCGCTCATTTCGAGCAGATGATGGAAGCATTACGCAACAAGCAGGAGCAGGCCAATCGAATTGGAATGTTTCGCTCCGGGATGGCGGCGCAGGTCAGCGATCCTTCTTTGGGAACCTTGATGCTGGAGTTCAAACTGTATGCGGTCCGTCGCCCTCAATCGCTGGAACGATTACAGTTCTTCCATGATGCCATCTTCTGCCCGACAGCGCACCAGTTTGTTGCTTTGCTGTTCAGCACGGACCTGCCAACCGCTGCATGAGAACGGATCGAGCGAAGACTGGCGGTGATGGGATCCGTGCTCAGCACGGTTGCCCTGGAAGGGCGCCCTCGCCCGCAGTCTCCACACCCGCGACGACCTTTTCTCTACCTCCAAGTTGGAAGCAAAATCAAATCGTGCAAACAATCAAGCAGGGGTGCAAGTCCATAACAGCGGCTAGCTTCTCCGCTCCACGCAGAAGCGCGCCAGCGCCTTGAGCGGATCCGCGGCTGCGGCGAAGGGTTCCAGGGCGGCAAAGGCATCGGCGATCAGAGCGTCCGCATCCACTCTGGAGCGCTCAATGCCATAGACGGCCGGCCATGTCGCCTTCACGGCAGTAAGATCCTTGCCGGCGGTCTTGCCCAGTTCCGCCGAGGTCTGGGTCATGTCCAGAATGTCATCGATGATCTGGAAGGCCAGGCCGAAGTTTTTGCCGAAGCTGCGCAGGCGCTCGATGCAGTTTATCTCCCGATGAGCCTGGGGCGCATGCGCCAGCCCCAGCAACCCACCGCAGACGATGCTGCTGGTCAGCAGCGCTCCGGTCTTGGCGCGGTGGATGCGCTCCACCAGCTCCGGAGTCGGGGGAAGGCCCTCGGATTCGATATCGACCACCTGTCCGCCGATCATGCCCGGGGGAATCTCGGTCGGAGATCCCACTCCGGTGCCAATGGCCAGCGCAAAGTCGTGCAGAATGGCGACGACTGTGGCCGGGGGGGCAGGGAGATCGGCGATCAACTGGAAGGCAAGGTTTTGCAGGGCGTCGCCGGCCAGGATGGCGATGGCTTCGCCAAAGGCCACGTGACAGGTGGGCTTGCCGCGGCGAAGGTTGTCATTATCCAGGGCAGGCAGATCGTCGTGAATCAAGGAATAAGTGTGCGCCATCTCAATGGCCGCGCCGAGTTCGGCGCCACCCGCTGGAATCTGCCCGGCGCCTGCAACCATGCGCGCAGCCTCCATGCAGAGGATGGGGCGCAGGCGTTTGCCGCCCGCAAAGACGCTGTGGCGCATGGCGCGGTGAATCGAGTGCGGCTCCGTCGTGGCGGAGGGTAGCAGGCGCTCCAAGGCATCGTCGGTGACGGCTACGCCGGAGCTGAGCAGGGATTGGACGTCAGAGTTCATCTTCAGTGGAGATTCTACGTTACCTGGCCAAGGGACGATGTGATGCGTTTGCCTTCCAGTCCGAGACGTTCGGACTCCGAGCCTGCGCCCAACCGGCGCAGGAGCCTCGCCGAGGGCGGTGTCGAAGATCTGCGCTGGCATCGACGCAGGGCATCTCTCCCTCAGCGGGGGGTTAGGGTGAGCGAGTGGGCGACGACCGGATGGTCCAGCGGCAGGCTGAAGGTCGCGCCCTGCAGCCATGGCTGGAACTGATCCAGGAACCACGGGCTGGCTGGATTGCCGGACTCTCCGGTGGTGATGTTGGCATGGGTGCTGTCGGGATTGGAGAGGTCGGCGGTAAAGCGCTCGCTGGGGCCGAAGTGAAGTTCAGTCTGCTTCACGGTGGTGCGGTCGCCGCTGTTGGGATGCGGTCCGGTTCCCGTGGCCACGCCCAGCAGCCGGCTGATGAAGGAGTGGCTGCCAAAGACGGGATGGGAGATCTCGACCGGGTGGGAAGCTCCGTAGTTGAGCCGGGAGAGATCTTGCGGGGCGTGGATGAAGTTGAGGCTCCGCTCGGTGGCTACAGTGAGGAAGTCATTCCAGTTGCTAAAGGCGGGCGGCAGCCAGCGAGCTGGGGTGTTCTGCAGGATCAACTCCAGCGCGGTGCGGCTCTCCTCCCAGCCATAGAGGGCCACGGTGCGGTTCACCGCCAGACTGTCCAGCTTGACGTGGTAGTGTGCCTGGTCGTAGGCGATGATCTGAGGGGCCAGAAGCATCGGCCAAAGCGCCTGCTCGATCACGGCGGTGATGACGGCGGCCTGGGAAGAGCGTCTGTCGTCCCCATTCCAGTTGCGCAGGATGTTGGCCGCCTGCAGCAGACGCGCATCCTGGTGAGTGAGCGAAGAGTGATCCAGAGCGTAGGCCACTCGCTGCGCCACTACAAGATCGAACTCGGAGTGGACGTCCATCTGAATCCGCAGCATCTCTGCCGCGTCCAGCTTCCGGCCGCTCTGGATTTGGGCTTGTAACAGGTGGTCGATGCGCTCCACACGATAAGGATCCGTCCACTCCAGGGTGATCGCATAGGGATAGTTCGGCGGCGTAATACGGGCGTTGGCGGTGGCGATGATGCCGGAGGACGGATCCAGGACGGACGGGAGCTGGTCGTAGGGAATGTACCCGGACCACGCCTGGGAGGCATCCAGCGCATCCACCGGGCCGGGCGAGAGCGGACTGCCGATCATGTAGCCGGGGGCTGGCGCACCGGAAAGATCTGGTTGCGCAACAGAGGCAGCCACTCCGGCAACACCGGATCCGCCGCCGTTTTGGATCGCGGTCGGTGGGGCGGGGCTAAAGGGATGTTGCACGGCTGGACCCCGAATCGGGATACAGCCCAGCAGGTGGTAACCGATGTGGTGAGCATCGGCGTAGACCAGGTTCTGGCTTACCGTGGTGAAGTGAGCGAAGGCGGCCACCAGTGAGGCGGCGTCGGTGGCGGAGTCCATCGGCAGCATGGTTGTGGCCAGCGTGGAGGGGTCATAGACCGTCCAGGCCAGGGCTAACGGACGGCGGTCGCCGGAGTTCAACGGCGCGATGATCGGGTTGATGATCGGCGTCTGGATCGTCCTGGAGCCGATGTTTGTCTCTGTGGTGAGGACATCCAGATGGAGGTTACGCCCCCCGCGGACCCGGATCAGCTCCGGATGGTGAATGACCGGCGCCCAGCTATGGTCGGGGCGTTCGTACTCAATCATGTCTCCTGTTTTGCGCAGGTGCTCCACCAGCAGGTCTTGAACGTCCGCTCCGGAGTTCGTAAACCCCCAGGCGACGTAACGGTTGCGGCCGGCGATGACAAACGGAACACCGGGCAAGGTAAAACCTTCCACATCAAACCCCTGGTTTGCAGCCGCCGGCTTCAAGTGCAGGGCTGCCTCATACCAGATGTCAGGGGCGTTCAGGCCCAGATGCATGTCATTGGAGAGCAGGGGCGCTCCGCTGACCGTATCGGTTCCGGCCACAACCCAGTTATTGGAGCCGTCCCGGCATCCTTCACAGTCGGTTCCGCGCAGGTCATCGGAGAGCTGGTTCAGTAGCGTGGAGGACGCTACCGGCGGCGCGGTCGGCAGCAGCCGGGACTGGCTGCGGTCCAGAGGAATCTGCACAATCGGCGCCGTCGGATGGGATAGATCCGGCGGATCTTGCAGGGGCGGCTTGTCGCGCCAGCTCCCCACCGGGTAGAGATCCGCCACCAGATCCGCCGGAAGGTTGGCAGAGAGGGCCTCGCGCTTGAGTTTGGTGGGAAAGTCGGTCGAGAGATCCTCCACCATCACCAGCATCACTAGAATTGAGTCGCGCGGCTCCCAGAGGGCCGGCTGGTAGTGCAGAATGTGGAACTCCACCGGCAGCGTATCGGCCCCTGCGGATCCGTTGTGGGTGGTGATGAAGGCGCTCACTCCGCGAGCGTAGGCCTGGAAGTGGCGCAGGTCATCCGCAGAGAGAGCCTTCGCCGTCCGGTCGGCCGCGGCGCGCAGTTGCAGCACGCGCTGCTCGCGATCATGCTGCGCCAGGGACGGACCGAGGATCTCCGCCATGGTTCCGGCGCCCAGCCTACGCAGCATGTCCATCTGGAAGAGCCGGTCGGAGGCGGTGATATAGCCCTGGGCGAAGAGCAGATCGTCCAGGTTGGAGGCGTCGATGGAAGGAACGTTCTGGGCGTTCCTGGTCACCGTGACGGGCGCAGCCAGGCCGGCCACAGAGATATGGCCGTCCAGCAAGCCTTCGCTGGTTAGCAGGTTGACGCGCATGTCATGGCGGAAGCGGAGACCAGCGGCAAGCAAAACGGCTGCCACGAGGAGCAGGAGGATCCCGCCGGCAATCAGAATCCGTCCGAGCCGGCGACGAAACCCGGCCCTGCGGCGCTTGGCCTCCGGGCTGGCGAACTCCTCGGGATCCAGGGGAGCGCTCCGATGGAGGAGGTTGAAGGGGTCTGCGGAACTTCGGTCGGAGGAAGGGCGGCTCATGGGCTACAGAGATTCTAAAGGCTACGCAAGCCAGGGACTCCAGCCAACGTGAGGCGAACGGAGCAAACCAGCGCGCCCTGTTCCGCACCGAATGCGGCAAAGCCGACGCTCTCTCGTCTAGCCGGATGTGCCCAGCCGCCACTCCCTCCTGCTCTCGCCTCGCCGGGCATCCGGCAAACCGCAGACCCTTGCCGCTTTGTTGCTCGGTCAAATATCAGCTTCTATCGCCGGCAAAGGGGAGGGACGGGTGAAGTAGAGAACCGGGAGCAGTAACAAGATGACGGGAACGCACAGCACGCTGCCCTCCGGCCCGACGGAGCCGCCGGAGAGGAGTGGTTTCCCCAGGGCGTGGGTGGCGAAGAGACGGCCCTGCATCAGGCCGCCGGAGTCAGGAACTCCATAGAGAAACGACTGGCCCCAGTCCCAGGCCATGTGAAATCCAATGCCCCACCACAGCGAACCGGTGCGCCACAGCGCCAGAAGAAAGACCAAGCCGATGAGGAAGACCTGGGAGAGGCCGTACCAATCCTCTCCGGCGTTGGGTTTGTGGGCAAGCAGGAAAATGGCCGAGGTAATGATCGAAGCGGTCCAGAAGGCGATGGTCCGGGCATGGCGTGGCGAGAAGAGATTGCCGACCGCCACCATGCCGCGGGTCAGGGTGAACTGGATATAGCCGCGGAAGACGTACTCCTCCGAGAGGCCCACCAGAAAGAAGGCGAAGAGCTGGATCAGGCCCCAGAAGAGGATGGAGCCTCCGTGGTCCAGACGGGCGTCAAAGACCAGCAGATGCAGACCGTGTAGCGTGAAAACCAGCAGAGAGATGGCCAGCAGGCCCCAGAAGGCGCCCGTTAGCAACCGGGCGATAGGATGCTCTCCCCCCAGTCCAAAGGCGGAGAGCCGGCGGCCTTCGATGGTCGCCATGATCCAACTGAAGAAAAAGAAGCTGGAAAAGAGCAGAACCTCACTGACGATCATGGCGGGCATCGGCACCGGCTGGCCGGGTTTGGGCGCAAAGCTGAAAGTATGGCCCGGATGTGCCGGCTTGCCGGATTTGGCGGCTGCCTGTTCGGCGCGCTCGCCGGCTTGCTGAAGCTGATGCCCAAGATAAGAGAGGCCCCCCACCATGGTCCCGGCCATGGCCAGATAGATCAGCAGGCTCCAGATGGCGCGCAACCCAAAGGGGCCGAAAAAGAACTGGCGGCGGTAAAACTGCGCGTTACGTTCCTCCGGAGACTCGCCTTCGGCCTCTGCCACGCTGCATGAGGTGGGGATTCCCGCTCGTTTACCGCCGGTCATCGAGTCCAGCGCCGCGCCTTCCAGCGGAGTCTCTGCGCCGGGCTGCGAATGCACAGCGGAAGGTGCGTCTGCGTGGTTGGGATCAGCGGGGTTCAGATCGATCATTCGGGTGACCTCCAGAGTCGGGACAAGGCGAGGCGTCTGATTCGGTGCTGCGAACGGGGAGTGGGAATCTGTTTGGCGATCTTACCTGTTACCGCCTTCTGATGCCAATCCCTGGAGCCCGGTCGTCACCCGGGGCGAAAGACCATCGGTGGAAGCTTCTGGCTCGCTGTTCGTGCGGAGAACGGAGGCATTGTCTGGCAGAGGTCTGCCCTGGTTGCTCATCGGGCCGAGCGGCGATCTTTCGCCTTTCCACGCAACGCCCCATGCACTGTCTCCTGAGCTGTCCCGTGGCCATCTGCCGCTGGACCTGTCGGCTCCGCCGGTGCAAGGGTGGAGAGTGCCGGGTTATGAGCCGCAGCCAGAGCCTTGAGCTGGCCGATACTGGCCGTAGCCTTCAAAATCGCATGGCTCCCGTGTTGGGAAAGGGCAATCGAGTTCAGAATCGCGCGCATGGCTGCCTCCGAGCTGTTCTGCGGCGGCTGGGAAGATGCCGCTTCATTACTGATGCTGCGCAGAATACCCAGCAGCGTTGCGATCGCTTCCACGGTCTTTCCGGCCTCAGCGGGATCCGTGGCGAACTCCTCCACACGCAGGTGAATCGCGCCGCCGTGCAGGATGCGGGTTGCAGCGGTGTAACGCAGGCTAGCCACCAGATCGGTGTCGGCGCGGAGGGGAAGATCCAGGCCAAGAATCGAAATAAACCCCGGATTCCCGTCCTTCTCATGGCCATCAGCAAACGGAAGCCCGATGCGGCCGATGCCCCAGGCTTCGGAGAGCAAGGGAACGTCGCGGTAGCGAGCGGCCAGCAGGCTGGAACCGGGCGTGCTGAGGGCTCCGGCCCTCGATCGGTCGATCATGGAGTGAATCTGCTCGGGCGTCGGCATGTTGGAGGCGACGATGGTGTCGTAGGCCACCTGCGCGATGCGTAGCTGCCGGCCGTCCACGGGGATGGTGTAGATGGTGCGGTCGGCATAATCTTCCGTGGAGCTCGCCAGCGAGGCCAGATACTTCGCCAGGCGCACGCCGTCAAAGCTGCCCTCAAAAGCCTCCGAGTAGGCCACCGGACCATTCGGGCCGGTAGGGTCCGGCATGCGATGAAGCGCCAGGGCGACCGTGTCCAGATCCCGTTCGGGTACGATTCCCGTGGCGTCGATAAAATCCTGAAAATCCGGACTCCGCTCTAAGGGAGTCTGGTCAAAGTGGGTGAGTGTTCGGATGGCCTTTAAATTTATATAGACAATGGCGTCCGACTCTGGCAGCAGACGCGCCGCCTCGGGTGGGGCCTTGGCGCGCAAATAGAGCATCACCCCCAGAGCCCCGAGCAGTAGCACGGCAATCAGCAGCGGGATCAGCGTGCGTTTACGCATGTGCCTGGTGGGTGCAGAGGCTGTGGCATTCCGGCACCGGGGCAAGGATCAGAGCGGCGAGGCGATTCCCTCCGTCCCCGCACTGCGCGATCAGCCGCGGATTGCAGGACTCGGCCGGATTGCCTGGTTCAGTCGGATTGCCTGGCTCAGACATGAGCGTAAGTGAGTTCTGCCTGGATCGCCGAAGGCCGCTCTCCAAATGAAGCGGTGACGCCCGTTGGTCCGAATCGCTCATTGGAAGATGCTACCACTGCCTGGCTGCGTAGAGCAGCCGAAACGGCACACGCCGCGTCACACCGGCGCCGCCTCACTTTCCAGGTCCAGGAAAGCGTACAGCGTCAGGCTTGGCGGCAGAGCATGCAGGCAAAAGGCATGTCCGCTGCTGCGGTCCGCGGCTACAGGGAGATAGGGTGACGGAATATCCCAGGACAGAATTCGACAGGCGGAGGGCTGGGGAGAGGTGACGTAGGTGTAATCGGGAGCGGAAGACATGGCTGAGGAGGACATCGCTTTGTTGGAAACCTTTCGAATCATGGTGCGAAACAGGACGCTCCCTGTTCCGTTTGCCTGTTCCGTTGCCCATCCCGGTGAATGGACTCGCTGCTTCCGGCTCTCGTCCTAACCCTCGCTCTGGTCTTCAGCCGAGGCTCAGGTCCGGTTGCTTAATCGATGGAGAACTCCCTTGCAATGTCTTCGGTCGAATGAATGGTCACAAACTCCTCGGCGGTCTCCATCTGCACCGCGCGGGGAAACAGGATGTTGTTCTCCAGTTGGAGGTGCTGGCTCAGGTCCGCGTCCAGGTTTTGCAGCCCCTCATAGAAGGAGAGCGAAGTTCCACAAGACGAGAGTGGTGGGGTGTACTGATGGCTCCAGTCGCGGATCTGCGAGAGATGGCGGACGAGCGCCTCGTGATCGCTGCAGAGCATGGCCACCGGCCTGGGAAGAAAGCCGAAGCAACTCACCGGAACCTGCTCCGCCTCCGACAATGAGCGGTCCACAGCTCGCTCCAGGCTGACGATGTAGGGGAAGACAACAGTCTCTTCCTTGGACAGATGTTCGGTCAGGTCAAACTCCAGCCGGCCCAAGGTGGAACGGATATCGGCCAGCTCCGGCTGGGCCTGGCCGTGGCGGCTCAGAAGTCGGTCTGCCGCCTCGATCAGCAGCGGAAGTTCGCGCCGCAAGTAAGTGTGGTGTTTTGTTACGATGTGCGCGCAGAGCAGTTCCAGTGAGGCCTTGGACCAGTCTGGCATGGGTAGCGGCGGTCGTTCGGCGGCAAATTGAAGAGCCGTCAGGACCGCGCGGACGTCCAGGTGGGCCTCAGCGCAGGCTGTGGCCAGAGACTTGTCGCCACCACAGCAGGAGTCGATTCCCAGGTGCTCAAAGACCCGGATCGAGGTGGGCTGCTTCAGAGCGATCTCGTGGATGGTTTGGGTCGCGATCGCGGGTGGCATGGTGGGTTCCATGAACTCAACTTTAGGTTGGTAACCGAATGGCCGCTGCGATTTGAATCACATTGCTGAGGATTTTTCAGGGGGCGCACCGGATCTTCCGGGCGGGAGGGTAAGTCCGGCGTCTGCTCTGAAGAGATGTGACCAAAGTCGCTGCCGTCTTCCGTCGGAATCCATAACCTTGGGCGTAGGACGAAACCGAAGGAGGAAGACCAGCAATGTTTTGTTATCAATGTGAACAGACTTCCGCAGGGGCAGCCTGCCAGACACAGGGTGTCTGCGGCAAAGATGAGAGCGCAGCAGCGCTGCAGGACGTTCTGCTGCACATCGTCAAGGGAATCTCCATCTACGCGCACCATGCGCGCCTGCTGGGAGAGGGAAACAAGGCATTGAGGGTGTGTGACCCGGAGGTGGACGCCTTCACCATCCGGGCGCTCTTTGCCACTCTGACCAACGTGAATTTTGATGCTGACGCTCTGGCCCGGCTGATCGAAGAGGCGGTGGCGATGCGGGCGGCTGCGCGCTGCATCTATGAGCGCGCGGCAATGGAGAGCGGGTTGGCGGCGCAAGAATTTGGCGGAGCCGCTGTCTGGCAGCCGGCAACGGAGCGGGAGTATC
>DAHWOF010000116.1 GCA_027335345.1 Granulicella sp. | reverse complement strand
CTGAAGCAAGCGGCGGTTGATTCGCTCGCCATTCACAAAGGTTCCGTGGCTGCTGTCGGTGTCCTCGAGAATCACCTTCATGCCCTCGACGGTGATCTGCGCATGGTTGCGGGAGACATAAGCCGCCGGCAGCATCAGGTCACTCTGCGGGGACCGTCCTATGAGAAAGGGAGAACGCTCGATGGTGATCATTCGGCGGCTCGATCCATCGATGAGCTGCATCGAGAGCTCTCGAATCTGGGGAAACTCTGCGCTGTCCATTGCCCCTATGCCTCAGCCTCGGAAGATGGTTCTAGACTAACAACTCTCAGAAGGAAGCAAGGACCTCGGTTGTTTCCTGTCGAGGCCGGCAGCCTTGCTTATCGACTGCCACCGTCGATTTGAATCGAATGCGGCGTGCTCCGCTTGAATACGCTCGGACAGGTATCCGAGGAATCATAGATATCATAGCTCCACGACGTTCCCTCCGCCTGTTGACTCAGATCAAACTCCTGACTGGAGGACAACAGCCAGGATGTTTTTCCACAGAAGTCGCTGCTGAAGCATAGGAGGCAGCCAGCCGGAGGCGTCTCCGGGGGAATAATCGTCAGTTTGTCGCCTTGGGGGACATGGGTCGGGTCCGAAGAGACAGAATAGCCGCCATTGGTTCGAGTGATCCTGAGTGTTGTCATAGACGTTTCTCCTCAGAGGAGTTTTGATGAAACGAGGCTCTCGCCAGTGGGTGGATGCCAATCCGGATACCCGGATGCCAACGGTTCTATGTCAGTTTGACAAACAAGATGGCCAATGAAGAAGCCTTATTCTCATGCCTGGCTCGGTTGACTCTGAGCGTCCTATTGTTTTCCCGTGTGGATGGGAGTTCCGAAGCGGGCTTGCTGTGGTGTTCTCATATGAGGGAAATGCCCATAAAGGCCGAGGCATCGGGATGCATCCGCTTGGAAAGGGCTTTAGTGTCTGGGCGAGTGCACTTCAGGATCTCGGAGTAGAGTCTGGACTTCAGGATCGTTCTGCGCGTCCGTCAAGGGAAACCCTTTTGCAAATGCCTGGTTGATGTACTGCTCCGCCAGCTTGACCTTGCCAAGGTTCTGATAGACGGAAGCAGCTTCTTCCAGGATGCCGGGATCGTTTGGGGACAACGCCAGCGCGGTCTGGAGAGGAACTGCGGCTTGATCAAGGGGTCCGAACTTTGAACAAAGATCGGCATAGGTGACCAGGGCCGTTGCATCCCGGGGATGGAGCTTGATCTGAGCCAGCAGGAGAGGCATTTCGCCGGCCAGCGATCTCTGGACTCCGGAGGCGTCGTTCAACCATTCATAGTCCAGGCGCAGATTGTCCCAGACAAGATAATCCGACGAATCAAGCTTCAGGGCTTGTAGCGTCGCTTGCACGGATTGGCGATAGCGATGCTCTTGCGAGAGCAGAAGACCAAGATTGGCATAGGCTCCGTAGCTTGGATTGAGAGCAATAGACTGCTTGAGCGCGGACTCCGCCAAGGGAAGATCTTTTGCTTCGCCCGAATCGATATAGGCTCCAGCCAGGTTCAGCAGCACCTGTGCGTTATCGGGGGTGAGCTTCAGGGCATGTAGAAACTGAGCGACAGCTTGAGAGTATCTCTGCTGGCGCAGTAGAAAATTACCAAAGCTGTCGAAGACGTCCCAGTCACCGGGCAGAAGTGCAACCGCCTTTTGAAAGGTTGCCATGGCATCAGTGCTGCGTCCTGCTTGCTCGTAGGCATGGGCCAGACCTTCCAGTGCGGTTCCGTCCCTCGGGTTGAGAGAGAGAGCCTGCTGAAACTCTTGCACCGAAAGGTTGTAATGCCCGGCTGCATCGTGAAGTTTGCCCAGTGTGACATAAGGCTCTGGGATGTGATTGTCGATCTCAATCGACTTGCGGCAGTTGGCTTCCGCCTCATCGAGGGAGGCAGGGCTCTTATCCACCTGATACTGGATTCGATAAGCCTCGCCGAGCTGAGCATAACCCAGAGCAAAGCGAGGATCGGTAGCAATAGCGCTGTTCAGTGCCGAGATCGCCAGTTGCAGATTGCCCGGCTTGTCATAGCGTTCGATGTAGCCCAGCGCCGTCAGATAATCTTCATAAGCGGTTGGGTTTACTCGACCACCGGTGTCTCGCAGCATGTTGGCGGTGACGGAGATCTTCATCAACTGGGCGAGACGAGCGACCGCCTCATCTTCCAGCGTGGAAAGATCCCCTGCCTGATCTTCCAGGACGGCAGAACCAATCTGGCGCAGAGTTCTCGTGTCAATCAGATTGACGGTGAGGTGGATCTGGCTGCCGTCGCGCTCGACAGAACCTTTGACTACAAGATTTGCTCCCAGCTTTTTGAGGGCATCGGCCGGATCCGTCACTTCACGGCGGCGAACCTCACTGTTGGGCACTACCCAGAGTGACTGATTCCCAACATCCAGGTTGGACAGACGGCCCGCAATGGAGTCCATCAGGCCTTCGGTGATTGCCGCGTTCTCAGGATTGCTGCCGATGTTATCGAAGGGAAGCACTGCGACGTGCTTCTGCTCCGATTCGCGGGAGATGAGGGTTGCCACCCGCTGGCGCAGCGGAGGAAAGAGCCAGGTGGCCAGAAGAAGCAGGGCCAGGACTCCAAGCAGGATGCTCGCCACGGCTGAGACGGTTCCCAGCTTGGAGCGACTGGGTTGGATGGGCATCCAGACTGCCCGCGAGGCGTCCTGGCGAGCCTGGCGCAGCTTTGCCGACTGCTGAGAGGATGGACGGCTGCCGTGCGTCGAACTGTAGCTAGACTCCGGCTGGGCGACCGGTGTTGCGGTCGGCGCCAGCCGGCCAGTGGCCTGCTCAAGATCGGCCAGAAACTCAGCGCAGGAGCTGTAGCGCCGGGCGGCCTCCTTCGTAAGCGCGCGATAGGCCACTGGTTGCAGAGCAGGATCGATTGCATCGATGTTTCGCGGCGCCTGATTCAGAATGTGGAAGAGGAGGGCGGGGATGGTCTCTCCCTGGAAGGGATGGACTCCGGTTAGCATCTCTGCCAACACAACACCCAAAGACCAGATGTCACTGCGCTGGTCGACGCTATGGCCCATTGCTTGCTCAGGCGACATGTAGGCGACTGTGCCGGCCGTCCCAAAGATCGAGGCCGTCTCCGCCGTAATGGTGTGAGCAAGGCCAAAATCGACGATCTTTACCAGACCCGTGGAGGTCACCATGACGTTGGAGGGCTTGATGTCCCTGTGAACCACGCCGTGTGCGTGCGCCTCGGCCAGGCCATGGGCCATCTGCGAGGCGATATCTGCCGCCTGGAGCGCTGGGAGTGGTCCGCGCCGGATGTACTCCGCCAGCGATGCCCCCTCATAGAATGCCATCACGAGAAACATCCGGCCGTCAGAGGTCTGCTCTACCCCGTGAATTACGCCGATGTTGGGGTGATCCAGCGAGGAAGCTGTGCGAGCTTCGCGCAGAATGCGCTCTGTCTCTGCCGTGCCGGACTCCAGGTCGGGAGGAAGGAACTTCAGCGCGACGACTCTTTCCAGGCGCAGATCCAGCGCACGATAGACGACGCCCATGCCTCCGGATCCAGCCTCTGCGAGAATGCGGTAGTTTCCGCCGATGGTCTCTCCCGGGGAGAAGCTTTGTTTCAGCACCGGCATGGAGCGACCTCACCTCGAAGCATGAATAAAATAGCCATCCTTGACGCTCCTGATCGCGTCAGGCTGGAACTGAGACAAACGATTCTTCCATGCTAAGACCTGAGGGAGACGATTGCACCTACTTTCGTAGGGATGTCGAGAGATGGGCTGGCATGTTCGGTTGGAGGAACATAAGATAATTCACAGGCAGCGCCATGATGGTAGCGAGCCAGAACGAGACATTGGATCGAGTGCACGGTTCGCTGCGAGAGGCGGCAACCTATTAGCATTTTCACTATTGATGGGCGTCCCGAAGAGGGCTTTCAGTGACGTTTTCATTGGGAAATCGCCGATCGAAGTCGGGCCGTTTGTCTACACTTACACAGAAAATGCTTCAGCCCCCTCCGCCGACGCAAAGGCCCGCGCAGACGGTCTCCCCGCCAGACGGGTTTGCATGGAGAGACCATCGGCTATGGTCAGACCAATCCTCTTACTTGGGAGAGATCGGACAGCGTAGAGGTGGGTCTCGCTGCTGCCCAACACTTCCGCCCGAGTCATCAAGAAGGAGAATCGAGAGAGTGTAAGGGCTCGGTGATGCTGGCAGGGCAATCTCAGCGGGCCCGGGCAGACCATCGCCGGACATTGGGAGGCACGGTTCCGGCATGCGGACGCCGAAAGACAGAAAAGCTAGGCGGATCCTGCGGTTAGACCTCTAGAACCCGCTACAAGTCTCCTGCCTCTATCCCATCTCCTCGGCTCTCCTCTATACTCGACAGGACGGCGCTTGCCGGGAGCCCACTTTTCCATGCCCTTGGTAACATCTGAATCGAAGCCTCAGGGGTTTACATCCCGCCCCATCGAGTCGAAGGTGCGATGGTTTGTCTGCCTGCTTCTTTTTTTGGCGACAACTATCAATTACATGGATCGATCGGCCCTCTCGCTGATTGAGCCGCTGCTCCACCTGGGTTTTATGGGGTGGGTTCCCGGCGTCAACGCAAAGTTCCAGACCACATACCACTTGAACTATGGGCATATCGTGGAGTGCTTCCAGATTGCCTATGCGGTGGGGTTTCTGGTGGCCGCTCCCCTGATCGATCGGCTGGGAACGAAGATCGGTTATGCGCTGGCGATCGGGATCTGGGCTGCCTCCTCCATCAGTCACTCGCTGGTGCACTCGGTATTGGGCTTCTGTATCGCACGCATCTGTCTGGGGTTGGGCGAGTCAGGGAACTTTCCGGCTGCGATCAAGGCGACCAGCGAGTGGTTTTCAAGTGAGGAGCGAGCCTTGGCGGTGGGGTTGTTCAACTCCGGGGCCAACGCCGCCTTCTTCATTGCTCCGGCTCTGATTCCACTGGCCACGCTTCACTTTGGTGGGTGGAGGGCGGCATTTCTTTGTACCGGAAGCATGGGGTTGTGCTGGCTGTTGCTTTGGGTGGTCTTTCCCTACAACAGGCTGCGTCGCAGACTCACCACCACGCAAGCGAATCTGCAGCGCGTGGCGCCCAATGTTACCGGCCCCCGAATGTATGCGATCCTGCTGCGCCATCGCGGGCTGTATGCGTTTTCCATCGCCAAGGGACTGACCGATCCAGTGTGGTGGTTCTATCTCTTCTATCTCCCGATGTATCTGAATGACAACTATGGGCTTAGTCTGGAGCAGGCCTATTGGCCCATCGTGCTGGTCTATGCCGTCTCCTCAGTGGGTTCGTTCCTGGGGGGAGGACTCTCCGGGCTGCGTATCAAGCGTGGACATACGGTGAACAGCGGACGCAAGTTCGCCATGTTGGTCACCTCGTTATGCGTGCTGCCCCTGATGCTGGTGCCGCACATGCATCGGTTGTTTCCGCATAATGCCTGGCCGGCCGTGGCGCTCTTCGCCCTGGCCGCAGCGGCGCATCAAGGCTGGTCGGCCACGCTGTTTACGACGCCCACGGATATGTTCCCATCCACATCCGTGTCTACCGTGGTGGGCATTGGTGGAGCGGTGGGTTCGGTGGGTGGGGCGTTGTTCACCCTGGTGGTATCCCACCTCCTCTCGCTGCACCCTCTGGTGATCTTCAGCATGGCAAGCTTCGCTTATGTAGCTTCGCTAACTATCTTCCACCTTCTGGTGCCGCGGATCGGGGTGATGACGGGGACCGAGGGCGCCGTGGAAGCTGAGCCAGCACTTTGATTACCGAACATCTCCGCCCCGGTCACTCTTCCTCTTTCAGGCTGTAGGCTGCCCTCCACCCAGGTTGTCGCATCCTATCCCAAAGTGTTGGGCAGACGATGACGCAACTCTGACAACGCCGGCGTGGAGAGTCGCGACGGAGCAAGAGCCCTCCTGTCATCGCTCTTTCATAGGCATGTGCTGGAATCCGGATGCGGGTCGGCGGGTTTGACTCGTTGATGAAATAGAAGTAGAGCCGAGAAATCCCGGATACAGCGCCGGGGAACCTGCGAGGCTGGATGCAGTTACTGGTGATCAACAGCGGATCTTCTTCCATCAAGTTCTCTATCTATGCGGTCAGTCCGAAGGGGGATCTGCCCTGCAGTCTACTCGAGGGCCAGTTGAGCGATATCGGGGAGCGAGAGAGCAGGCTTGCAGTCCAGCAGGCCGGCCAAGGGTCGTCGCTGGAGGGCCGGGTAGGCATCCATGGCGTCTCAGAGGCGATCTCCGCGGTGCTGGATGTGGTCTCCGGCAGCGGCATTCCGCGGTTTGAGGCGGTCGGATATCGGGTGGTGCACCCAGGGCCGAGGTTGCACGAGCATTCGCGTATTACCCCGCAGGTGCTGGCGGAGTTGGATGCCGCCAGCGCCTTCGCTCCCTTGCACGACCCCGCGGCCGTGCAGATGATTCGCACCTTCAGCCAAAGATTTCCAGAGGTGCCTCAGTACGCCTGTTTCGATACGGTCTTTCACCGTACCATGCCCCTCGAAGCCAGCACCTACGCTTTGCCGCCCGAGTTTGTGAGTCGAGGGGTGCGACGGTACGGCTTTCATGGGCTTAGCTGCGAGTCGATCGTCCAGCAGTTGCGGCACGAGGGAGGGAACAGGGGTTGTTTGCCGCAGCGGATGGTGATCGCCCACCTCGGCAGCGGTTGCAGCGTGACGGCTCTCCAGGATGGCCGCTCTGTGGATACGACGATGGGACTGACCCCAACCGGCGGAGTGGTGATGGGAACCCGTCCGGGCGATCTGGATCCCGGGCTGGTGCTCTTTTTGCTTCGTGAGAAGATCGGCGCTTCACAGGATGGCAGAGCAGGATCGAAGGATGCATTGGATTCCGTGCAGACGCTGCTCAATCATGGATCAGGACTGGCGGCTCTCAGCGGCATGGAAAACAGCGTAAAAGAGATCCGTGCCGCGGCGAACGCAGGCGGGCAGAGCGCTCGTCTGGCGCTGCAGGTGTTCACACGCAGTGTCAGGAAGGCGATGGGCGCCTTCTGCTGGTTGCTGGGCGGCCTGGATGCCGTCGTCTTCTCCGGCGGCGTCGGAGAGAACGATGCTCAGACGCGCGAGGAGATTGTGGCCGGAATGGAGGAGTTGGGAGTGAGCTTGGATCAGGGACTCAACCAGAGGGCAACTGGCGGCATCCAAAGAATCAGTCCTCCAGGCTCGCGTACGCAGGTTCTGATCGTTCCAGCGCAGGAGGATCAGATGGTCGCGGCTCATGTCCTCCGCATGGCTACAGAAGATAGGTAGCCGGTGCGGCTCAACAAGGCAGTTAGACAGGGATCGGGAAAGGTCGTGTCAGATGATGGAGAGCAACGATGGGGCAAGTGCAGCCGTGAACTCCTCTGCGGTGGAGCAGGGAGCGGAGACGAACTGGTTGAGCGAAGAGGAGCAAAGCAAGCTAGATGCATACTGGCGTGCCTGCAACTACCTGTGTGCGGGGATGCTTTATCTGCAGGAGAATCCCCTGCTGCGCGAGCCGCTGAAACCGGAGCACATCAAGAACCGGTTGTTAGGACACTGGGGTAGTGACCCGGGACAGACCTTTATCTGGGTACATCTGAATAGGCTGATCAAAAAGTTTGACCTGAATGCGATCTATATCTCCGGGCCGGGGCATGGAGCGCCGGCTACCTTATCCAACAGTTATCTTGAGGGGGTGTACTCGGAAATCTATCCGACCATGGCCCAGGATCTGGAAGGCATGCGGAGGTTTTTGAAACAGTTCTCCTTTCCGGGTGGAATTGGCAGTCACTGCACGCCGGAGACGCCGGGGTCGATTCACGAAGGTGGCGAATTGGGCTACAGCCTGTCGCATGGATTTGGGGCAGCCTTCGACAATCCGGACCTGATTGTGACGGTTGTGGTGGGTGATGGCGAGGCGGAGACGGGTCCGTTGGCGACCTCCTGGCACTCGAACAAGTTTTTGAACCCGGTTACCGACGGCGCCGTGCTTCCTGTGCTGCACCTGAACGGCTACAAGATCGCCAATCCGACGATTCTGGCCCGGATTCCACATCAGGAGTTGGAGAGCCTTCTGGTGGGATATGGCTGGAAGCCATACTTTGTAGAGGGCGACGATCCGGCCTTGATGCATCGCAGGATGGCGGAGATCATGGAGAGGTGCATTCTGGAGATTCGCGCTATCCAGCAGAGTGCGCGCTCAGCGTCGACGACGACTCCCGTGGAGAGGCAGCACTGGCCGATGATTGTGCTGCGTACCCCGAAGGGCTGGGGGTGCCCGAAGGAGTTGGATGGGCACAAGTTGGAGGGGACTTGGCGAGCGCACCAGGTGCCGATCGCCGATCCCAAGACGAATCCCGAACACCTGGCGCTGCTAGAGCGCTGGCTGCGCAGCTATCGGCCGGAAGATCTCTTCGATGAGAGCGGCAGGCTCCGGGAGGAACTGCGCGAGATGGCGCCTCAGGGAGTGCGGCGGATCTCTGGCAATCCGCATGCCAACGGAGGCTTGCTGCGCAAGCCTCTGGACATGCCGGACTTTCGCGCCTATGCGGTGAAGATCGACGAGCCGGGTAAGATGCAGATCTCCTCCACGCACGTTCTGGGGCAGTTTCTGGGCGGGGTGATGCGCCGGAATCGACAGAACTTTCGGGTCTTCGGGCCCGATGAGACGGCCTCCAACAAGCTCGATGCGATCTACGAGACCAGCCAGAAGACATGGCTGGAGGATCGTCTGCCCTCGGATGACGATGGCGGCTGGCTGGCTCCGGATGGCCGGGTGATGGAGATGCTGAGCGAACATACCTTGGAGGGGTGGCTGGAGGGCTACCTGTTGACCGGACGCCACGGCTTCCTTTCCAGCTATGAGGCCTTCGTGCATGTGATCGACTCGATGTACAACCAGCATGCGAAGTGGCTGGAGAAGAGCAAACTGGAACTGCGTTGGCGGGCTCCGGTGTCCTCGCTGAATCTGTTGATCACCTCTTTGGTTTGGCGGCAGGACCACAACGGATTTACCCATCAGGATCCTGGGTTTCTGGATCTGGTCACGAATAAGAGCCCGGAGGTGACCCGGATCTATCTGCCTCCAGACGCCAACTGCCTTCTCAGTGTTGCCGACCACTGTCTGCGCACCACGAACTATGTGAATGTGATTGTTGCGGATAAGCAGCCGCATCTGCAGTACCTGTCCATGGAGAAGGCCATCGAGCACTGCACCAAGGGGGTCGGGATCTGGGAGTTCGCCAGTAACGACCAGGGCGTTGAACCGGACGTCGTCATGGCCTGCGCAGGCGACATTCCAACCTTTGAGGCTCTGGCCGCCAACGCAATCCTGCGCGAACACTGTCCGGATCTGAAGATCCGCTTTGTCAACGTGGTGGATCTGTTCCGCCTGATGCCAGAGTCCGAACACCCGCATGGACTCTCGGAA